>NZ_RCMB01000007.1 GCF_011319465.1 Candidatus Nitrosotalea sp. TS
ATTAACTGACAAGTGTTTTACATTTCCTGACAAGCGTACATTTTGTACAGATGACAAATACAGTCTCAAGTTCTTTGTAAACCACCATCAACTCCAAGACATTAGTAATTATGTCATAAAACAAAACTGATCGAGTCCTCATATCATACGGCAATGAGAACTCTACTCAGATATCTAACCAGTTAGCACAATTAGATTCTTTCACGCTCGTACCTTAAGGTTCACTTAGAGCATCTTTTAGTACCTTAAATTCCTCAATTGTAATCTCGCCTTTAGCCAATCTGTTTTTTAGAATACCTAGTGCATAATTTCCTCGAGTTTCATCCCCCTGTGTATAGCGATGTAGATTCAGAACTTGACAGTTCCAGATTTAGAAGCGTCTTACTTTTTTACGATACAAGATAAATCCTACTATACCTGCTCCAGCAAATAGCCATAACAGGATAAAGAATATTTTTAAAATCATAACTGGGTTGAGATGGTTCTGAATCCGAGAATGCAGGATTGATTTTGGTCAAGGCCATAGTGTCGTTAACAGATATGCTTTCACGCAATGCCAATTCATGTTGATTAAAAGTCTGCGATATTGGGTTACTTTCATTAGGATTCTGGGAGAATTGTGTGTTGTTTTGAGTTACAGGAGTTTGATGGACTATTGGCGAGCCATTAGGAGAGAAATCAAAAAGTATAGGTCTTTTTACCAGATTCGTCACCAACAAATGCTGTTGCATCATATGTTCCTGCAAGTGAGAACTGGGTCGTGATCGTCTGTGTTGATAGTTATCTGAAAACTTCCATCAGGTTTAGAGACAGTACCAGTAATCAAGACGAGTTTACCATTAGGATCATGTATTACAAGATTTACTGCTTTTTGTGAGTCTGTTGCATCTACAGTACCTGTAAAATACACATTCATATCTATCAGCATATAATGTCCTATCAGTTTGTAATGATATTACTTCAGCATATGCTGGAATAACAGTCAATGAGAATAGACCTAACGTATCAATAACAACACTATATGCCGCATCATCATCCTTCCAATAACAAAAATTATTAAAAATAGGTAGAATTGTGAAGAAGTGTTAATTAAATTAGAAATAATTGACCAATTTAGTACAAGTCAAAAAGTACCCTCTTGTAAACAAATTCTAGGTAGTTTGTTCACCTCAGTAAAGCTATAGATTTAGTGACTTTTGCAATATAGTTTGAAAATAGAAATGTGGTTAATTCAATTACAGTCTTTATACCTAGGCACCAAGTGATATAAGAAAATGATACGTAAATTTAGTTCAAGATCACCACGTAAAACAAAGATCCTAATACTTGGAGGAGGTTTTGCAGGCAGCAATGTGTTGCGAGAGATTCAGAACAAATTTGGCAATAACGCAGAAATAACTTTGATCAGTCAAGATAATTTTTTCCTCTTCACACCAATGCTGCCCGAAATTTCTTCTGGCATGCTCCATCCAAGCGACATCTCAACTCCAATCAGAACTTTTTGTAAGACAGCAACCTTTTGCCACGCAAGAATTCTTTCAATTGATCTAGAAAATAAAGCAGTATCAGTAATCAGAATATTTGACCAGAAAGAAACTATGCTTGAGTATGATTATCTAATTCTTGCAATGGGAAGCAAAGATAACTTTTTTGGAAATGTGAAACATTGAAGAATTCGCGTTTACAATCAAGACATTAGAAGACGCCATCGCAATTAGAAATCACATAATCAGTGTACTAGAATGTGCAGATCAGGAGAGAGACAAAATACTTCAGGAGCAATTACTGCGATTTGTTGTGGTAGGGAGGAGGATTTGCTGGAATAGAAATTGCGACAGAGATCAATCATTTCCTACATGATGCAGTAAGAAACTTTTACAAAAATATCGATTCAAAGAATATACGCGTAATAATAGTCTCAGCAAGAAATGGAATTCTGCCAGAGGTTGGAGAAGAACTTGGCGAGTTTGCGTTACAGTATGTACGAAAGTCAGGAATTGAGGTAATAACAAACACAAAAGCAGTTGATGCAGGAGAAGATCATGTCTTACTCAGCGATAACACAATTATACCATGTGCAACTTTGGTGTGGGCAGGAGGAGTCATAGTAGATCCCCTAATATCTTCACTCAAGTGTGAACATGGAGGCTCTGGCAGGGTAGTAGTTGACCAGCTATCTCAGACTCAAAGAATATCCCAACATATTTGCGCTTGGAGATTGTGCACATTTGATAGATCCTCGCAATGACACTGTATATCCAACTACAGCGCAAATCGCAATAAGACAAGCAAAAATGGTATCAGAAAACCTAGCAGCGGAAATAAAAGGTCACGAAGATGCAATGAAAATGTTCGATTATAAAAACAAAGGGAGTCATGGCCACAATTGGGAAATGTACCGGAGTAGCATTAATCAATGGAAGAAAAGTATACGGATTTCGTGCTTGGCTCTTGTGGAGATTATTTTATTGGTCGCACCTACCCACAAATGAGAAGAAGGTAAAAGTTGCCTTTGACTGGTTACTGCATTCCATATTTCGAGCAGATATCATGACGGTAGGATTCATCAAGAAAAAAACGCTAACAAGACTTGAACCCCCATGTATTCCATATTGGAAAGAAGCCAGGAGGAATCTTCTGAAAACTTATCTTATCTATAAGGTAAAAGGCAAGTATTTTAAAAAGGATTTGAGTACAAGTACAGAAATATGATGAGCATAGGATTTTGGTCCAGTAAACATCTTAACATGTTTTACAACATGACTGCTGAAACTGGATAAACTTTCAAAATGTCTGGTTATGAATGATTTTCTTATTTAAAATGGCAAAGTACAAAACGTGCCACCGATTTTAAGAAATCAGATTGAAAAATAAGTCGACATCAAAATTGTGGATTTTCATTCCTTTCATGTCATTCATTATTTGCATTTTATTCATTTCACTATATCATTCCATATGCAAATGCACAATCCAACCAAAATGTAATTATTTCATCTGGTACAACCAGCTCACCAATTCAGTTTGACAAAAAGGTGTTTTCTTGGACAGATCGTGTTAACATTACAGTATATGCACCAGATTTCAATTCTGATCCAAACCTGATTGACACCATAGGCGACACACAGGATGACAAGGTGAATGTCTGTACTACGGGACATTGTATACCATACAAACTAGTTGAAACAGGGGTCAATACAGGCATTTTTTCTGGATACATTGATCTTACCGGCGACCCAAGTCAAAAAGGATCAGGAGGAATAGATGGGAAATGGTGAGAACCCATCAGGTATCATGTCTACATGCAACTCCATCTGCGGTCCCACCGATGGCATGATTCCAAGCACAGGAAACGACGGAATATCAGTCTCGTTTGAATATTCTCGAGACCAGACAGTAACAGGCTCTGCACTTATTCGATGGCACATGGGAGAAATCCAGTGGTTACAATCAAACTATCCATCAAATGGCCAAGGAATACTACAAATTATTGACCCCGACATGAGTTTGAATCCAGGCACAATAAGCAAGTTTGATACAAGTGTCTGGTCAGATTCTGATTCTGGAGGCACCAAGATCACCATGACCGAAACAAGTGCTGGATCAGGCATTTTTCAAGGAACAGTAAACTTTGTCACGCAATACCCTTCTTCTGGAAACAGACTACATGTATCTGATGGAGATACTGTTACAGGAGAATATATCGACAGGACGTTGCCTTCTCCATATTCTTCAACTGCATCAATCACAATTACTTTCAACCACTACAGTTGGCACAATTCTACCTCCACTAGAAAGAGTTCCTGTCAGCAATGCAAGAATGATTGATTCTACTGGAAAGACTCTTGACAAGGTAATGACCGGTCAACAGGTACAAATCGTATCAGATGTCACAAACAAAGTAAACAAAGATCAGTCATTTGCATATCTTGTGCAAATTCAAGACAGCAATGGAATCACGCTTTCCCTATCATGGATAACTGGTTCATTACTACCTGATCAAAACATGAGCTTGAGTCCAATCATGGATACCAAAAACATCTGGAACTTATACTGCTCAGATATTTGTGTGGCAAGGAGTAACAAATCCTGATGCATTATCTCCTACCATTGATACTACAGATTCCTGCATCATAGCACAGATTATAATTATTCTACATGTATACGTGTCAAATATTTTTAGGGTTTTAGAAACATAATAAAATATTCGCTAACACACGTAAAATGAGGACAAGCTTGTTTAGATCGAAAACAACATAATTGATTATAACATATATCAGAGACAAATGCATGGAATATAACTTCAAATTTTTACATGTTCATGGGAAAAAAACGGTTTACCAGGTCATGAAATAATGATAGATATGGAATCACATACACAATACAGTGCTGAGAAAACTAAGGAATATGAAAATTTTATTGAAAAAAATCTTGATGCACTAATGGAACGTTACAGTAGTGTCGAACAGAAATATCGAAGTTTGTATGACAATTCTCCTGATCTTTTACGCACAATAAATTTGGACGGAGTCATAATAGACTGCAATCAAACCTACGCAAAAAAATTGGGATATGCAAGAGGAGAAATTATCGGTGCATCCATATTTGAACATGTGACAGAAAATAGTTTAGATGCATTAAAAGAATCATTTAGGATTTGGAAGACAAATGGAAACGTTCTGGACAGAGAGATTTGGCTTAAAAGAAAAGACGATACTATTTTTCCTACATTACTTAGTGCCACTAACCTTTATGACACAGATGGGAAACTGATTGGAAGTAATACAACTATCAAAGATATTTCTGAAATTCACAATGCCCAAAAGCGACTGGTGGAGCATGAGAAGATTTTGCAAGAGCAATATGAACAGATTCGCACCTCAAATGAAATTCTATTGGAGACAGAATTAAGATATAGGAGTCTTTACGAACATTCTCCCGACCTTTTGCGTACAATTGACACTAGATGGACGAATTTTAGATTGTAATAAGACTTATGCTAAAAAACTGGGTTATTCAAAAGAAGAAATCCTTGGAAAATCAATATTTTTCCATACTGCTGATCAGAAGTATCGCATGAAATGCAGGATGCTCTAAAAAAATGGAGAGAGACAGGCATAATAATAAACCGAGAGATTTGGCTTAAAAGAAAAGACGATACTATTTTTCCTACATTACTTAGTGCCACTAACCTTTATGACAAAAATGGTGACCTCATCGAACGCATAGCAGCCCTAAGAGACATGACAGAAATGTACATTGCAAGAGAAGAAATAGAACAACAAAAAGTAAAGCGGATCAGCGACATGGGAGTACTTTCAGCTCGTATTGCGCATGACCTTAAGAATCCATTATCAGTTATTAAAAATAGCATAGAATTGATGAAGATGAGAACCAACAATCAAGATGATAAAACAAGAGTAGATCTTGAGAGAATAGAAAGAGCCACTGTTAGAATATCTCATCAAATAGAAGAGGTACTAGAATATGTTTGGCCTAAACCTTTGGATCTTCATGATAGTTCGTTGCTTGATATTTTGAATGTAGCCATATCAAAAATTAATTTACAACAGGTTGCAATAGATCTTCCAAAAACAGATACAAACGCAATCTGTGATGCATCCAAATTAGAGATAGTTTTTTCAAATTTGATAATGAATGCAGTTCAGGCTATGAATGGAATAGGGAATATAGACATAAGAATAAAAAATGAAGAAAAAACAACAACTATTGAAATAGAAGATACTGGTCCTGGAATCCCACAAGACCTATTGCCAAAAATATTTGAACCATTATTTACAACAAGACAGATAGGAACTGGTTTGGGACTGGTAAGTTGTAAGAGTATCATTGAAAAACATGGCGGCACAATAACATCGCAGACTCAAATAAACAAAGGTACAACATTCATCATTGAATTACCAAAAATTTGCAACAACTAAAGATTTCGGCTAGTTCAAGAAATTCAGTAAAAATCAACTTACTAATTCTTGAGAAGGCTAAAATTATACTATCGTATGAGAGTATTGTTATCTAATGGAAATATCAAGCCGAAATGTAGTTGAAGGTCCTTCAAGAGCTCCTCACAGAGCCATGTACAAGGCCACTGGATTAACAGATAGTGATCTTGAAAAACCATTTGTAGGCGTATCGCATACAGGCAATGAAGCCACTCCGTGCAACATTCACCTTGGCAGATTAGCTCTACATGCAAAGGCAGGAGTTCAAGAATCCGGTGGAACTCCCCGAGAGTTTTCTACAATCGCAGTGAGTGATGGAATAGCCATGGGTCACGAAGGTATGAAATCATCTCGCTGGTCAGTAGAGAAGTCATAGCTGATTCTATCGAATTAATGGTCAGAGCACATCAATATGACGGCCTTGTGGGAATAGCAGGCTGCGATAAGAGCTTGCCAGGTTCAATGATGGCAATGGCACGATTAAACATCCCATCAGTTTTCGTTTATGGCGGAACCATAATGCCAGGGATGTATGAAGGAAAACAGGTTACTATTCAAGATGTGTACGAAGCAGTGGGAGCATATGATGCAGGTCAGTTAACTCTTGAGGCACTCAAGAATTTGGAAAATGTCGCTTGTCCAAATGCTGGTTCTTGCGGAGGCATGTATACAGCAAATACCATGGCATCAATCAGCGAAGCCATAGGACTTGCATTACCAGGAAGTGCATCTCCTCCTGCAGAAGATCCCAGAAGGGAAAAATTTGTTTATCAGAGCGGTAAAGCAGTGATGAATTTACTCGAAAACGGGATAAGACCAAAAGATATTCTCACCTACGAGGCATTTGAAAACGCAATAACTATTGCAAATGCCATAGGCGGCTCTACAAATGCAGTGTTGCATCTTCTGGCGTTATCTAGAGAAATTGGCGTAAACCTGACTCTTGAAGATTTTGAAAAAGTAAGAAAACGAACACCGCATATTGCAGACATGAGACCAGGAGGATTTTACGTTATGTTAGATCTTGACAAAATAGGTGGCATACCACTAGTAATGAAGAATTTGCAGAAAAAAAACCTTTTAAATGAAAACACGTTAACTGTGACAGGAAAGACCTTAAAACAGAATTTGGATTCAATGCAACTCTCGTTTGGCGAGAATCAAAAAGTTCTCAAGTCCATAGAAACACCAATTCACGATGTGGGGACTCTAACAATATTAAGAGGAACTCTTGCTCCAGAAGGCGCAGTTGTAAAAGTAGCTGGAATGCATACAACAGAATTCAAAGGCAAAGCTAGAGTATTTGATAGAGAAGAAGACGCATTTGACGCAATATCAAAACGCGAGATTAAAGAAAACGATGTAGTAGTAATTAGATATGAAGGTCCAAAGGGTGGTCCGGGCATGCGAGAGATGCTCGGGGTCACAGCAGCTCTAGTTGGACAAAAGTTAGGCGAAAAGGTAGCTCTTGTCACAGATGGAAGATTCTCAGGTGCCACACGCGGTTTAATGATAGGACATGTTTCGCCAGAAGCGGCAGTAGGTGGAACGATCGCACTAGTAAACGACGGCGACGAAATTAGAATAAATATAGAAAAAAATAGTATCGACCTAATGGTGCCTGAAACTGATCTTGTTGAAAGAAGAAAACGGTGGAGCCCAAGAAAGCCAAATTACGAAAAAGGCGCATTAGCAAAATTTGCCTCGCTTGTCACTTCTGCATCTGAAGGAGCAATAACAAAGCCCAAGTGGTAGCCTTAGAATCTGATTTTCAGTCATCTTTTGGAAGATGGTATTGGCAGAAGAATCTCATTTTTTGTCCCACCTGTTTTGCAGTTACAGAGGTGCCTTCCTCCAAGCCCTTATCACAAATGGTGCATGTTGCTTCTTTTACAGTTGATTTTACTGACGCTCTTCTTTTAGAGAAATACAAGTCTTGGAAGAGCAAGGTTTTACGCCCATCTACGTGCGGAACTAGTATCTGAGACATGCATTATAGATCGTCTCGATCGCATATAAAGGTACCGTACCATACCGTAATTATTCGTTAAAATGACTTAATTTTAAATATAGTCAAAAACTGGAGGGTCTGTATGGGTGGCCACATTTGGGCATTCAAACCTTAAGATAGTACCCCTAGATTATTCTGGCTCCCAATTTGATCTGTATAATAAAATTTCAAGAAAATTTCGATTATTCTTTCCTCTTTGAATCATTAACTGGACCAGAAGAACTTGCAGAAACTTCAATCATGGGATTTGACCCTCCAATTGTAGCAAAGTGTTTTGCAGATAGAGTGATACTACATTACAAAAACGGCACGTCAACTGTGATTGAAACAAAAGATCCGTTATCTGAAATCAAAAAACTCCTCTATCAAGTTTCTGATCAGAAATACCGATACGTTGGAGGCGCAGTGGGTGCTATTCAATTATGATGCAATACGATTGTGGGAAAAAATTCCAAATTCGCATGACGAAAATAGCTCGCCCATAATGGAATTTGGAATATACAATGATGGAATTCTCTATGATAACAAACAAAAAAAGTCATTTTATTTCTATTATGATACAAATAGAATAAACAGCCTAGATTACGACAATACTGACTTTGATACATTTTCTTTATCTGAGATCAAAGAAAATATGGATAAAGAGTATTTTGAGAAAATGGTAAAGAAAGCAAAACAGTACATACATGATGGTGACATTTTTCAAGTTGTACTTTCAAAAAAATTCAATTTCAATGCAAGTGGGGATCTTCTAAGAGTCTACAAATCACTCAGACAAATCAATCCTTCACCATATCTTTACCACATAAAGCTGGGCAATAGAACAATGATAGGTTCAAGTCCAGAGATGTTGTTACGTGTAACTGGAAACACCGTTGAAACATTTCCCATAGCTGGAACAAGACCTATTACAAATGATGAAAAGAAAAACGAATTCATGAAAGAGGAATTATTACATGGATGAAAAAGAATTGGCTGAACACACCATGTTAGTAGACCTAGGGCGTAATGATATTGGACGAGTTTGTAGGTATGGTTCTGTGTATGTCAAAGAGTTGATGGCAGTGAAGAGATTCAGCCACGTACAGCACATCGTGACTCATGTAGTAGGCACGCTTGACAAAAAATACGATGTGTTTGACGCTATCAAGGCAGTATTTCCAGCAGGAACCGTATCTGGCGCTCCCAAAATTCGCGCCATGGAAATAATAGATGAATTAGAACCAGATGCAAGAGGACCTTACGCTGGAGCAGTAGGATACTTTTCTTTTAATGGATGCTGTGATTTTGCAATTGCAATAAGAACAATTTTCATAGATGGAGAACAAGGATTTGTGCAGACAGGAGCAGGGATTGTTTCAGATTCAGTGGCGGAAAACGAATGGATGGAAACTCAACACAAAGCAAATGCCATGATATCAGCATTGAAGGAGGCGACTAAATGAAATTTTTAATTATTGATAATTATGATTCGTTTGTGTACAACATAGCCCAACTATTAGGTGAGTTAGGGGTCAATTCAGATGTAATTAGGAAATGACAGGATAACATTAGATGAAATTAAAAAAGGAAATTATGATGCCATAATTATCTCGCCTGGACCAGGAACACCTGAAGATGAAAAATATTTTGGCATTTGTACCAAGAGTGATAAAAGAACTAGGCCCCACAAAACCAATTCTTGGAGTTTGTCTAGGTCATCAAGGGATAATACACGCATTTGGAGGCAAGGTAGTAAATGCTGGAAATGTCAGACATGGAAAAACTAGCTCGGTCAAACATTATGAATCACCATTATTTGAAGGAGTTCAGAATCCATTTAGAGCTACAAGATACCATTCCCTAGTTGGAGACAAGACAGTAATCCCAGACGAACTTAAAGTGACGGCAATTGCACAAGATGACACTGAGATAATGGCCATAAGTCACAAGAAATACCTCATAGAAGGAGTTCAATTCCATCCTGAATCCATCATGACAGGCGAAGGCAAGAAGATCCTAAGTAATTTCATAAAGTTGATTAAAAAATGATTTTAGAAACAACAATAAAACTTTCAGATAGTAAAGATCTCAGCTATGACGAAATGCGGGACACCATGAATGAGATACTGATGGGTAAGACATCGATTCAAGATACAACAAATTTTCTCAAGAACCTTACTATAAAAGGCGAATCCAATGATGAGCTTTTAGCAATGCTTGACACGATGCAAAAGCACGCAATACACATAGAACCAAAATGCAATGGAAGAATAATTGATGTATGTGGTACAGGCGGTGACAAATTGAGCACGTTTAATGTCTCAACGACTGCGTCATTTGTTATTGCTGCAGGCGGTGGAAAGGTAGCAAAGCATGGAAACCGATCAACTTCAGGCATAAGCGGCAGTGCTGACATATTCGAATACTTCGGATATGATTTGAACATGGAACCAAACAAGATCAAAAACATAATTGAGAGATTCAACATTGGATTTATGTTTGCACAGAAATTTCATCCAGCTATGAAAAATGTTGCAGAAGCAAGAAAGATTCTAGGAACAAGAACTGCTTTTAATTTACTTGGGCCCTTGAGCAATCCTGCACAGGTCAAAAATCAGCTAGTCGGCGTATTCGCACCTGTCTACCTGCAACGAATCATAACGCTACTACAGTCACGCGGTGCAGAGAATGTAATGACAGTGATTTCGGATGACGGATTAGATGAATTATCTATCACTTCAAAAAATTACATTCATCATTTAAAAAATAACGAAGTTCATAATTTTGTGCTAGAACCTTCAGAAATGGGGTTGACAAAAGCTAGTCTCAGCGACATTCAGATACATACCAAAGATGAAGCAATCAGATCATTTGTTTCAGTTTTAAACGGCACTGGAAAAAAATCAATGATAGAAGTCACAGCATTGAATGCTGCAGCTGGATTTGATGGTATGCGGCATTTCAGATAAATTCGATGAGGCATTAGAAATTGCATTAGATACAATACATAGTGGAAAAGCATTTGATCTCTTTAGAAATTTTATCAAATATTGTGGCGATATTAGCAAATTGGAGGAGTTTGAGAACAATTGAAAGACATGCTAGAGAAACTTGTAGAAAACTCAC
This sequence comes from Candidatus Nitrosotalea sp. TS, assembly GCF_011319465.1. GTDB lineage: Archaea > Thermoproteota > Nitrososphaeria > Nitrososphaerales > Nitrosopumilaceae > Nitrosotalea. The sequence continues at coordinate 11,077 of NZ_RCMB01000007.1, forward strand.
AGAAGGCAATCAACGATGAAGTTTACAACATAGAGCACAGACTAGTAAAATCTGATAAGAATATCATAGATGAGATTAGAAAAAATGCACATGCATCACTCATAACCGAAGTAAAATTTTCATCACCATCACTTGGGAACATACGACCAGTTTCAGATCCTGTAATAATTGCAAAAACAATGATAGCGGGTGGTGCCATGGGACTTTCTGTTTTAACCCAACCTTATCTCTTTCACGGATCCCCACAATATTTTGCTAAAATCCGTCAACATGTTAGTGCTCCCCTGTTGATGAAAGACATAGTAGTAGACAAAGTGCAGATTGATGCGGCAGAGAGATTAGGTGCCGATATTGTTCTTTTAATCCAGTCAGTTTTTGACAAAAAGTTTGCAAGAGAAATAGACGAGTTTGTGGATTATGCACACAAAAAGAATCTTCTTGTACTAATAGAATCCCATACAAAAAATGAATTTCTAGATTCTGCTAGAACACATGCAGATTTGCTTGGAATAAACAATAGAAATCTAGACACATTGGAAATAGATCTAAAGACAACAGAGTCAATTCTCAAAGACCATCGAAGTGACGACAGAATAATCATATCTGAGAGCGGCATAGAAACCCCTCATGACATCAGATTTCTTAGTAAGCATGGCGCCAATGCCTTTCTTGTTGGTAGTAGTATCATGAAGAGTAAAGATATCAAGGGATTAGTTTCAAGTTTGGTGTTAGCAATATGAAATTAGAGTACCCAAAAAACGGTAAATTTGGAGAATTTGGCGGTCGATTCATACCTGAAACCCTGGTTCCAGCAGTAGAAGAACTGGAACAGGCATATCTGAAATTCAAAGACGATAAAGACTTCAAACAAGAACTAGACTACTATTTACGAGAATATGCCGGAAGACCTACCCCACTTTACCTTGCTAAAAACCTCTCAGAATTTGTCGGGGGTGCTAAAATATACCTAAAAAGAGAAGATCTCCTACACGGAGGAGCCCACAAGATCAACAACACCCTAGGACAGGGACTGTTAGCAAAAAGAATGAAGAAGAAGAGAATCATTGCAGAGACAGGAGCAGGTCAACATGGCGTAGCAACTGCCATGGCATGTGCAACTCTTGGATTACAATCTGAAGTATACATGGGATACAAAGATACGCAGCGACAAAAATTGAATGTTTTTAGAATGAAACTTTTGGGTTCTGCTGTACATCCAGTAAAAGAAGGAACCCAGACACTCAAAGATGCAATCAATGAAGCAATACGAGATTGGATTACAAATGTAAAGACTACATACTATCTTTTAGGATCAGCTGTTGGACCTCATCCGTATCCAGTCATGGTTAGAGATTTTCAAGCAGTCATAGGAAATGAAATATTATCACAAATGAAGGATCTTGAAAAGAAGTCTCCCGACTCGGTAGTTGCTTGCGTAGGAGGAGGATCAAATGCAATTGGAACATTTTATCCACTTATTGACGAAGACACCAATATGTTTGGTGTAGAAGCTGGGGGAGACGGCATTACAACAGACCATCACTCTGCAACACTTGCTGCAGGATCAAAAGGAGTTCTTCATGGCATGCTGACATATCTTCTTCAAGATAGATATGGACAGATACAAGACACGCATAGCATAGCTGCGGGATTAGATTACCCTGGAGTAGGACCTGAACATTCGTATCTAAAGGATTCAAAAAGAGTAACATACGATGCGGTAAGCGACGATGATGCCATACATGCGTTCTTGATGCTTTCAAAACATGAGGGAATCATACCAGCATTAGAATCATCACATGCAGTAGCATATGCAATGAAATTAGCAAAAAAGATGTCAAAGAGTGAGACTATTGTAGTTACCTTGTCAGGACGTGGTGACAAGGATGTTGAAGTTGTGGAAAAATATTTGAGTGAAAATGTCAAGAATTCAAGATAAATTCTCAGAGCTCAAATCCAAGAATCAAAAGGCGTTCATAGCCTATGCCATGGCAGGCTATCCTGATGACAAGGAAACAATATCGACAGTGAAAAGTTTGGTGAAAGGAGGAGCCGACATTATTGAACTTGGCCTACCTTTCTCAGACCCGTTAGCAGATGGCCCAGTCATACAGAATGCAAGCTTTCGCGCATTACAGAAAGGAATGAATTTTGATAGATTTGTAAATCTGGTAAAAAAGATTCGAAAAGAAATTAGCGTACCGCTTGTCTTGATGACATATACCAATCTGGTATACAGTCATGGATATGACAAGTTTATTTCAACTGTAAAAAAAGCTGGAATTGACGGATTGATATTACCAGACATGTCCATTGAAGAATCAGACCATTATCTTGACGTTGTTCGAAAAAACAACATGGATGCCATTTTCCTCATATCCCCCAATACCTCAGAAGAGAGAATAAAGAGAATTTCCAACATATCATCAGGTTTTGTATATTTGGTTTCAGTATACGGTACAACAGGAGCACAACAACAATTTCAGCAATATACACTAGATGCCATAAAAAATGCAAAGAAGACACTAGGTGGTAAAATACCCCTAGGAGTAGGTTTTGGGGTAAACAATGCAGAACAGGCAAAACTAATTTTACAAACAGGTGCAGATGCCATAATTGTAGCAAGTGCATTTTTGCGTTTAATTGAAAAAACTCCTAAGACAAAGATCCAGGCAAAAATAACCACGTTTGCAAAAAGTCTGAAAAAAACAACGATCTCAGAATAAGAAATAAAAATACCATCAATCCATCATAGATATGCAGTCAGAAACCAAGTACATTTTCGTAACAGGAGGAGTCATGTCAGGGCTTGGTAAAGGGGTTGTTTCTTCATCCATAGCAAAATTGCTTCAACTTTCAAACCAGAGGGTTTCTTGTGTTAAGATCGATCCTTATCTGAATTACGATGCCGGTACCATGAATCCAATTGCTCACGGTGAGGTGTTTGTTACAGACGACGGAGGAGAATGTGACATGGATATTGGCAATTACGAACGATTCCTAAATCAAAGCATACCAAGAACACACAACATCACTACAGCCCAGATCTATTCAAGTGTGATAGAATCAGAAAGACGAGGCGAATATTTGGGCGCATGTGTTCAGATAATACCCCATGTAACAGATGCCATAAAAGACAGGATCAGAAGCATTGCAAAGAGCGAGAGCCTAGATGTTCTTGTTGTAGAATGTGGCGGAACCGTAGGAGATATTGAAAGTTTACCATTCCTAGAAGCACTAAGACAAATGAGACTAGAAGAAGGATCTGATAATGTAGTTTTTGTTCATGTAACATTAGCACCATCTCTTGATGTAGTAGGCGAGCAAAAAACAAAACCTACTCAGCATAGTGTTCAGGAACTAAGAAGGATTGGTATTCAGCCCGACTTGATGGCAGTAAGATGTAGTAGGCTGCTTGAAACTTCAGCAAAAAGAAAAATTTCGTTGTTTTCTAATGTTTCTGAAAAGGACGTATTCTCATGTCATGATGCAGAATCAATATTAATGGTCCCACAAATGCTGTATGACCAAGGAATCATTGATGTAATTTTTAAAAAATTTGGCAAGGTCGGTCTTGTAAACACTTCAACCAACTGGGACAAGTGGAATACCATAGTGAATTCATTTGTCAATGTAAAAGACCAGGTAAGAATAGCGATGGTTGGCAAATATGTCAAGTTGGCAGATAGTTATGTCAGCGTGAATCATGCATTAAAACATGCAGGATCTAAGATTGGTAAAAATGTAGTAATAGATTGGATAGACTCGGAAGAATTGAACGGTGAGGTAGATAGACTTTCACAATACCATGGAATTATTGTTCCAGGCGGATTTGGCGAGCGCGGTGCAGAAGGCATAATCAAAACAGCAAATTTTGCACGAGAGAAAAACATTCCATACCTTGGCATATGTTTTGGATTTCAGTTAGCAGCTGTTGCGTTTGGTAGATACGTGTGCGGTCTGTCAAGTGCAAATTCAACTGAGATTAATCCAAATACACAAGATCCTGTAATAGATCTCCTTCCAGAACAAAAATTCATTGAAAACAAAGGCGGGTCTCTAAGATTAGGAGCAAATGAAATCAAAGTAGAAAATGATACACTTGGGTTCAAAATTTACAAATCAAATACCATCTTTAAAAGACACAGACACAGATACGAATTTAATCAAAAATATCTAGAGTTATTCAATACAAAAGGGCTACAATTCTCAGGATACAGCGATAGCAAAAAGCGTATGGAGATTCTTGAGATACCAAATCACAAGTTCTACCTAGGAGTACAATTCCACCCTGAATTTAGCAGCAGGCCAGGATATCCAGAAGGATCTTTTGAGGCATTCATACAAGCGGCCTCTAGCGCATAGTCATTTTGGGATTTCGTAGATTCTTTGTCTAGTATCTCGAAGTGAGACTCTTCTTTTTACATAGCCTTTATCAAGTAAATGTCTAAGTGCTAGTCGTACAGTCCTATCTGGAAGTAAAGTTTTCGCCACCAGTTCTTTTTGTGTCAGAGACCCTTCATATTCCAGCGTTTTAAGCAACAACTTTGAGCTTGGCGGCATGTTCAAGAGTTCATCTGCAAGTTGTACTTTTTTTGCCAGTGCAGAAACCGTAGTAGAATCCTTTTTCATACGAATAACGTTAGCTGATTGTGAAAAATTCGTACATTCTACAATCTTATCAACTTTGAATCGATCTTTTCCATCCAACACCACCTCGCATCTCAGACTAGACGATATATCATCAACTTCAATGAAGCTGTCTTCTGGCACTATCAATGGACGTCGTGTGATATCAAGAGAGTTTACTGAGACCACACAGAACACTTTGGAGCCTTGGTATACTGCAGGTCCACCTGCAGACATGGAATATGCAGATGAGCCAATAGGAGTGGATACAATCAGACCCATCGCTGTTATCATGCCAAAATTCCTCTCCATTTACACGTAAAACATGTTCCATCAAAGTTGCACTTTTTGAAGAAAAAATTGCTACGTCGTTTAGTGCAGGATATACATTTTTGTCATCAATTTTAACTCCTACTCTAGTAAGATGCTCTATTGTAAAATCTCCTTTTTTTAATCTATTGAGATAAATCGGAAATTCTTTAAGATCAGTCTGAGCCAGATATCCACTTGATTCAAACTCATTGATTCCTAGAACGGGTATAGTACTATTGATAAAACGGTGAAAGTATGATCTTACTCCGCGATCTCCTCCAGTTACAATCACATAGTCAATCTCTTTTCCAAATGTTTTGTTAGTAAGAATATTTGATTCAATTCCATGACTTTCAAGTGATTGCTTGACAGATTTTACAGTCTGGTCTTGATCTTGACTGTAAATGGCCACTTTCATATCAGAGACTGAACCCTTGCACAATAAAAGCCTAAACTTGGGAGAACTTTACCAGATTATACAGATATGCTGCAGTTTGTTGTATGCTGCCAGAATTCGGTATTTTTGCCATACCAGTAGCTTTTGTCTCCAATGCTGCCTGAGCTGCACCAACTGCAAAACAAATAGCCCACAGGGAATCCTTTTCTTTCAAATAAGAACAGGCAAATGCGGCACAGAATATGTCTCCTACACCCGTGGTATCTCTAATCTCCATATTTGGAATATGTAGATTATACAGTCTATCTTTAACTAGCATTGTTATGTCTTGTTTGTTTGTATAAAGAACATGTTTTACTCCTTTCTTTTGTAATGCAAGCATTGCCTCTTTTTCTTTCAAACCTGTAAGATAGAAAGCTTCATCAGGGTCTGTTTTAATTGCCGTTATCTTTGAAAGGTCAAGTAATGTTTTTTCAAGATATATTTTACCATTGGAATCAACACGACGCAGGAATCCTTGTGGGTCAAGCAGAAAAAAATCAGAATTCTCTCGTACTTGATCAAGTGTTTCTTCTGACACTTCATCAAAGACAGGACTTACAATGAACCCATCTACATCAGAATTGCTAAACTCTATTTGATCACATTTTGCCTTGAGATGTAATTCTCGTTCTGTACCAAGAACACTTAGTGAAAAACGAGTAGTTGGATTATTTGAAAGTGCACTCTGTGGAAGAAATAGGCCCTTTACCTCAAGATCCTGTTTAAATTTAAAATCAGGCCCAATTCGCGTTTGCAGTTCTACACCAAATTTCATATTTTTGGCAGTAATTCCACAATAGGCGGCAGGCCCTCCAGGAGTTTCCACCACTTGTCCATTTCTAGATATCTCATCTACAGTACAATGCGACAATATTGCAAGTTTCATTGATTGTTCCCTGGCATCTTTCCATTTAGTTCTTTTTGAGTTTGTCCTTTAAGACAGAAATGATAAACAGTGGATGCCTTTCTATGATGAATTCATGTTAGAATAAGCATTCCAAACCTTACGACAAATAATCAAAATGCTTGTTATAGAATTGTAACGTCAAATGCGTTTATTTAGAGGCATATTACAGGTACCATATATGCCATTAAAGCGTGCAAGTAGAGGCAGAAAGAAGGGTGGAAAAGGATCCTCTGATCGTGTCCAGTGTTCTAACTGCGGAGCTACCGTACCACGTGACAAGGCAAAGAAAGTAACATCCAGATTGAATCTAGTAGAACACAGTTTAGCAAAAGAGCTTAGAGCACAAGGAGCATACATTGCCTCACCTACAGTATTGAAGTACTATTGCATATCATGTGCAATTCACTTTGGCATACTAAAGATTAGGTCAGCTGATTCTAGACGTCAAACCGGCAGACTGCGCTAGTCGCTTATCTTTCTAGACGTAGCAATCATTCTTTGTACAAATGTGATTCCTGCAATAATAATCACAATAATTACAGCATAATTTAGAAAGACAGCGCCTGCCATTCCAACGATTGCTATCACAAGCAATCGTTCTGCTCGCTCACCTATTCCTATTCCTTGTAGCTGAACACCTAGTGATTCTGCTCTTGCTCTAGTATAACTTACAAGTAATGACAGAGTTATTGCTAAAAGAACAAGATAGCCTTCAGAATAATTTCCAACTAGTATGCCAAGAAATATGGCAACTTCAGCAATCTTATCAAAAACAGAATCTAAAAAGGCACCTTTTTTAGATGTCTTCCCAGTGATCCGCGCTACTTGACCGTCCACAATATCAAAAAATCCAGAAATTAAAAGAAGAACGCCACCTATTACAAACGAATATTGAAAATGGATTCCATATACTATCGCGGATGCAAATGCAAATGCAAGACCCACTGCCGTCCAAAAATTTGCAGAAAGACCGGTAGAAGCAAACGCCTTTCCTATGTTCTGCAAAGTGGGTTTTAGACCCTCTCGGAAATTGTTAAGCATCTTGACTCTCAATCGTTCTTTGAGATTAAAGCGTTTACGCCTTCACAAATAGACCAAAAATACTCAAATAATATAGGGTAGAATAACTTGCATGGGCATCATAGCCAAAGGTGCAAAATGTAATGTTATCGGTTGTGATAAAGATGGTCTGCGTTCTTTGACCACGTCCAAGGTTGAAGGTACTGGCTTGAGTATTTCCGGAGTCGGAAAGAAAACAGCATTGTGTAAAGAACATTACAAAGAATGGAAAAAAGCAACAAAAGATGAACGAGATGTTGAAAGGGCTAGATACGATAGATTTTAGCCACCTTCTTTTATTCTCAGGATTTAACAAAGTTATTTGAACGAATTTAGTTGCAATCAGATGCCATTTAGGAATATAGCACATGTTCAAAAAATATGACAAAAAACGAGGCCTTTATAATGCCCTGATTTGTCAAACAAACCGATGAAGTCAAAACCAATGGGCGCACTATTGGGTATTTTGGCACTAGTTGCCGTTATTGCAATAGCTCCACAAGCTTTTGCGGCTACTGCCCAAGTAACAATCAGCAAGGGGGCAAGTGTAACAGGCAATGCAACAGCTTGCGGAACAACAAACTGCTTTAATCCAAATGTGATAAATATCAACGTAGGCGATAAAGTCACTTGGACAAACACCGATTCGGTTCCACATACTTCAACATATAATGATGGGAACCTATCAGACAGCGCAGTCGGCTCTGTCTGGGACAGCAGTATGATCAAGGCAGGAAGTTCATATACATCTCCTCCTTTCACAACCGCTGGAACATTCAATTACTTTTGCGAAGTTCATCCATGGATGGCTGGTCAAGTAATTGTTGGAGCAGCTGCAACTAGTCCACCACCTACCAATGCACCGTCAGGAAACATGACTGGCATGAACAACATGACTGGAAACAGTACAATGTCTGGAAATCAGACCGTACCCGAATTTGGTCCTGTAGCGTCACTAGTTCTTGTAATTGCAATTATTAGCGTAATTGCATTCACAGCAAAGACTAGAGGCTTACCAAAGCTCTAGATCTTCCATTTTTCTATTTTTAATTAGTATTACTTTTTTACGTTTTTCTTATTGTCAAAATATGAACTGGCAAGATCTTTGTAATACTTGTCCAATTGTTTGTACAGACGTTTTGGTTTTCTAGGCTTTTCGTTGCTTAATGCATAAAGACAAAGTACTGGAAATGCAATAGTTGCATCGGTATACACCATTATCACATCTTCATGGGCATCTTTTACTTTGCCCCAGCTTTTGCCTTCTTGCAATGTAGCCCCAGATAGACCACCGGTATCTGGCCTTGCGTCTGTTATCTGAATTATGTAATTTTGTCCACCATGACCCAATCCAAGTATTTGATCTAACAGAGGTCCAGTCTGCTGAGCAGTATTTTTTGGCACTCCACCACCCAACTCCACTATGCCTGATTTTTTTGAGTTGTAAACTATCGCAGCTTGTTCCAATATTTCCCGTACAAAGTCCAAGTTATACGATTTGTTTGCAAGACGCAGAGGAGCAAGATCCAACGCGAGAGACGAATCCTTCAGGGTTGAGATGTAAACAGGTACATCATAATCATACGCAGTCACTACAAAGCTTTTTTCAGGGTGTTTTGAATGTGTTTTTGAGTATTTTCCCATAGCATTACAAAACTCAGCTGTTGTGAATGACTCGTCAATGAGATTATCTGTGAACATTTTTTGAACTATTTTATCCTCTGCTTTTAGCGTCTCTTCCCCTTTGATGTATACATCCCGAATTCTGACAATGTCTTTTTCATATAGCACCATATCATCCACTTCAAAATGGCCTTGCTTTACAGGTAAATTCCATGCAAAATGGTCTTCATGGTAGACATTTGCCCCAGTTGAGATTATCCAATCTACAAATCCTCTCTCTATCAATGTTTTAAAAAGCCCTCCAAATCCAACTGGTGTCATGGCACCGGCAATAGTAAGACAGATGGTAGCATCATCTTCAATCATCTTACAATAGAGTTTAGCAGCATCACCTAGCTGCCTAGCGTTATAGCCAGTACTTGCAAAGATGTCTACCAAGTCATCAATGCCCATGTTAGGTTTTATTTTTAAATGTGGAATGTCTTTTCCATGAAAATTATGATGATCCACGAACGGGTAATCTAATTTTGGGCTAAATAAATACTTGCCAACGTCATTTGAGCAACATATTTTGTGACACTATACAAGGAAATTTCATGCAACAGCTAATTTTACTTCTATTGCATGATGACGCGAGACTTCATTATGCATTGCAACATGTGAATGTTCTTTGAAAACCAAGTTGCATTGGTAACATTTCCATGCGGTCATGCTGCTCATGGGTTCATATCACAATTTTTCTATATAAGACCCGCGTATAATTTGTACTAGTAAATCATCCAATCGAAAAACATTGAAAGTGTGATTTCGATTAATCTTGATTGATAATGGCTTCGTTTTCAGCTCTTTCCATATAGTATTTTAATAACAAACAAGAGACTGAAAATGAATGCAGATTCTCAAGCCAGGCAAGTGGAACCTAAGTGAACTTGTGGCCGATCCTTACTCGCCAGCATTTAAGAGTAAACTGCAAGAAATCGAGTCCAAGGTCAAAGAATTTGAAAAAAATAAGAAAAATTTAGTTCCTAGCATTTCAGAAAAAAAATTTATGGAAATGCTACATTCCTTAGAAGAGATATCAGAAAAATTCGGCATTGTTTCGGGTTACGCATCGTTGGAATATTCTTCAGACACACAATCTGACAAGATAACCTCACTTCTTACTAAAATGAGGCAATTGGGTTCAGAGATTGATAACCGTACCTTGTTTTTTGATCAATGGTGGAAGAAACAAATTGATGAAAAAAATGCGCGGAGGTTAATGCAGCACACAGGTGAATTGCATGAATTTCTCAGGCACAAAAGGACATTGGCTCGATATTCATTATCAGAACCTGAGGAGAAAATAATAAACACGTTAGACGTTACGGGCCACTCGGCTCTTGTAAAACTATATGACAAAATCACCAATGCGTTTCAGTTTACCGTAAAAATAGATGGAAAGACAAAAATCTATACCAGAGAAGAACTCACCCAACTTGTAAGGAGTCCGAAAGCAAAAACACGAGAGATTGCATACAAATCACTTCTGTCACAATTTGACAAGAATAAGGGCGTATTAGGTGAGATATATCAAAACATTGTTCTGAATTGGAAAAATGAATGCATACAAATTCGAGGATATGCATCACCCATATCTGTTAGAAATATTGGAAATGATGTAGACGACAAAACTGTCAAAGCCCTTATTTCAGTGTGTAGAGGCAATGCAGATGTATTTCGAAAATTCTTCTCATTGAAAGGACGCATTCTAAAAGTTAAGAAGCTTCGAAGATACGATTTGTATGCACCCATTCAAAAAAAAGAGGAAAAAAAATACACGTATGACAAGGCAGTAAAGATAGTACTTCAAACTCTCGATAGTTTTAGTCCTACTTTGGGAGAATTTGCAAAAAGAGTGGTTACAGAAGATCACGTAGACTCGCAGATAAGAGTTGGAAAAAGAAGTGGAGCTTTTTGTAGTACAATAGCGCCAAAGATAACTCCTTTTGTTTTATTAAATTTCAAAGGAAGAACCAACGACGTATTCACCATGGCACATGAGTTAGGACATGCGATACACAGCATTGCCGCATCAGACAAATCAATTTTCATACAAGAGGCGCCTTTGCCATTGGCAGAAACCGCGTCTACATTTTCTGAGATGTTATTATTTGATAGAATTCTAAATCAAGTTTCAGATGAAGAACAACAAGCAAACCTCGTAGAGCACATTGATGATCTTTATGCCACTGTTGGAAGACAGGCATACTTTACAGTTTTTGAGATAGACGCACATCAAAAAATAGGAGAAAGTGCAACCGTACAAGAAATATCTGAAGAATACATGAAAACATTAAAGGAACAATTTGGGACATCGCTTTCTATTTCTCCAGACTTTGCAACAGAATGGACTTGTATCCCTCACTTCTTTCATTCTCCATTCTATTGTTATTCATATTCATTTGGAAACCTGCTATCGCTTTCTTTATTCCAGAGATACAGAAAAGAAGGAAAATCGTTTGCGTCTACCTATGTGAAGATCCTTACTGCAGGAGGGCACAAAAACCCGAAGAATTGCTCAAAGAGTATGATATCGACATATCATCTGAGAAATTCTGGCAAGAAGGATTTGACTATATCAAAAACCAGACCAGAAGGCTTGAAAGTTTAATAGATTAAAATCGCCTGGCAACCAAGCGCCCCCAGTTGCCAGGCATGTTCCCCTACGGTTTGAACCGATGTCAGTAACTCAAATGATGCATTATAATTTAAACTATTTGGAATAGATCTGAAACTATTTTATTTTATAACACCAACTAATTTGCAAGTGAAATACCCTCGATGTTGCCATAAGAAAGCTGAATATCTAATTACTTATGATTGCGGTCCAGATCCTCAAGAGACAATACTTGTATGCAAGGATCATTTCAAAGAGGAACCGTTTCAGCGGTTTGCAGTAAAGATAGAAAAGTTGCGTGGGTAGACTTAATAATTCGAGCTCAAAAGTGGCATTAAATGAGATCGGTCATTACAGCATTACTGATTTTTGCAGTTTTAATGGGTTCAATTACAAGTGTACATGCACAACAACCTCAACTTGCAACATATCGTGAGACTGCACAAGTGCTTGTTGATGAAAAAATACAAAATCAGACTACAGCGTTTATCACACTAAGTAGTACGAGTCCTCTTGAAATGCGCGTTCCTACTACGTTAGATCAAAAGATTGCAAATGCCGCAAATGTTACATCTGTTGCAATAACTAATGCAAATTCATGTGTACTTGGAGTCACCGACCAAATGTGTGTTGTAATAACCATCTATTCACCATCATTGATAGAAAGCTACAACATAACAAAAATACAAACAGATTCCAAAGCAATCGGGGATACATTGATAGATGATATCAACAAGGCATTTTTGTTGGATGCTTCATTCAATTCCGCATATGTAAATCCAAAAGGAGACTTGAATAAAGCTCTTGGTACCTCAGGCTCATTATCTGGAAATAGAACAATTTCAGTGGTATACACTGCACCGCAACAAAAATCTTCATACATGTTTGATCAATTAACATCAGTACTTGTGCCAACACAAATACGAGATGCAGGAGGATTTTATGATGTTGCAAAGAAAATGGCAGACTCTACCAACTCTACTGTTACTTTTGCAATAACTCCTACAACCAACGGCCAGTCAATCTACCAACTGCAGGTATCAAAACAATCACCAATCAAGGGCAGCGTGACATCCATTAGACCATTGGATCTTTTTGGCGTTAGTATGCTAAATAGATCATCTTATTTTAATGGAGGCTTCTTCCCACTCAATTCCCTCTTTGAACTTTCAGTCATATCAAATAATTCTACTACCATAACAAGCCACGGAGGAGAGATAGCCCCAACTACACTTAGAAATGGCCAGCAGGTTCCGACAAATCTCAGCCAACCAGGTTGGATTTTTGATCCTAGTTCAGGACAGCAAATTACTGGGATTTACCTTTTTGGAACAACAACGTCTGTAACAGCCGATGACTTGGCACTTACACTAGGATCAGGAAATACAGGGCAGACTACCCAACCATTAACAAATTCAAGCGGTACAACAATTACCAATTCAAGTGGTCCTGACTATTCAATATACGCATTAATAGGAATTGTAATTGCAGGCGGCGCAGCAGTCTATCTTTTCATGAAAAGAAGATAACAATCTAAAGTATCAGAACAGCAGCTGAAAACACTGTTGTCCATCTGCCCTGCGGGTCACCGACGGCACTTTGAGTTATGTTTCTTGTTTTGTATATTTGTCCAGATATTTTCCATTGTTGCTTTTTTTCATCCCAACTCTTGTTTACGTCAAATTCTATCCCTAATGAAGATGCAAGCATCTGAGCCGCGATATCTTCTGCATATTCTCCGGCTTCTTTTTCGGTTTCACCAAATGAGTGATATTCTGAGAGATATCCGTACTTTGTATTGTCTTTGGGCGCTGCAATTCCTACCGATGAGGCCAAAAGCCTATGTGGTTCATTAGTGTCGTTTCTTGCATAGATTACAAACTGGACACTTCCCGGCCTTATCAATTTAAGACCTTCTGCTTTTGAGATCAGTTTTGCACCAGGCGGAAAGATGCTTGAGATTAGAACAATATTAGTGCCTGCGATTCCAGCATCACGTAAAGCATACTCAAAACTTGTCAGTCTATCAGGATGTACGCCCTTACCTCTGGTAAGGAATAGTTTTTTTGCAACAAGGTCTAACACGATTCCATTCTAATTTTAGATCTTATAAAAATTTATTGAAAACAAGGAAAAATCAATTCAGTGACTGTAGTGCCTGTATGATTTCTTGCCCATGTGACTCGGCATTGACGTCTCGAAATATCTTGGCAACTTTTCCATCTTTATTTATAACAAAGGTGGATCTTTTTGCAAGTCCCGCCAAATTCAGCCCGGCATAGGCCTTGCACGTAGACTTGGCAGTATCACTTAGATGCAGATATGGAACCTTGTACTCGCTGACAAACTTCTTTTGGTCCTCAACAGTGTCTACAGATATTGCAAAAAGCTCGGCATTTTGCTCTGCAATCTTAGGATAGGCATGTATTGTGGCTTCTGCCATCTGGAAGGTTTTCTTTGACGGGCAGGCAAAGAGATGATTTTTTGGATAAAAACAAAGTACGACATTTTTTCTACCTAAAAAGAACTTAATTTTACCACATTACCGTCATTTGCGACAAGTTCAAAATCAAGTGCAGAATCTCCTTCTTTCATGCATATAGTTTCGCATTATAGGTTTAAGACTATTTTGGATAAAATATGAGAAATCAGATCAGATATGACTTTTTGAAGGTCTTTTGATAGAGTTTTACTGCTCCGATCACGACTTTTTTTGCGCTTTCAACGTTCTTCCAGCCCACAATCTCAACTTTCTTTCCCTCCAGTTGTTTGTAGACTTGGAAGAAATGAGCTATTTCCTTTAGGTGATGTTTTTCTAGATCAGAAATATCCTTCAGACCAGCATATCTTGGATCATCTTTTGCCACGCAGAGAATCTTGTTATCCATTTGGTTCGAATCTTTCATTCGCAACAAGCCAATCGGTCTTGCCTCTATTAAGACTCCTGGAAATGTCGGATTTGTAACTAGAACTAGTGCATCTAGTGGATCACCGTCTTCGGCATAAGTCTGTGGGATGATACCATAATCTCCAGGATAGTACAACGGTGAAAAAAGAACACGGTCCAGTTTGATGATGCCGTTTTTTTTATCATATTCATACTTGTTTTGAGAACCTTTTGGTATCTCCACTATCACATTCAGAATTGATGGAACTTTCGGACCTGTTTCAATATCATGCCACAAATCCATAATGAATACTTTCAGAAAAAAAGCCTAATTTAATTGCCAGCTAGTAAAAATATACTTCTAATCATCAATCTTTTTTTGACTTTTTAATTCATGACTGTTATTTTTAGTCATTAGATCTTAAATTTGAGATAAAATATATCGCCAACTAAAAAACGTTCAAATAATTACTGATGGTCAAATCAGAGAATACAAATAAGAAAGAATTCAAAGTGATTTAGGATTACAATATGAAAGCAGCTTACGTAAAAGGACCATCAAATGTTGAGATCAGAGACGTCGAAGAGGCCACAAATAGGAAATAATGACGTCATTAGTGACAATGAAAGCTTGTGGGGTATGCGGATCAGACCTAGAAAAAATCTATGGACAATACAGTCAACCTTCAATGAGACTTGGCCATGAGCCGTCTGGAATAGTGTCTGAGGTTGGATCAAACGTAAAAGAATTCAAAAAAGGAGACAGAGTTTTTGTACACCATCACGTACCATGCCACTCATGTCACTTTTGCTCACATGGAAACGAAACAATGTGTCAAAAGTATTCTGAGACAAATCTTAGTCCATGTGGTCTTGCAGAAGAATTTCTTGTGCCCGACTGGAACGTGGCCCATGGCGGAATGATAAAGTTACCAGATCACATAAGCTTCGACGAAGCATCCATGATAGAACCTCTTGCGTGTTGCGTTAGAGCGTGGAATAAAATCAAATTCAAGCAAGGAGACTCGGTTGCAATCTTAGGTGCAGGACCTACTGGTATGATGCATGTAATGTTAAGTAAGATTTTTGGGATGGGAGATATTTTTTGTTTTGATATAAACAACTTTAGATTAAGTTTTGCCAAACAATTTGGAATAACAGAATCTATTCTTTCAACTGATCCTAGTGCACACCAAAAAATTCTTGCCAAAACTGGAAACAGGGGAGTAGACGTAGTAATAGTATCTACAGGAAGCCTAAATGCCATTGCGCAATCAATAGAGATTGTCAGAAAAGGTGGAACCGTTGTACTTTTTGGGGTACCAACAAAAGATGCAAAGATGTCACTAGATATCAGCAAAGTATACTCAAAGGAAATTACAATAACACCAAGTTATGCAGCATCTGAAATAGATACAAATGCGGCATTCAAGCTAATAGAAGAAAAAAAAATAGAGATAAACAAATTGATTACACATAGATTCGATCTTATCTGAATCTGCAAAGGCGCTTGAATATGCTCACCAAGGAAATGATTCAATGAAGATAATTGTAACAAATTCAGAAAGGCTTAACTAAGGCAAATTTTTTGGAAGAAGATATGGATTGGGGATTAAAAAATCGCCTTGCACGGATAATAAAACCTCATGATAAACGAGGAGTAATGCTTGCAGTAGACCATGGATATTTCCTAGGTCCAACAGAAAGACTCGAAGAGCCAAGAAAGACTATTGCTCCATTGTTGCCTCATGCTGACTCGTTAATGCTAACACGAGGTGTTCTAAGAACATCTGTAGATGCCACATACCCAGTACCAGTGGTACTCAGAGTTTCAGGCGGCTCTAGTATAATCGGCAAAGACTTGTCAAATGAAAAGATAACAACATCAGGTTAAAGATGCAATCAAGTTGAATGTATCAGCACTTGCAATGTCAATATTTGTTGGGGCACCGCATGAACATGAATCGCTTGTAAGCCTAGGTAATCTAGTAAATGAGGGCGAAGAATATGGGATACCGGTTCTTGCAGTTACTGCAGTAGGCAAGGAGTTAGAAAAAAGAGATGCCAGATATTTGGGTCTTGCATGTAGAATAGCTGCAGAGTTTGGCGCACATTTAGTTAAGACATATTATTGTGAAGATTTTGAAAAGGTTGTAAGGGCTTGTCCTGTTCCAGTCATAATTGCAGGAGGACCAAAACTTGCAACAGAATTGGATGCGTTAAAACTTACTTTTGATGCAATACAATCAGGTGCCTGCAGGAGTTGACATGGGCAGAAACATTTGGCAATCAGACTATCCTGTTGCAATGATCAAAGCTGTAAAAGCAATAGTACATCAAAATGCAACAGTAAAAGAAGCCCATGAAATGTTCAATGCTCTAAAGGGCACCAAAAAGCCAGTTAAACCTGTCATTAGATCTAATCAGAAATCTTAGACAAGTGTACGTGTACAATTTTCCATTTTTGTGACTTGATTAGAACAAATGTTCCTCTACTATCCATGGAAAGATGTTGCCCCCTAAAGCTATAGTTATCAACTATCATTCCGTTTGACGTATAGTAAAAGTTACCACCGCGCAGTTATCAAATATGTCTACGCGCATATTTTTAATTTCATGCTCATAGTCAGATATGCTAACAAATCTTAGTTGTTGCAATGCAATAGTGGTGGCATAGTCTTTCAAGTCAAACGGCGGGACATCACCATAACTTGAAAATCTCGGATCATCAAGCTGGATTGCACTTAATGGAGCCAAGTTCTTTGTTTTACCAGAGTCAAAGAAAGTTGTAATTACATCCAATATCTCGTCTTTGTCTCCCAAAATCGATATTGTTTGACATAATTCTAGTTTAAGTCTTGTGAAGCCCAAGTCAAATCTGTCTCTAGCGTTGAAATATTCACAGGGCAGTAATGCATTTTTTAATAATTTTGTTCAATTTTACTAGTAATATTTATAAATTATTTCATATGAAAAATCATAGGACTAAAATGAAGTTAGGAGGCTCGGCAAGCATTTCTGGTATTCTGCTGCTAGTCGGCCTTATGCTGTAGACTACAGCAAGTTAGTCGGAGTTAGAAAAATTATGGAAAAAATGTCAGGTGCTAGATCTTTAATGGTTGCCCTCGAGAAAGAGGGTGCAAACATAGTCTTCGGACTACCCGGAGGAGCAAATCTTCCGATATATGATGAGCTCTACAAGAGCAACATACGACACATCCTTGTTCGACACGAACAATCTGCATCACATATGGCAGATGGTTTTGGAAGAGTCAGTAGAAGGCCAGGAGTATGTTTTGCAACTTCAGGTCCCGGGGCAACAAATATTGTAACAGGGATTGCAACTGCCCAAGCAGATTCTTCCCCAATGATTGCAATTACTGGACAAGTTCCAACAAAAATGATTGGACGGGATGCTTTTCAGGAAAGCGACATAATTGGAATTTCAAATCCAATAGTAAAATATGCATTTCAACCCATGACGGCGGCAGAAGTTCCCGAAGTAGTTAAAAAAGCATTTTACATTTCATCCACTGGCAGACCAGGTCCAGTACTAATCGACATTCCAAAAGATGTTCAACAAAACGAAGCAGAGATTACATTTCCGTCTGAAGTAAAGATAAGAGGATACCATCCATGGGTAGACCCTGACATTAGAGAAATTGAACGCGCCATAGACATGCTACTTGCTTCTGAAAAACCAGTAATCTTGGCAGGAGGCGGAGTGATAATTTCAGGAGCTTTTGCAGAACTTCAATCAATAGCAGAATTACTAATGATTCCAGTAGTAACAACATTCAAAGGAAAAGGCGCATTCCCAGAAAACCATCCGCTTTCACTAGGACCCATAGGAATGCATGGCCATGCAGAAGCCAACAAGATCATGGTAGAAGCTGATTGCGTACTTGCATGCGGTTCTAGATTTTCAGATAGATCTGTTGGAACATTTGAAGAATTTGAAAAAAATCTCAAGATAATACACATGGATGTAGACCCGGCAGAGATAGGAAAGAACCAGACAACTCACATTGCAGTAGTTCGGAGACATAAAGGCCTCCCTTAGGATAATGGTAAAAATGCTAATCCAAAAAGCCATCAAACGTGCAGGAGACAACCCATGGCTAAAACGCGTTAATGAGACAAGAGAGTACTTTAGACAGAATCTAAAACTTCATTCACACCCATTAGGGGCTGCAAAGGTTTTAAGAAAATTAAGAGAGGTTCTCCCTCCGCAGTCAATTGTAACAACGGAAGTAGGCCAACACCAGATGTGGGCATCATTATTTTTTGATGTAATACAGCCTGGGACATTTCTTTAGCTCCACAGGTCTTGGCACCATGGGGTGGGGATTTCCAGCTGCAATTGGTGCAAAAGCTGCAAGACCAGACGTTCCAGTAGTTGACATTGCAGGAGAAGGAAGTTTTAACATGACTGAAAATTCACTTGCTGTCTCAGTTCTAGACGACTTGCCTGTGATAGTATTTTTGTTAAACAACTTTTCACTTGGAATGGTTGCTCAATGGCAGAGAACATTTTATGACAGGCGCATGATTGGAATAGACCTTAAAAATTGCCCAGACTATGTCAAGCTAGCTGAATCTTACGGAGCTCAAGGCATCAGAGCCCAGAGCATAGACGAGATTGGAAAGGCAGTCCAGACAGCTCTTAAGAGCAACATAGCTACAGTCATAGACATTCCAATTGATCCCCAAGAGGACGTATTGCCATTTGTGGCTCCTGGAACATCTCTCAAAGATATGATTTTACCATCATAGTGATATCCATGTGGTCCATAATTTCCGTACTTGTAGAAAATAAACCAGGAGTACTATTCAAAGTCACCAATCTCTTCAGATCAAGAAATTATAACATAGATAGCATATCTGTTGGCATAACAGAGAATCCAGAGTTTTCCAGAATGACCATCACAACATCAGCTGACGAAAAGCAACTCAATCAAATAATCAAGCAACTTGACAAGATGATAGATACCGTAGAGGTAAAACTATTAGACGAGAAAAAGAGCATATACCGCGAACTAGTATTGATGAAGATAAAAATAACAAAACCGACAGATATCATGGAAATAACTGATCTTGCAAATGCTTTCAAATGCAATGTTCATGATGTGAGGAAATCATCAATTATCGTTGAGATTACAGCAACACCTGATAGAATCAACGCATTTGAAGATCTTGTGAAAGCATATGGCATACTTGAGATAGCAAGAACCGGAATGTGTGCACTTGAGAGAGGAGTAGGCAATGAAAGTTAGGATTTTTGATACCACCTTAAGAGATGGAGAGCAGACACCGGGTATTGCATTAACCCCAGAGCAAAAACTTGCAATTGCTCAAAAGTTAGACGAATTGGGCGTGGATGCAATAGAAGCTGGATTTCCCATAATATCAGACGGTGAAAAAAAGGCGGTAAAAGACATTGCTCACGCAAATCTCAAAGCAGAGATTTGTGGCTTGGCAAGAACTGAGAAAAAAGACATCGATGCAGCAGTAGCTGCAGGGTTAAAGTACATACACACATTCATTGCAACATCTGATATTCATTTAAAATACAAACTCAACCTCACACGAGAACAAGCAGTTGCAAAGGCGATCGAGGCAGTAGAATACGCAAAATCACTTGGATTGCAGGTAGAGTTTTCTGCCGAAGATGCAACAAGAACAGATAGAGAGTTTCTCAAAAAAGTTTTCAAATCAGTCACAGAAGCTGGCGCAGACAGGATAGACATACCTGACACTGTAGGTTATTCCACTCCCCAGTATATTGCAGAAATCACAAAAGATGCTATCGATGCCACTCACTTGCCTGTTAGCGTTCACTGTCATAATGATTTCGGGTTAGCTGTAGCAAATGCAATCTCTGCAGTTCAAGCAGGAGCACAATGCGCACATGTTACAATAAACGGCATAGGGGAGAGAGCAGGCAATGCATCACTTGAAGAATTTGTCATGGCGCTACAATGCTTACAATTTGACAAAAAATTCGAGACAAACATCAATACCAAACTTCTTTACGAAACATCGCGATACGTTTCAAAAATTGTTGGAGTTCAGGTCCAACCAAACAAGGCAATTGTTGGAGAAAATGCGTTCGGACATGAATCTGGAATTCACACACATGGTGTATTGAACAATCCATTAACGTATGAGCCGATTAGCCCAGAACTTGTAGGCAGAACACGTTGGTTCCAAGTAGGAAAACACGCAGGAGCACATGGAATTGCCGCAATGCTAGAAGAATATGGGATTCAACCGTCAAGGGACCAGACCCGCGAGATTCTAGAAAGAGTCAAGAAATTAGGAGATTTGGGAAAACATGTCACTGATGTAGAACTACTCTCAATCTCAGGCGAAGTGATGCACCAAGAGGGTCTGAAAAGACTAGTCCACATAACAGGATTTTCAGTATCAACAGGAATTGGCAATATGCCATACGCATTTGTCAAATTAAACATAGAAGGAAAGGACTTCATAGGAACTGACTATGGTGTGGGTCCAGTAGACGCATCAATTAACGCAATACAAAAGATTACTGGCGAGACTTCCAAAGTCAGAATAAAAGAATACAAATTGGATTCTATTTCCGGCGGATCAGAGGCATTGTGCGAAGTAACAATAAAGGTTGAAGACGCATACGGCAACCAGGCTTCTGCAAAATCCATCGGCGAAGATATCGTAATCACCAGCGTTCAAGCCATGATCGACGGCCTAAACAGGATAATGCTCAAAAAAATCCTCAAACAAAAAAACTTGGGACATTAGATGTATAAAATATCACTCATAACTGGAGACGGCATAGGTCCAGAACTATCAGAATCTGTTACAGACATACTACATACAATAAATGACAAGATTGGAGTAAAATTAGAAATCAATATTGTTGAAGCCGGCGATGCCGCACTGAAAAAAACAGGCAAGGCACTTCCTGATTCAACTTTTGATACAATAAAAAAATCTGATGCGTGTCTTAAAGCCCCGGTAGGAGAAAGTGCTGCAGATGTGATTGTATTTCTACGAAGAGCGCTGGATCTTTATGCCAACATAAGACCAGCAAAATCATATCCCAATATGCCGTCTCTTAAAGAAAACATAGACCTTGTCATAGTGAGAGAGAATACCGAAGACCTCTACACGGGAATGGAGTTTGATGTCGGCAGTTCTGCGGTCGCACTAAGAACCATATCAGAATATGCATCAAAACGTATTGCAAAATATGCCTGCATTACAGCAGGTCAAAGAAACAAGCAGAGAAAAGTAACCTGCGTTCACAAATCAAATGTAATGAGAAAAACAGACGGTCTTTTTGCAAGATCATGTGCTCAGACAGCAAAGGATTTTCCAGATATCAAATTTGAGCAGATGTATGTTGACGCATGTGCCATGAATCTAATCAGACAACCAGAGTCTTTTGATGTCATAGTGACAACAAACTTGTTTGGAGATATCTTGTCTGATGAGGCAGCCCAAGTTGTAGGTGGACTGGAATGGCACCAGCGGCCAATATCGGAGACAATTTTGCCTTGTTTGAACCGGTCCATGGTGCAGCTTTTGACATTGCAGGAAAACAGGCTGCCAATCCATCTTCTTTCATCTTATCTACAAAGATGATGTTTGAGTGGTTGGGAATGAAAAACAATGACTCTGCATCTTTTGCAGTGGCAAAGAAGATAGAAGATGCAGTCTATGGAGTAGTAAACGAAGGCAACAAGACAAAAGACATTGGCGGAAACAAGACCACCAAAGAATTTACCCATCAGGTAATCTCAAAACTTATTTGAGATCTGACACTGGCGGTTCTCTTGACCAAAAGAACATTGCAAAGCCAATCGGTATCATGATAGTTACTGCCACCCCAAAACACACCCAATAGAAGGTAGGGTCAATTCCTTTGATCAAGGGCACTGGAAATACGGTATATGCCCACACAAAGGCGATAAATCCAAGTATTATTTTGTTGCGTTTGAAAACTCGCCATCCAAGTTTTCGTTTTGAGATATAACATTTCTTGCAGCGGGTTCTGTCATCTGTCATACAAGCATTACAGCAGTGCTTGTCACAAAAGTAACAAGTGTGGTCACCAAAACCCGAGCCGCAAAAGTCGCACTGTTGCACAAGTAATTGCCGCAAGATCCAGATTTATCTTTTTATGGAAATAGCCTTTCAGGATCTCTTGGATATAAAACGACTTCCCTTACATTATCAATTCTAGTCAGAACAGACATTAGCCTGTCAAGGCCCAACCCCCATCCAGAATGAGGTGGCATTCCCCAATCAAATGCTTTGAGGTGGTCCTCAAATTGTGACGGGTTTAGTCCTTGTTCGACCAGTCTTTCCCTAAGCTTGTTTGGATCATGCAGACGTCTTCCACCAGATGATAATTCTAGATACCCATATTGCAAATCAAATGATTTGGACGATGACGGGTCATCTTCCTTTTCATGGTATATAGAATGGTTTTAACTTCATAGGCCAATCTATCAAAAAGTAAAATCCAGGATGCAGTTCACCAAGTTTTCGCAAATGGGAATCCAGTAGATCATCACCGAGTTTGAGGGGAATTCCTTCACGACCAAGTTCTTCCACAGCTTGCTTGTAGGTGATCCTCTCAAATGGTGTTGCAGGCCTTTTCACATCAATTCCAAGAGTCTTTTGTTCTTCAATACAGTTCTTTTCAACATGCTCAAAAACATTGGCTACAACTGTTTCTAGAACTTCAATGACGTCAAGATAATCCATAAAATCAGCTTCAACTATCCACACTTGTAAATTCAGTAAGATGTCTTACAGTATGAGATTTTTCTGCTCTGTAAAATGATGCTATCTCAAAAACTCTTTCAAGACCAATTGTCAATTGTTCTTTGTAAAGTTGTGGGCTCTGTGCAAGATATGCTTGCTTGTCAAAATATTTTAGAGAAAACAAGTTTGCGCCGCCTTCACTTGCGCTTCCAATTATTTTGGGTGTGTTTACCTCAATGAAACCAAGTTCTACAAGGGTTTTTCGTATTGATTGTAACGCATGGTGACGTATTTTAAAAATAGATGCAGTTTTTTGATTTCTCAGGTCTAGGGCTCGAGCATTTAGTCTGTTATCGATGTTGCTTTCCAGTCGCCCTATTGGATCAATTGGTAATGGGGTGCACAGCACGCGACAATATTTCTATTTTTTCAGATTTTACCTCAAATGGAAAATCACGTGACTTGGTCTCCTGCACTGCACCCGTGATTCTTACTACACTTTGTCTATTGAGATCTTTTACCTGCTTGATGCCTTCTTCTCCGACCACAACTACTTGCGCAACCCCTGTGAACGTCTCTTAATGTGAGAAAGGTAAGTTTACCCAATTCACGAAGATCTTCCACCCATCCACCAACTGTTACCTTCTGGCCTTTTAGAGAGGCATTCAGGCTGCCTATGTAATGAGTCCTTTTCAAGTCCAATTTAGCTTCTCACTTTCTTTCAAATTCAACAACTAGTTCTATCTTTCGCAGATGTTGCGATATTACTATGATTTTATCAATATCAATTGGGAATCTTGATGTTTTCCTTCCTGAAACTATGACTTTGGTCTTTCTAACACCGCCCGGCGCCCACAATTGGTTAATTGTTAGAATCTTGATTGGAAAGAACATGTCTTCAATGAATTTTTTATCATCACATCCTTGCTCGACTAGCCAGATCT
This sequence comes from Candidatus Nitrosotalea sp. TS, assembly GCF_011319465.1. Classification (GTDB taxonomy): domain Archaea; phylum Thermoproteota; class Nitrososphaeria; order Nitrososphaerales; family Nitrosopumilaceae; genus Nitrosotalea. The sequence goes on from NZ_RCMB01000007.1 coordinate 35,293, forward strand.
TTCCAGCAAATTCTCCTTGGAGTATCCTGTAAAGCTCTCGGCTTTGCCTAATAGTCATGATATCAGTACTGCTAAGATACAGTACGTAATTTCCATTTGACTCCAAACAAGAATTGAGTGTGAATTTTTCAATTTGTGGGATTTTTTGAGACAGCTGGACTAGTTTTATCGAGGCATCTACATCGGACTTTGTCAGTTGCCCAGAATCCAACTTGGATTCGCATTGTGGGCAAAGAATGCCATTCATGGCATCAAAGCTACAAATAGGCGTCCTCAAGGAAATCGGTTTTTTGCTTACTGGAACTGGAAGATAAACCATACGAATAGGGTTTTGTTGCGATCTAGGATCATATTTTGAATCCAAAGATCATGATGACGGCCTCAATTTTCCATAATTTTAAAAAAATGCGCAATGTCTTGTTCCGCAATCAGGTCTTCGCCTAAATGTAATTTGACCTCATCTATGATCAAGCTATAATTTTCTCCATATACATCTTGGAGGATATCTCTCAGGTATGTCGGATATTCATAACAATCTATAAAATTTCTATTGCAGATAGCATTTAGTCTAGCTTGAATCAAATGAAAATCAGCACTATTTCTCCTCATTATGACTACTTCAATGCATGACATTAAGGCAACCCTATGTTGCTCATCAAAACCCCCCACACAATCCAATAGCAGTCGTAGTTTTAACTATTTCCAAAAATTACTCAAATTGGTCATGTTTTCCCGTATTTTTGGAAATACTGTCATCCATTCATTGACTCATTACCACAATTCCTACAATTTCATCAGCTATTTGTCTAAACTTACACTAGATTGTTCTTGTTTTCTTTCATATTTTTAGTGCAATCCATTTATCAACAATGTAATTAGAACGAAACTGACGCGCTGGCAGGAATTGTGATTATCCATGCCCATACAATTCTTTTTCCTACTCCCCATCTAACAGCAGATAATCGTCGAACTGCCCCAACTCCCATTATCCCTCCAGAGATTGCATGAGTAGTACTTGCAGGAATTCCAGCCCAAGCTAGAGTTGCAAGAAGTGTTGCAGCCCCCGTTTCTGCTGAAAATCCCTGGTATGGTCTAAGATTAGTTATTCCTCATGGCCATTGTTTTGATTATTCTCCATCCGCCAAAAAATGTTCCAAGACTCATTGCGGTTGCAGCCATTATAATCACATAAGATGGAATCTCAAATTTTGTAATAACTCCCTGTGTAAGTAAAATAAGTGCTATTATACCCATTGTTTTTTGTCCATCATTGGCACCATGGGTTAACGAAAAGTATGTTGATGAAACAAGTTGTAATTTTCCAAAAACAGAGTTTACTGTACTTGGTTTTCTTTTTGCAAAAATTTTCATTATTAACAATGCCACTAGAAAAGATAACACCAATCCTGCTATTGGTGATATTACTATGCCTGTCACTACAGTCTGAAGACCACCCAGAATTACTGCTTTGTATCCTGCTCCGGCTATGCCTGCACCTAGAATACCACCGATTAATGCATGGCTACTAGATGTCGGCAATCCTAAAACCCAAGTTATGACATCCCACACTATTGCTCCTGCCAAAGCACCTATGATGATGTTAAGTGTGACAAAATCTGGATGAATGATTCCTTTTCCTATTGTAGTTGCCACTGCTACACCAAAGAGAAATGGGCCGGCAAAGTTTGCAAAGGCTGCGATACCAACTGCAGGAAGAGGTTTTAGAATACGAGTTCCAATAACGGTTGCAATAGAATTTGCTGCATCATGAAATCCATTTAGAAAATCAAAAGCTAGTGCCACTACTATAGCACATATGGCAAGCACTATCATACAAAATCTACGTGTATTTTAGGACGACGTCTTCTATAGAGTCAGCAACATCAAGGCATCGGTCAGAGGCTGTTTCCAACGCTTCGTAGATGTCTTTTAGTTTTATAATATTAATAATATCAGTTGTTTCCAATAGATCTCCAACCGCCTTTCTGTATATATCATCGGCATGATGCTCTATTTCGCTTATGGTACGACAATGCTCTATGATGGATTTGTTTACTTTTAGTTTGTTAAGACTTGTAATCATTAGATTGATCTCTTTTGTAGAATATTGGATGTCTTTTGCCAACTCTAACATGTACGGAGGTGGAGATTTTATCTTGAAATTTACAATCCTTCCAGAGATGCCCTCGATGTAATCTATGATATCATCTGTTTTTGAGGCAATGCGTGAGATGTCTTCCCTATCAAGTGGGGTGATGAACGTTTTGTTTAGTTCTTCAAAAACAGAATGCGTTAATTGATCAGCTTCTCGCTCTATCTTTTTTATTTGAGCATGGTTCTCATCTAGTTTATCAAAATTACCAAATATGTCTACCAGTAGTTTTGCTGCTTCTTCTGCCTTGCAGGCAAGGCCATTTAAAAGTGATAAAATTTCTTTTTCATTGGACTTTATCCAAGACATCCATTGCGTCATATAGCTACTCTAAAACTTCATAGTTAAATGTCTGATGCATATAGCCCACATGAACTATATAGTTACAAGATTTTGCTGCGATCAAGTGATTTCAAAAGGCAGATTTACTTGTCAAACCATATTCTAGACAATGACCACACTTTCAATTGAAGAACTTGAAGTTCAGTACCAATTACGTGATAAAACGATTCGTGCGGTGGACAAAGTCTCCCTTTTCCTGAAAAACAATGAATCGTTGGGCATAGTGGGGGAAAGCGCCTGTGGAAAAAGCACTCTTGGGCTTGCAATTATCAGGTCTGTTCCAGGCGGAAAGATTGTCAACGGAGATATCACATTAGATGGAAAATCCACGCTAAAAATGACAGAGGCCGAATTTGCAAAGACAGTACGTTGGAAGAAGATATCAATGGTATTTCAAGGAGCAATGAACTCACTTGACCCAGTTTTTTCAATCAGACAGCAATTCGAAGAGATTTTGCAAGCCCATGATTATAGAGGGGACCGCCAAAAAACGATTAACGATATCATAGATTCGGTTGGTTTGCCTCCTACAGTGTTGGATAAATTCCCTCACGAACTCAGCGGCGGCATGAAGCAAAGAGTGGTAATCGCAATGGCGCTGGTTTTACGTCCGAGTCTGGTAATTGCAGATGAGCCTACCACGGCACTTGATGTACTAGTACAAGCCCAGATCCTAAGTTTGCTCAAAAAACTAAAAAAAGAAGGCATGTCGCTCATACTAATTTCCCATGACCTTGGCATAATATCTGAAATTGCAGATAATGTCGGAATAATGTATGCCGGAAAGATAGTGGAATTTGGCACATTACAAGAGGTGTATTCAAATCCCAAACATCCGTACACCCAGGCGTTATTCAAGTCCATGCCAAAAATTAAAGGCGAACCAGAACTAATATCTCTCAAAGGCACGCCTCCTAACTTGGCTAACATGCAAACAGGATGCAGGTTCTACGATAGATGTACACACGCAATGGAAAAATGTAGAAAAGAGCCGCCCAAAATTAAAACAGAATCAGGCCATGTATTATGCTGGCTCTATGAATAGGATAAATAAAATTAAAAAATTTCTTAAAACTTAGTGAGAATAGGTTGTTTGGTTAAGACCGTCGCCTTGATAGTATGCATTGTAAAAGTTCAGTGCATTCTGTAATGCCATCTGACTTCCATTAGCAATTTCTACATCTCGGTCGTTGTTGTTTTGTTCATTTGTAGTTGAACTAGTAAGACCAGCATAACCTGTAGATTCATCTTGTGCAAGAGTCTTTGCATGAATCTCCTGGAATATCTGAATTGCTTTGCCTAGTGCATATGCTTGAGCTGCATCTAGTTGACGACCTTGCGTATTCTCGTTTGTAGTACCACCTGATTGTAGATTCACATAAGCAGTGTCAACCCTAGTAAGAGCGTTTACAAGAGCAGTTGCTTGTGCATCCATAGAGTCCCAAGTCTTGTCAATTTGAGCTTGTCTGTTGCCTGTGTTTTGTTCATTTGTTGTTCCATGATTCTGCAGATCAGTGTAAGCTGCATCTATCTGATATAATTGCGATACAATAGATTGAGATGCATTCAACGATTGATCTCTTGCATTAGCAATCAGAGTATTTCTATCCCTTCCTTGCTCATCAGTCGTTACACTGTTCAAGCCAGTGTAGTTGGTAGATTGCAGATTTTGAAGCTGTTCTACATGAATCTTGTCAAATTGTGCCAAGGCATTGTCCAAAGATGCTTGTGATCCTGCTGCCAAGTTTCGTCCTACGGTATTCTCATCTGTCGTAGTAAAAGATAGTCCGGACCAGTTTCTTTGTGCTCCGTTCGTGTTATCAAACTGATACTTGTCAGAATAGACCAATGCGCTCTTTGTTGAGCAGCAAGTTGCCTCTGAGCAATGTCAGACCATTGATCGTCTGCAAATACCGTTTTACTTAGGTAAACAGAACTTCCACTTAGAACTAAACCAGTGATCATTACCACGGCTAGGAGTTTGGCGTTCACGTTTGAGTATCATAATTATAGCCTTTAAAACTTTGCGATAGTAAGAAATTGACCAAGTGATCGCCTAATGCCTAGAATATTCACAAATCTCGGTAGTCAGGATTGGATTAACAGAGGCTCCAGTTACGCTTTAACACTACAGGATACCTTATACAGTTTTCTTGACATACTTGACAGATAGGTAATTGCGATGGAAGAAATCCTTTCTGTAAAAAACCTGAAAAAATACTTTGTAAAGGGCGGTTTTGCACGCCAAAAAGAAACTGTAAGAGCAGTTGATGATATTTCATTTTCAATAAAGAGCGGCCAGACATTTGTCCTTGCTGGCGAATCAGGATCTGGTAAGACGACAGTTGCTCGTCTGATATTGAGGTCAATAGAGCCAGAATCAGGAGATATCATTTTTGACGGTATAAAAATAACTAATGATGCATCAAGTCTCAAAAAGATAAGGACTGAATGCCAGATGATACACCAAGACCCTTATGCATCAGTAGACCCTAGAATGAAAATTTTTGACATAGTAAGGGAGCCGCTGGACATACATGCCATCGGCAAACCAAGCGAGAGAAAAGATTTAGTTTTTGCTGCACTCAGAGATGTGAAATTAGATCCTGAAGAGATTGCTTCAAAATATCCACATATGTTGTCAGGGGGTCAGAGACAACGCGTTGCCATTGCAAGATCCATTGCAACCAAGCCCAAATTGATCATAGCTGATGAACCAGTCTCAATGCTTGATGTATCAGTCAGGGTTGGAATTTTAGAATTGATAAAAGAGTTGCAAAACAAACATGGCATCTCATTTTTGTATATCACACATGATCTTTCCACTGCAAGATACGTGGGTCATGTTATTTCCATACTATATCTTGGCAAGATTGTTGAGACAGGTCTTATCAATGATGTATTGTTGCACCCAAGACATCCATATACGCAAGCCCTCATGGATTCCATTTCTGAACCAAACCCAGCCAACTTGCAAAAAGAGAAAAAAATTCGCATCAATGAACCCATCGAGACTGATGTGTATCAAGGATGCAGGTTCAGGGCAAGATGCCCGTATGCCATTGAAAAATGCAAACAAGAACCAGAGCTTGAACCATCCGGCGATAAAAGATCTGTTGCGTGTTTTGTAAAGATAGACTAGTTTGCTACTTCTTGGGATATGTTTGAAATCCTGTGCGACACAACATGCGATACACCGTTTCTTGGAAATACACCGTAGATCAATTTTGCCTTTTGTACTACTGAATCCTTTAGTGATACCATTATGATTTGGCTTCCTCCAGATCTATCTTCAAGTATCTTGGCTAGTCTTTCGGTATTTAGTGCGTCCAAGTGAGCATCAACTTCGTCAAGAAGATAAAATGGCGATGGCTTTAGTTTTTGAAGAGCAAGTAGGAACGTAATTGCGGCAAGAGTTTTTTCTCCACCACTAATTGACGTGGATTCTCTTTTTGGTTTGTTTGGAAATTGCACCAGATATGAAATTCCTGATGTAAAGATATCATCCTCATTTTGAATCTCAAGCCAAGCATTTCCGCCAGTCATCTTGCTGAAAATTTCGCGAATATCTTTGTCTACCTTGTCATAAGACTCCAAAAATGTCTGTCTCTTGTCCTTGTCTATTTCCTCAATGAATTTTACAATTGAATTTCTTTCAGATTCTAGTTCATTTTTTCGAGTAGACATGGAACGATATCCATCTGAAATCTCAACATATGTCTCAGGAGCCCTTGTGTTAAGAGAGCCTGACATTTTTCTCTTCTCAGATTCTAGTTCTACAAGAATCTCATCAACATCAAATGATTCAAGCAAAGTCTCATAACCATATGAGAGAAGGGTTTTGCGTATTCTTTCTTCATTTTCGCCAAGATCCTTGATATCACGCAAAATGGAATCAGATTGTCTTTCCATCCCGTTGATTTCTTTTGTGAGTGTCCTCTCAGATTCATAAAAAGTCTTCAATTTAGCATCGTATTCTTTGAGTGTAGATACCGAAGTGCCAGAAGTAGCTATCAGTTGTTGTTCCTTTTCTCTCAACGATACCAATAAGACGTCAGCGCTTTCCTTTTCTTTTGATAGCGTTCTTGACTGTACCTCAAGATCATGTTTTTCGTGGTTCAGAGAAGACTGTTCTTCAGATAAGCGTCGCATGTTTGCCTTGTGTGAGTTTTCCTCATTGACAAGTTCAGTAATTCTTGTACCTAGTTCACGAAATTCAGTAGATATAGTACTCTGCGAAGTCAACAAGGTTGACTTTTTCTCATTTAGTGAAGAAATTGCGGTAGCGATTCTTGCCTGTTCTTCTTCTGCATAGTTTTCCCGAGTTAGCAATATTCTCTCTTCCAAAGATGCAATATAGGATTCAGTCTTTGAGAGTTCGACTAGAATGTGCTCTTCTCTGCGCCTAAGCTGCAGTATTCTTGACGATAGTTGGTCAATTGATACAGATATTGTCTTTAACTTTGATCTCACGTCTGTAAGGCTCATGTCCACATTAGCAAGCCCTGTTTCTGAAGAATGATACCTACCATCCAGATTTCTTGTTATCCTCTCAATTTTCTTTAATTGTCCGCTCTTGTTTTGGATGAATTTCTTTAACAGTTCAAGAGATTGCACCAGTCCATCTACCGAAGTACTAAGAAGAATTATCTTTGTAAGATTGGAAACCTTGGAATTCATGTCTACAATTACTGCGCTTGCATCTGCCTCAAAGAAATGCCCATCAAGTGTAACTGCTTTGTATCCTTTCTTCGATAATGCATACGCTGCCTCTTTTGAAGATGCAAGACCTATGCTTCCAAAGATAAAGTTCTTGAGCGATTCTAGTTTTTCATCACATTTTATAAAATCTGAAATGACTCCAAGTATTCCGTCCTCTTGTGGAATAACAGCTTTTGAGTTAGATACTGCATCTAATGGAATTATTCTGATTTTTGGAAGTTTTTTCTGCTGAGCAAATTCGGCAATTCCAAGAAGAGTTGCAAAGTCGTTTACAACAAGCGCCTTTAGCCAGTCAGAGCCCACTGATAAGATCGCTCTCTCATATTGTTTGTCCCACGAAAGTAATTCATAGACAAGTCCTTGAATTCCCAATCGCTTTGAATCTTCTTTGAGCTTTGCAATAGAATAATCTTCATGCATTACTTCTTTTACAACTTTAATTTTTGCTTCATACTGGGCAGCTGCCTTGCTTGCCTTTTCAAAAATCAAGGTGGTCTCTTCAACATCTTTTTCTATTTTGGTACGCTTATCACGCAAGTCTGCAAGCCTAGACTTTAGATCGTTAATTGCAAGCTCATGACCCGCTCTTACTTGCCTGAGCTTTTGTTCAAGATCAAATAGTTTTTCTTTTTCGTCGGATAATGCTTTTGTCTTAAATGAGTTTTGTTCAACCTTGTTTTGAATGTCTAGGTGTTCTTGTTCTAGTTTTGAACTGGAAAGCTTTGCATCATTTAATGTGCTAGTAAGATTTCTTACCTTTTCATCAGTTTTGATCTTGTTACTTGTGACTAGAGATTGCTGCCTCATGATTTGACTAATTTCAGAGTCAACCGATGCAAGTTCGGCATTGACGTTCTTTCTTGATTCATTGATAACGTTGATTGATTTTTTAGTTCTGTAATTTGAGATTCTAAAATGGCGCGTTTTTCATGTATTCCAGTCATGTCAGTTTGAATTTCCGGGAAGCCTGGATTCTATTTGTCCCATTCTCCTTGCATCAGTAACCAATTTACTATTTGCTGATTCTGACTGGTGCATTGCAGCAGAGAGTTCAGAATCAATTGATGCCTTTGCGATATTGTATGCGTTGACCTCTTCCATGAATTTTTGTTTCTCTTCTTCTAATTTCTTGATTTCATCTCTTAACTGCCCACGCTGTTCATCAAGTTTTTTGTATTCAGACTGGATGGCATTAAGACTCCTCTCTTTTGATACCTTTTGTGTATCAATGTCTCGAAGCTTATTTGAGGCCTGAATTGCATAAAGTCTCTTCAGTTCCCTGATCTAAGAAATCATATCGTAGTTGGTTGTTTCGTTCCTCCTCTAGTTCATCAATGCGTTTTTTTATCTCATCCATCCTGGCTAGCGCAATCTCAAGTCTTCTATCGGCCTCGTCTAGTTGTTTTAATGCCTCTGTCTTTTTCTCGTCAAAATAGGCAAGCCCTATGATATCCTCAATTATTCTTCTTCTCTCTTCTGAGTTAAACTCTGAAATCCTAGTAATTGTACCCTGTTGTACAATATTCAGCTTGTGAATGCCACAGTTTGCAATCTCTAAAAGATCTAAAATGTGGTTTCGCAGTACCTTTTTTTGGTTCAGATAATAGATATTCTCACCTGATTCGTCCATCTCTCTTGTGATTGTGACTGTATTCGAATCAACTGGGATCTTTCGATCAGAATTATCAAAGTGACAGCTCACTCGCGCTATCTTTGCGCCATGGTGTGCATTGTCCACATCATGCAACAGCGAACGCAACTTATCCACCCTCATGATTTTTGGCGCGTTCTCACCCAAAGCAAATGAGATTGCATCCAAAATGTTGCTCTTGCCAGATCCGTTAGCACCTGAGATGGCTACAAGGCCTGGCTCAAAGTTGACTAGAGTATTCTTGTATCCAAAGGATTTGAATCCGAAGATCTCTAGCTTGCGTATGTGAACCAATGAAGTCGGTGCTTTAACATCTGAAATAACAGATTATTGACAAGTTTCATTGACTAGGCTAACAATAATTACAATGTGTGACTATTTGTCGCGTTTACCTTCGACAAATTCTGTAAAGGCATTCATTGCCTCAGTGTATGGCATCTGTATCGGGGGATGCTTGAAGCAGTAAGATGAGATGCTAGTCATTGGTCCAGATAGCTTTCTGTCTAGTGCTATCTTCAATCCACGTATAGCATCGATCATAATTCCTGCGCTGTTATACGCATCAATTACCTTGAGCTTTAGATCGAGTTTGATTGGGATCTTGCCAAAGTATTTGCCTTCTATGTTTATGTAGCAGATCTTTTCATTATCAATAAAGTCGACATAGTCACTTGGACCTATTCTCATTGGTATATCATAATCTGCCATTGCTTTTACTGCACTTGTCTTGCTTATCCTCTTGTCCTCAAGACGCTCTTCATCGAGCATATTGTAAAAATCCATATCTCCACCAATGTTCAGCTGATACGTACCGTCAATCAATACACCCCTATCTACGAAAAGCTTCACAAGTGTCTTGTGTACTACAGTAGCTCCGAGTTGGCTCATCACATCGTCTCCAGCAAGTGGGATCTTTTTTTCTGCATACATTTGCTGCCACTTGGGTTCTGATGCAATAAACACTGGAATGGCGTTAAGAAATCCTATGCCTGCCTCAAGTGCCTGACTTGCATAATTTCTCACAGCTTCCGTGCTTCCAACAGGAAGATAATTTACAAGCATTTCTGCCCCAGTGTCTTGCAATACTTTTTTGACATTGACCTCTGGTTCTGGCGAAGGGGTAACTATTCGACTGAGGTGTCGTCCCAGACCATCTTTTGTGGGCCCTCGTTGTACTATGATACCCGTGCGCGGCACTTCGGCAACAGTGATTGTGTTGTTAGGTCTTGCGTATATTGCCTCTGAGATATCTTTTCCAACCTTTGTATCTGCAACATCAAATGCTGCTACCACTTCGATATCCCCTGGCTCGTATCCGCCCAGGTTGTAAGCAGTAAGTCCTATGACATCATTTGGATTATCTGTATAATATTTTGCGCCTTGAATGAGTGCAGAAGCACAATTGCCTACACCGGCTATAGCAATCTTGATCTTCTTTCCCAACTTAATCGATAGCTACCAAATTATACCTACATATTAATTACTTGTGATTCTCAAGGGCAGAGGATTTTATATCCCAGATTGGACTTTAGACGTGTGATAAATTCCGGCAGACCTGTAAAGGATATCTCAATTAAAAAAGATGATTCTGTAGATTCTATTTTTGAGCAAATGTCAAAGTCAGGTGGTTTTGAGTCAAGAAATCTAGCAGACGGATTGAATATTCTGACTTCAATGATAGAAGACAAAGACTGCTTGAAGTTTTTGTCCTTTGTTGGTGCAGTTGTATCCACGGGCCTTAGAGGAGTAATTACTGACATGGTAAAGAACAAAATGTGCGATGTTATCATAACTACTTGCGGTGCACTTGACCATGACATTGCAAGACATTTTTCAAATTATCTAGAAGGATCGTTTACTCTAGACGATAGCGAGTTGGCAGACAAGGAAATTCATCGACTCGGAAATGTTCTGGTACCATTGAAAAGTTATGGTCCTCTAATTGAAGAAAAAGTTCAAGCATTTTTAGAAAAAGAATATGCCAGTGGAAAAAAAGAAATGTCAACACATGATGTATGCAAGGCAATAGGTGACAATCTTGGAGAAGATTCTTTTCTGTATTGGGCAAACAAAAACAACATACCTGTCATAGTTCCCGGGATAATGGACGGTGCGGTGGGCAGCCAGATTTGGATGTTTACACAAAAACACAATGACTTTAGACTAAATGTAGCATCAGATGGCGATTTGTTGTCAGGTTTAATTTTCAAGGCAAAAAAATCTGGCGCTCTAATGATAGGCGGAGGAATATCAAAGCACCATACATTATGGTGGAATCAGTATCGAGAGGGATTGGACTATGCAGTATACATCACGACTGCACAAGAGTTTGACGGCAGTCTGAGCGGAGCACTGGTAAGAGAAGCAATTTCATGGGGCAAGGTAACCCAGAATGCAAAACAGACAACAATACATGCAGAGGCAACAACAATTCTGCCTTTTCTATATTTAGCACTGCTTTCTAGGATCAAATAGTATAGATATTTTTTTGATAAATTTCTTTGAAGCCCAGTTTTGAATAGAAATCAAGTAGAGCATCTTTCTGATACGTTTCAAGCATGAGTAATTCCAGATTACGTCTCTTTACTTCACTGAGGGCAAAATCAATTAACAAAGCTGCAAGGCCTTTCTTTCTCATGCCAGGTATGGTTCCAAGACAATAAAGTCCCAATATGGAATTTTTTTCATACAGTGCAACACAGGAGCTAATAGAGTCATCAACAAAGTAACCCACAGAGGAGGCTGATTTTTTTACAATACGGTCTACTAGCCTGAGCCAATCAGGGCAGTCATATGCATCGCAGAACGTTTTTGACCATATCATGGATTCATCGCTAGATATCGTACGAACTTTTGGGGTTCTTGACGAATCAGGCACTTTTGCAAGAACGTGTTGAACATCATAGAGTCTAAAGTTTTTTTTGAGTAGAATTTCTTCAAGTTCAGGATAATTCAACGTATAAACATACGGAGTTGTATTACGTTTAGCAAAAAGCGCCAGAGCATCATCTAGCATTTTGTTATTGACGCAAGTTATGTTTGTGAGTTTGTCAAAAAATATATCATTTGAAAGATCTGGATTAAAAAAGAGTGTACCACATTTGAGAGTTTCTGAGCTTGCCCATAAACCAGTGAAAGAGTTCCCTATTTCTTCTAGCCGTGATATTAGAGTACTATTCCCAGCACTTGACATATTCGTTGAAAATCATCATATCCTATATTACTTCCTGCAATTACCTTGGAGCAAATATTTTCAAATATTTCAAGCGCTTTAGGCGAATTTAGATCATCGTCCAATGCAGCAAAAAATGCCTCAACTAGTACGGAGAGTTCAGAATCAGTTTTTTTAGATGTTTTTGTTCCTGTAATGTTAATTTTTTGTAAGAGCTGTCTTCTTTCAATAATTTGTTTTTCATCAAAATTGACATCTTCACGGTAATGAGTTGAGAAAATGTAGAGACGGAGTAGATTCTGTCCATATTTTTGTGCCAGATCTTTTGACCATACTACATTGCCAAGAGACTTTGACATCTTTTCGCCATTTGAGAGAACAAGACCCACGTGCATCCACATCTTGACTGGATTTTCAGATGTTGAAAACATCTTGTATTGAGCAAGATGTGCCTCATGATGAGGATACAATAGTTCTCTTGCCCCACCGTGTATATCATAATTTGCGCCAAAATTTTCTAATGCTACAGTTGTGTCTTGCATATGCCACCATGGGATTCCACTCCCAAACTTACTTTTCCATGAGAATCCAAAATCATCAGAGCAATTCCACAGCATAATGTCTTCTTGGCTTTTCTTGTTAGGTCCTATATCCAGCCTGTGAAGTTGGAGCTGGTTTCGTGACTGTTTTGACAGCATTCCATATTTTCTATCTTTTGATATATCAAGATAGACATTGCCATTTGCATAATATGCAATTTTTTGTTCCAGCAATTGAGATATGTGGCTTTCCATGTATTCGACATAATCTGAAACATATGCAAATCGGTTTACGCTTTTGATATTCAATATGTTTAGATCTTCGGCAAACTTCTGTGCATAGAATCTAGCAACTACATGGTAATCTTTTGATTCATCTTTTGCTTTGTTGAACACATTTTGATTAATATCAGTCATGTTTACTAGAACATCAGTATCATATCCTCGTTCCCGCAAATGTCTACACAAAAGGTCGTATGTGAGAAATATTCTAGCATGGCCCACGTGGGTATAATCATACAATGTCGGACCACAGATGAATACCTTTACCATATTTTTCTCAAACGGTTCAAACTTATCTTTATTTGAGGAAAAGGAATTGAAAATCTTGATCATGACGTGTTCGTTATCGTTCACTGAGCCATCGATGGAATTTGACACATAAAATGATATCCATGATTTAAAAGGATGTAGTACGATGACAATTCATGGGTAATGAAATAAGTGTCAGAGAATTAAAATCAATCAATATAGAAGGAGGTTTTGTAGTCGATGGCTTTCCTTATGCTGGACTTGCAAATGCCATAGCCACAGAATCTTTGATAAATACAACATCTAAATTTGAATTGGCCGGAGTTCTTGATTCAGATCTTTTTCCTCCCATCAGCATTGTAAGAGATGAGGCACCTAACTTTCCTGCAAGAATAATTGTAAACGAGGATCTCAAAGTAGCAGTATTTTCATCATATCTGACTCCTCATGAATCACTTCACAGAGAAGTGGCAAGAACCATGCTAAATTGGGCAAACGAACACAAATGTTCTCTCATAGTAAGCAGCTCTGCAGTAAAAACAGATGAAAAACCGTTTGTCATAGGAGTTGCCAGTACTGAAAATGCAAAGAAGAGATTATCGGATTCAGAAATTCCAATACTAAAAAACGGTACAGTCCCCGGCATTCCCGGAATTTTGTTGAACGAAGGTGCCATTACAAAAACTAACGTAATAGTCCTCTTGTACAAAGGTCAAGAAACAGGACCAGACTTTAGAGCAGGTGCAGAAATTTGCATGGCAATGGCAAAGCTTGTTCCAGGCGTAGCATGTGATTTCCGAACTCTAATGAGTGAAGCAGAAAACATCGAACAGAGTTTGAAACAAACAGAGCAAGACGCAGGTCCACTACGAGATGCAATTTACGGATGAGCTATCAAGAGCGAGAGATCGCAAAAAATAGTCTGCCAAAATATCTTAGAGTCCTAGATTCTGACGAGGGAATAAGGATTGAAGACAAGATAGGATTTGTTTTCATCAACAAAACGTCTAGGAGATATTGTGTTAACATATCAAAAAACGGCACTGATGAATTCTTTTACATGTATAATGCAGAAGAGGTACTGGATTTTTTAGCAAGCAAGATAGAGCCCACATCAAAAATTTTTGCTTACTAGATACTGAAATGTCTACATGACTACACTACTAGAATTTGCATTAACAGTCATTACAATCTCAGTTTCAGGTGTCATGTCGCCAGGACCCCTTTTTGCAGCAAATGTCGCATACGGAACAAGAGGAGGATGGAAAACAGGAATCAAAATGGCTGTTGGACATACAATGGTTGAGCTTCCGCTTGTCATATTACTTGGAATTGGCGCAGTTTCCTTTACTGTATTTCCTCAGTTCAGAGAATACATTTCCATACTTGGTGCCATAAGCCTCTTTGTCTTTGCAGGATTACAGATTAGGACCACTTTGAGAAAAACAAATTCTGACAATTTACCAAAACATGGTCCATTTTTTATAGGAATTCTATTGAGTGCGCTCAATCCATTTTTCTTGATTTGGTGGATTACGATAGGTTTCAAATTAATTTCTGATGCCATACTGCTATACTCATTTGTTGGAATTGGCATAATGTTCGGATTTCACATATGGATGGACTATGCGTGGTTAGGAGCAGTCGGATTTTTGTCTAGCCGCGGAAAAAAGATTCTCTCAACGAAGAACTACAAGATTTTCATGATTGCGCTAAGCGGAGTTTTGGTTTATTTTGGGATAAACTTTCTAGCCCAAGCTGCTCGTTAACCACAATCAAGTATTTCCAGATTGCCTTTACATGAATCATCAAATTGTGATATCTTGTCATTTAATTGAGCACATAATTCTGGATCTTTTGTTTGATCATATTTTTTTAGATTACCCTCAATGTCTATTTGTTTTAGCGGACATTTATCTACAAATCCAACGTTATACAATACAACTATTGCAATAACACCAGACAATACGATAGCCAAGGAATACTTGAGGGCCTTGCTAACCATCTTCAGGTTTAGAAACATCAACCTCAATTGTTGATACGTTTCTTTCTTTTCCGTCCTTTGATTCCATTTTTTCTGAAAAAATTCTCACACCACTGACCTTGTAACCAACTGCGTTCATTCTCTTAACTATCATTTGTGAGACATCTACTGCCGCAGTCATGCTCTTGCCCCTTGCCTTTATTGTCACAGTAGGTTCATTTGCAAGTAATGTCAAAGTAGCATTCACATAGGTAAGAATTGGTTTTTTGCCGATGAAGACAATATTTGGCGGTCTTGGCACAGACCAACTCTTTTTGTGTTTTATTTAATGGTTAAGATTCTTTTTTTCTACGTATTTCTCAATGATATTATCGATATCTTCCAATTTTGCCTGTTTTACTTCATCAACAATTTCTTTTTCTTCTATTTCATAACAATTTAGAAGGTCGTTTTTGTCCTTGAAAAAAAGCATCACTTTCTCTTGGTAAATGCAATAATACGGTTTATCAACATCCATTTTCTCCGGCTGTAGTTTGATTCCTTCTTCGTTTATTGAGACAGGATAGCTCATGATATTTATCAATAAGATCGGTATTTAGATGTAATTTGAAAAAGAAGACGCTCACACTTGCCAGTCATACCAGAATATAATGAAAAAATGAATTAATTCATTTAATGAACAGTATAAAATCGCTTTACAATAATGTAATAAGTAAAATCACACTAGAAAAACTTGTGAGTCACAGAGTCGTCTTCCACATTGATTTTGATTATTTTTACGCACAATGCGAAGAATTGAGAACCCCAGAGTTGAAGACAAAGCCGGTTGCCGTATGCGTATTCTCTGACAGAGGGGGCGACAGCGGGGCCATAGCAACTGCCAATTACATAGCAAGAAGATACGGGGTAAAATCCGGAATGCCCATAAAATTTGCAAAAAGAAAGCTTGAGAATGTACCCGAGGCAACATTTCTTCCTACAGATTTTGACTATTATTCAGAGATTTCAGAGAATGTGATGAATTTGATTAGAAAATATGCAGATGTTTTTGAATACGTAGGACGAGATGAGGCATATCTTGACGTTACAAAAAGAACAGAAGGCAACTTTGCAAATGCCGCACATCTTGCCCAGCAATTAAAGAATGCGGTTCGCGGCAATACAAAACTTTCATCAACTGTCGGAGTTTCAGCAAACAAGCTTGTGTCAAAGATAGCTTCTGATTTTAAAAAACCTGGACGGCCTTACAGTAGTAGAGCCAGATAAAATCGAGTCTTTTCTTGATCCACTACCAATCAAGGTCATACCAGGAATTGGGAAAAAATCTGAAGAAAAATTCCATGAAATGAGCCTCCAGACAATATCAGATCTGAGAAGATTAGACGTGTTCTCGCTTAACAGCCTGTTTGGACGAAAGACTGGAACCTACATTTACAATGCAGCAAGGGGAATTGATGATGAACCGGTATCTCCAAGAGCAGAAGCCCATACAATATAGCAGAATCATAACATTAAAGCAAGACACAAAAGATTTTGAGTTTTTATCAAGAGACTTGGAACAACTCTGTTCTGACGTGCATGAAGCAATTGTAAGAGACAATCTTGTTTTCAAGTCAGTAGGAATACAATTTGTCCAAGAGGATCTGTCAAACAGAACAAAGTCCAGAATGCTGAAAAACCCAACGTCCAGTTTGGAAGAATTGAAAAAAACTGCACTTCAATTGCTCAAAGAATCCCTAGAGGATCAAAGACTGCTCATCAGAAGACTGGGCGTAAAAGTTTCTGATTTTTCAGAAGTTGCAGGACAAGTGAACATTACAAGATTTTTTTAATGTTCAAGCCCTACATGTGTTGCAAGTCTTTTATGCTCATCAGGAGTAATCCACTCCACTTGCAGATAATCTATTATCTCATGATGTTTCATGCCTAGTCGTTTTGCCTCTTCAACGGCTACAATATAGGCCTCAATTTCAGTTGGCCTGTCCACATATGAATATGATTTATCATACAAGTCTAGACCCTGTCTCTGTTGTTTTACATGTACAAGTTCATGTACAATGTCAAGATAGAGAATTATCTTGTCAGAGTTTTTCAGGTGGTTTAATCCAATAACAATTGTGGCATCTTCATTTTTTACGTGCATATAGTGACTGCTTGTGTCCACAATTACCTTTGTCTTTGAAAAGACATCATCAAGTTCTGTGTTTGAGCCAAAGATCTTGCGTAAAATTTCAACTTCCTTTAACCCATCAAAAATATCTTCTATTTCGTATGTTCCCTGATTTACTTCTCTATTGATTTTTATCGTATTCATGTTCTGCAATTTTTATTTCATTTTTTTTTAATCGCTTTGTTTCCACATATGTGACAATGAGTAAAAAGACAAAGAGCCACGGCAGAAACATTATCTCGCCTGCAATACCATGAAACGATTGAAATTCATTTACGTTAGTAGATACTTTGAGTACAAATAGCGAAAGAGACAGGATTCTGATTACATTTACTCCGACCGTTCCAACTACTCCAAGTGCAAAATAAACGGCCTTTCTGTTTCTTGGAATATTCATCTTTAGCAAAAATGCCATCATGACAAGAGAATAGATTATCATACTATGAACTCCTGCGGATGGCCAGAACACCTGAAGTGCAAAGGGGCCATGATCACCACTTAGGAACATGATGTTTCCGTGTGCACTGGCAATTCCCAGATTAAAGGTTGTTATCAAAAATACATCTAACTTTACAAGATAAGGTACAACATACTGTAATGGACCAAGTGAGTCATACGGAAAGAATGCATCAAGTGATAGAATTATCGCAGTACCAGCGGCATAGATTGGGCCTGCTGGCGATATTCTTATCCACCTCTTGCCAAAAAGTATGGTCAGTGTAGCTACAAAGAAAATTGCAAATACGATAAAGTCCCACATCCAGTCCCACGAATCTAACAATAAGACATGAAACTGTGGCGCAATTGTAGCAAGGTAATTTTTGAGGCCAAATTCAATGGCTACCAAATATACAATGGCCGCTCCTGCTAACGGAATTGCAGCAAAAAGCCTTTTCTTTGGGATCTCAAGTTTTATGCCTATTAATTCTGCTGCAATAAATGCCAATGCAAAGAGAAGTCCTCCCCTGCCTTGGTTCCAACCAAGACTGAACGTATCTGGGAATACTGCCAACGCAAACATTATCGGCGATGCTATGATCGCTATGGCAATAATCATACTTTTGTTTTGCAACAATTAGACTCAAAACGTGTTCAATAAAAACTCTAGCAGTTAGAAATAATCTTTTATCGATTTTTGATTTCTTGCTTTATGCAATTTACTTCTTGCCAGCCATTCTTTCTTGTCTACGCTCATACCTTTGCATGCAAGATCTAGGCCTTGCTCAAAAGTGTATACCATGACTGGTTTTTGTTTTAGCGCCATTCTGACTCCTTCTCTTACTTGCCAGACACCCACCAGGAACTGCATATTCAGGCCTTATCTCTCGAAGTACCATGACTCCTGCCTGGACATTGGCTGCCAAAAGATATTCTGCAACTGCAAGACGTGATGCAAAATGGGCCCCCGCAGTCTCTGGATAATGGGAAAGTCCCTTCATGTCTTCAAAATCAGACCCAAATCCTATGTTTCCTTCCTGATCGTACCATGCCTCTTGCATCTCAAACATCCACCTACTTGGAAACAGAATTACTGCATACAAATTACCGAGATGCTCATAGGTGAAAAGACGGCAGCTGTCAATCTCAGAAAAACTTGTTATTTGTTCAACCATGGATTTTGAAATCATGTCATCGGTTGCAGTTATGCTCCATCTTGTAGGTACAAGTTTTCTATTTTTTCCAAACATTCCAATACTGAAACATTTTTGAATTTTGCTTACCTCAATACCACGATTGTAGAGTTCAAGCACTGCATCTTGTGCCAAAATGTCCTTGTCATAAAACAATTTCTGAATGTTCTTGTCTGAAGACGAATTTGAAAACTTGGCAGTCTTTATTTCACCAACTGGACCAAAAGGCGCATTTTCTCCATCTACAAATAAAGTTGGACGGGTATTTTTTACAAATTCCACTTCAGAATCAGTTGACTGGGACGACATGGCAAGCTCTTGTAAACTTTCAATGTATCTTCCCTGAGGCTCTTTTATCTGAACTGCTTGGATTCCTCTTACCAGCGATAGCCTATAGTTTACGATATCCTCCAGACTCTTTCCAAGCCAAGACTCTGGCAAGTCCATAACTAGCGTGTTGCCATGAACTGGGGGCACCATTGGCCCTACCAAGACCTTTGGATACCCGTAAGAGCCGACAAAAACTGAAGGCGGACTGGATCCTTCCACATAGTTTGAAGAAAAGAGATTGGCATATTTTGAAAGATATTCGTTCCAGTTAGACTCTATGGCTTTTCTTATGTCTGGAGGCAGTTCTGGGCAACTATTTTCTCAGAGTACTTTGTGATTAATATATCTGACATGATCACTTTTGAATTATATTCAACCGTCCTACAATTAGGATCAAAAATTGGCAGATGCAGAATCTTTTGGAATTGAAAAAGGCTACGGTAAGCAGGCTGTAGACTGGATGAACGAAGAGGCAAAGAAGTTAGATTTGAAATTCGAGGCAAGGCTGTACGATTATGAGATATCAACCAAAAATTTTGGCAATTTTGAGATGTTTTCATGGATTGGCGGTTCCAAGATTGCACGTGACTTGGTCATCAAAGCAAGCAAACGATTTAGAATAAAGGTCATAGAAGGCGGATACACTCCAATACGGTTGGTCATCAAGGTGTCATCACGCAATGAATACGGAATTGTTCGAAAGGGAGATCGCGTGTATAGGACAGATCGAGTTTACATCTTCGCGATTAACAAATAGCAAATGGGTTGTAAGCAAGGAAGAACGAAAGTAGGGTCAGGATTTCAAATCAAGTTCTGCCTTGGCAAGAATTTGTGCGACTCTTAATGGTTCAGGTATTGCGCCTTGCAACGTAAATGCGTCAAGTAGTTTTTTTGCTTCTTTCATGTCACATCCTTCCACCCGGAGGTAAATGTCATGTTTTGTGTGCAACGATACCTTGGTCCTTGTACCGAGATTTTTGTACTGTTTTATTTTTGATTCGCAGGAATTTGGAAAATGGTGTCTGATTGCATCTTCTATTCCATCCGACTCTTCATAGGTGACACCGATAATTGGCATATTGGTATTTTTCCAGAGTTTTTTCATGTCAACTATATTATACATGGAAATAATCAGTCCTGAGACCAAAATGAAGCTAATATCATCACGGTCTAGCTTTTCATACATTGATATGATAACATCAGTTGCATCGTCTCCCTCAACTGTGGCACTACCAAAAACAAATCCATCAATTACAAAATCCCTACGCATGACAACTCCTGCCAATTTTGATTTTAAATCAGTCTCACGAAAGCTCTCTGCAATGGCTAATCCACGTAAGCCTTTTTTCTCAAGCCGGAGGTGATTCATTTCTGTCTCTTTTTGCAAATTTCTTATAGACCAACCCTGTTACGATAACAGAGATAGCTGTAATAGATGACCACGAGATAAAGGCGACCATATCAAAATTAGCCATGTATGACAACCGTGTCATTTACAGATATTTTAGTTCATGTCATGTTCTATTTTTCAATGCAAGACATCAATCCAGTTAAATATTTAACCAAAACAAACTCTGTCCGTTTTGCGGCCAGTTTTGTTCGTAAATCTGTCCGGAATTTTGTGTCATGGAGTATACTTGGGTTTCATTCACATTTTACATACGTGTATCCAACTCATAAGATTGTTGAAAAAAGAATTTGAGAGGAAACGGTAAAAACAGTTGATCTAAACAGGTATGTCTACACTACATACCATTACGTGATAATCTGTCCGCTTCCCACTATACGTATTGTCTGCGATTCAGGTTTTAGAATTACGCAGATATCATTTTTCACAAATGATGCAGGTTTGTTGAGCGAAAGTTTCATTGGTTTAAGAGAGACTATTTTGGCAGCCCTTGTCTGCAAGCCTATATTGACAAGAAATGTCTGATTTTCTGTCAGATTATCCTTGAAGAATTTATTTTGCAAGTAATCCAGTGCGATATCTTGTGATATAGTAACTTCATCCCCTATACACAATTGGTCTCCTCTTTGAACATCATCTGATACAATTCCCTTAACAGCAAGCCCGACTCGTGCTGGGGATACTGCCTCTTCTACCGGATCATCGTGCATCTGGATTGACTTTATCACGACCTCGTCTCCTTTTGGCAGCAGCTTGAGCTTGTCATATGCCTTGATTTTGCCTTGAGCAACTTTGCCAAGTATGACTGTTCCTACACCTTTTACATCAAAACAATGATCAATTGGAATTCGTGCATTTCCTTCATGAGATACTGGTTCGAGGGAATCCATTTCTTTTTTAAGATCTGACAGTTCCACCAGTTTGTATTGCTCCACAACAGTTCCCTTTATCATCAAGAGGAGTTTTTCTCTATCTACCTTCATAAGAGTGAGTTAACAAGCCCTTATTCTTTTTGAGCACATCAAGGGCTACAATCTGCTCACCTGTAAACTTGTCAAGCTTGGATACATGAAAAATGACATACTCCCCCATGTTTATTGCCTGAAGAAGTGGAGGAATCTTTTCTGGAAACCCCGTAGGTATGGTCCATGTCTTTACAAATCCTGCGTCTTTTTTATCATATATGGTAATATCAGTGGCAGTCCCTTTTTTGCCAAAATCCTTGGCTACAGATTCATCTCCAAGTAACGTATAGTTGATCGATTTCATTTTACTTGTGAGAATTGGCAACTAGTAAAATATCTTGTGGAGTTGCATCAAAAACAGATTATACATTACATGACACGGTACAATAAACAGACAAGACAGATTTTATCGAGTTGTACTATACCACGCCTGTTTTATGTACAGTAACAAGTCCGTTATCTCCAATAATTTCTTTAATCTCTGGCAATATGCTCTCGATTTTTTCTAGATCATCTATTACCTCAATTATTAACGGCATGTTAACTGATATTCCCTCTATTTGGAAATTTGATTTTCCGCGCTTACCATACCCTGAGACTCCTGTCCACACAGTAGCTCCTGAGATGTTCCCTTTCTTTAGAATATCCAATATCATGTTATGAACGCGTTTTCCTTTGAATGTATCATTACGCTTTATCCTTATCACAAGAGACCACATGTCCAGAGTTCTCATCTAAATCCCCCTCCTAGAATAACACTCGTTAGAGCCCTGCCGCCAAATATTGCTCCAAGCGACAATCCTACATTAGTCATGACATTAACTGCGACTATGATGTATTGTTTGTTATCAATTAGATTTGAAGTTTCAAGCGCAAATGATGACATGGTTGTTAGTCCTCCGCAGAACCCTATTGCTACAAGCAATGCATATTTTTCATCAAGATTCCATTGTTGCGAAAAGACCGCAAATGCACCAAGAATAAAACTTCCAATTACATTTACAATCAATACGTTTACGGGTAATGCACCAAGTAGCAATGGAGATTTTGTGATACCATACCTTAGGAAAGTTCCAGCCGCTCCACCCACTGCAAGAAATACCAGTTCTATCATTTTCATACCTGACTAGCGCATTGGTTACTTAAATTAACTACATTTTGGGTTTTGATTTTTTTGCTCATTTGTATATCAATTCTCTACATGTCTTACCTAGTCACCAGAGATCATATGGGTGATTTTTTCTCAAACGTCTTATTGCTTTTATGTATAGTTTGAACACTTTTTTCTGATCTTTTTCCTTTGATCTTAAGGAAGTATACCCCTGCTATAGCTATCCCAGCAGGTACAAAGAACATAGGCATAAGCCACCACGAGATCTCCAAGTTTCTTGCAGGTTCTACTATTGGCATGTTCATGTTGCTCATGCTAGAGTTTCCTTGTTTAACTATAGTAGAATACTGCACCGACTGTCCCGTATGAGCAACATCGTCAAACTCAAATGTCACAGGACCTGGGTTGTCAAATTGGAAATACTGGTATGCGCCTCCATACTGTGTCGAGTCATCAACCTTGTACAACTGTTGTCCATTTTGGGTAATTGTAAATACATAGTGAGCAGGTATTGCCAGAAATTTGATGTTGTCATAGATCTGGTATACGAAGGTAATCTTTTGCCCTGTTGTGATGTAGTGAGGCTCCCAATCAAGGTCCATTTCATATGCTCTGTCTTGAGTGAGGCGCACAATGGGAAACTTGGTAATCTTCATGTCCTTCTGCATCGGTAGGGACGGGTTGTGCTTGCTGCACTATGACAAAACCTTGCATCCAGGGATGTATTGTACAAAAGTACTCAAATGTACCTGCTTGTGTGAACTTGTGGGTCCACGATTGTCCAATGTTGATGTTTCCGCTATCAAAAAGACCATCTGGCAGCCCTACGCTATTTCCAATAAGGCCTGCTCGCCCTGCAGACTTGCCGCTTGTTACAGTATGAATCTCTTTATCTTGGTTTATCCAAGTTACACTTTGATTCACACTTATTGTGACAAACGGTGGTTGGTACCAAGTTGGCGCGGCAGTATTGTAGTTTGGATCATATGCGCCATATGGGATGGTAATTACTTGATTTGTTTCTGCAGGAGCTTCTGATACTGCAGTGTGATAGCTGTATTTCTGGCCAATGGTTATCTCAACTATCTCATTTGGTCCGGTCCATTCAGTGATGCTGGTGTCTGGCATGCCTGCACCTTGTAGTTGCACCTGAAAGTTGATTGGACTTACATTTTGTAATGAACCTGTAACCTGTATGTCTTTTCCATTGACTGCAAGGGCAGACTCGTTTGAAAGCAACAGCATGCCATTGCTATCCATCTGTTGTGCCCTTATGCCATAATGTTCATACGGAATCAGATTTCCATGAGGATCAGTGAATGCTATTTGCAGAGCAAGTGGTTGGTCTGCTTCTATTTGTGTAGAGGTTATTGTAACGTGAACCGAACCGTCTGAAGAGACACCTTTTGCTACCACTAGTGAGTTGCCAGATTCAGTTTGTGCAAATGCTGTACCATGCATCAGATACAAGCTAGACAATACAGAGATAATGGCACTAACTACAAGAATGTCTTTAAAGATTCTATTGGTTTTGACGTATGACAGAAGCGAGATGTCTGTTATTGATGAAGCTATTCTTGTTTTTTTGGTTTTGATTTTTGTGTTCATTTGTCTACCCATTAATTTCCATTAGGTAGACATTATCAGCATCAAGCGATGCGGTTTAGAAATTTTTTATTTCAAGGCTAATGTCATAGCCGCGCATTTTGTATTCTACCATGCACATTTATAACTTTTGGTCAGTGTAGATTTGCCTCACACAAATACAATATGTAGGAAAATCAGCTTTTAGAATACATTCCCATCAGCTCAGTCTTGTCTATGACATGTCCATTCATGGCCTGTTCCAGATCACTTCTTGTCGAATTCTGATCAAGATCAAGCAAAGTATCCAAGGCATAGAGTGTAAAGAAATACCGGTGTGTGCCAGACGGAGGACATGGTGCTTTGTAGCCATGCGTTCCAGCGCTTGTAACCCCTTGAGGAAATATCATCTCTTCACCTGGAGAAAATGAGGCCTCATTAGTAGAAATGTTCCACATTACCCAATGCGTAAATGGTCCCTTTGGCGCATCAACATCGACAACAGTTAGTGCAAGGCTTTTTGCAGTTTGTGGAACACCAGATATTTCAAGTGGTGGCGAGATACTGTTGCCGTCACACGTATATTGTGATGGAATTGTTCCACTGTTTTCAAATGCAGAACTTGACAATACAAAAGACGAATTGTGTCCAGTTTGGAAAACATTTTCCTGTATGAGTATAGTAGATATTGTAAAAATGATGGC
This sequence comes from Candidatus Nitrosotalea sp. TS, assembly GCF_011319465.1. Taxonomy (GTDB): domain Archaea; phylum Thermoproteota; class Nitrososphaeria; order Nitrososphaerales; family Nitrosopumilaceae; genus Nitrosotalea. The sequence goes on from NZ_RCMB01000007.1 coordinate 60,289, forward strand.
AGAGACAAGTGTCAGATAAATCCAAGATCGCATGTGAACGCTAGGCTCTGCTTTTAAATAAATTAACTCAAAAAAACCCTTTTTAAAAACAGGTCATGTGATTACAAGATTTTAATAGATTTAGAATAGAACCAGAACTGTGGTAGTAGACGTAGTTAGGACAATCAACAGAGTGGGCAAGTGGTCTTTGAATAGAGCGGTAGGAAGAAGGAGGCCCATAATTGCAGTTTTTAGTCTTACCCATTATTGTAATTATTACTGTCCCATGTGTCCATTTGGGGATTCAGACAAGCAAGGCCAGATAAAACTTGCAAGCAAAAACGACCTAACAACTGATCAATGGAAGCAGATTTTTGACAAAGTTGCACAATATTGCATTTGGTCCATAATAGAGGGAGGAGAAGCCTACAAGCAGGCCGGATTTCATGGAGCTTCGTGCGGTATGTGTACGGCCTCAAATTGCCAATTACATTGATTACAAACTGTTCATTGTTGCATACAATTGATCTTGATGAGCTGAAAAACTACATCCAGTTTATCACATGCAGCATAGATTCTGTGTTTGAGGAATCCTACTGCAAAGTTCGCGGAGTTACGCCGCAGATGTATCAGCGCGTAATGCAAAACTTGCAATTGTTGACAGATCACAAGGTTCCACATTATTTTAATTCGGTCATAACCAAGTTTAACACAAAAGAATTCATTGACAAGTCATATTTTAAGAGGGCAAAAGAGCTCGGTGTCAGTTCAGTTTCTCTTACATTTGTAGAAGACAGATCAGATGTGGATTATTCCTTGCTTCCCGACAGGGAGACCATTGTGAAGGTTTGCCAGAGTGTACTAGAACACATACACAGTAAAGAAGACCCTCAAGTGATGATACCTCCACAGTACTTTGAGCAGATAATCGAGCATGGACGCGGAGTATATGACGAGTGCGGAGTCTGGAAAAGCATCTTTGTAAACGGAAATGGCACAGTCATGGTGCCATGTTGGAAGTATAGCAAACCTGAGAACACATACAACCTGCTTGAAAAGAGCGTGGATGAAATATGGAGCGCACCACAGTGGGAGATTGCAAAGACATGTCATGACTGTGAAGTGTTGGGATGCATATGGTATTCTTCCCAGCCTGTAACTACTTTTGCCCAAAACTATATGCGAGGACTATCCAAGATGATCAACCAGCGCGTCCCAGATGTACAAGTCTAGTTATTTTTTCGCAACAATCAGATCTACTTTATAGTTAAGATTCAGTCTTGAATTTACATTTAATTTCCATGGAATAAAACTAGGGCGATTTGTTCTCTGAATTAATCTAAATCCTGCATTCCTCAAGTGCAGCCTTAACTCTTCTGGGCCTGTTTTTGATTTTACCGAATCTTTTCCTCGTTCAAAATCATATGGGTCAGACAATACGAGAAACTTTCTAGTCTGACGCGAAACAGTGCGCAAAAGCTCTGTCGGTTCAACAATATCAAGCAAGTTTAAGGCAATTACCAGATCAAACTTTCTATTCCCAAAAGGGGCGTTCAGCGAGTCAGCCACCACAAAATCAGAATTTTTCCTCTGATTCTTCTTTGCTTCCAGGATTCCGTAAAATGATTTATCGATTCCAAGTACATGCAAGTTTTGTTTTGCAGATTCTCGTGTTACATGTCCTATTGAACACCCATGTTCCAACACCAAATCACATCTAGGCAGTTTTTGAAGTAAATCTTTAACATGAGCGTAAAATTTTGAGCCCGTACTACGTTTGTAAATCCCACTCCAATTTCTTTCAAGATTTGAAGTATCCTTTGATGTGGGAGATATTTTTCCAAGGGCAGACTTTACAAATGACTTCATCTTTTGAGACTTTGCCATTAGCATCAGCTGTCCTCCCAAAGTCATCCGAATTGATAAGTATGACGAAAAATTGTCCAACATGAAAGGTATTGATGATATCACTGGATAACTGTGACCGCATTTTACACAGTTGAGAAATCCCTCCTGCAGCTCATCATCAGATATCAGTGGTTCAGTTGATAGATCAGACTTGCAATTTATGCAACGCAAATATTTGGCAGTAAAGTCAAACAATGATATTTCAGAATATGTTACAGATTAAATTTATACTGTTTACTCTTGAATTTTGCTTTCCTGAAACAAGTCAGAGTTATACCAGCAATATCTGAAATAATCCAAGCACCATTCGTGGAACAGAGGATCTGCACTGTAAAACATCTCACGCATATCGGTGATACCATCCATGGTTGGAAAACCAACACATGCTTCTTTCTCATTTAATACTACAATCACATTTGTACCGGCTCTCATTTTTCGCTCAACCAGACCTTTGTCAAGTAAAGATTTCATACCTAATTTTTTGAGCAGGTCACGTCTGCCTTTTGGAACTATGACAGATTCTGAAAAGATGTAATGTAGTTTTATTCCCTGTTTTACTTTGATCAAAAGCGGCTCTATTAGATCAAGTGGCACTTCGGTAAAAATCTCATAAACAAATTCATCTGCATTTTTATAAATTGACTTCCACTGCTCTAGTACCTTGACAAATCCTTTAACCTGTTGTCCGCCTGCAAGTGCACCTATTCTTTGCATAAACTTCATTGGAATATCTCCAAAGTCGTGACTTTCAAAATATTTCCTGTTCTTAGAAAGAAATAGCAGTGGACGGAACCTGCGTACATATTGTTTTGCCATAGGTAGTAAGATCATACATGCCATCACGATCCTTTACAATCAACCCTGCAGATGCAAGCCGCTCAAAATTCCTATGAACTTCCTGAACCGTAGCATGTAGTTCTTTTGCCATGTTTGAAATCTTGGATTTTTTCTCTAAAAGTTTGAAGATTATGTTCAGGCGTTGTTCGCTTGCAAGTTCAAGAAAGTCATTTGCGGCATTTTCATATATGTCAGCCACTGACAGAACTTCATCAAGTTATTTATCTAAATCTTTGCCCTTGTTTTGCTACAGATTATTTCAAAGGCAACAGATCAAAGATCTTTTGTATTAGATTTTTATTTTAAAACACTGGAAGATAGCATGTACAAAAAGGCTAGTTAACTTTGTTAAGTAACCCATTAAATCAAAGAAACAAAATTAAGAGTAATGCTTGAGATTGGAGATATTAACGAGGAGATGATGCAAGATCTCTTGTCAGATAAAGCCAACAGGATGATACTAAAATCAATTATGACCGCCCCAAAATCTACAACTCAGCTCTGCATAGAATGCGACATACCTACAAGTACAGCATATAGAAAGATGCAGAAACTACTTGACTACAAGGTAATACGTAGAATTGGCACCATAAATGAGGCAGGCAAAAGAGAGATACTCTACAGGAGCAATTTTTCAGTTTTGAAGAAAGCTTCTCAATGGGAAGAATTTTGTTAAACTAAAATAAAGTGCCGCCTTGGCATACAATATGATCACTGTTAACTGTAGAGACATCCTTCCCATAAAATCAACACTAGCTGTTTATACTTCTGACCAAGTGGGTGCAGTTCCTGCGTTAAAATCACGTGAGTTTATGCTTGCCCCAATAGAAGACGAGGAGATCAATGCGGCAAACGTAATCACGGCAATCAAAATGTTCCTTGCGTCACTAGGATGTGAAAGACATTTTGCAGTAATACAGAAAAATGATGTAATTTCAGTAGTCGCACTTGATGGATACAAGATAGATGTACCGCCACAAGGTGTCACTGACCAGTTTTTTTCATGTGTTCATTGTGGATATGTTACTCAATTTGAGACAATGTACAAAAATCACATGAAGATCCATTATTTGTGATGTATAGCCAGAGGCGTCAATTGGCAACTACTTCATAGAACATGGGCCTAGGTGGGGTTTGCATGTATGAATGTCCCTTTGATTGAATTCGAAAATGCTCCTGTGTTTGATGCATTTTTTCAAACTTTTCCTGACTCTCAAACTCTACCAATATGGTATGTTTGCCAGTACGAGTTGCCAGCAGTCTTCGGTTAATGAATCCATCAAACTTGGCAAGATCGTGGTTGGATTCATTTACCCATTTTTTGAATTCTTCCTCTACACCGCTTTTTAGTTGGATCTCAACTACAGCTACGAACATAGAATTCCTCGAGGCTGGAGGATTTAAGAGGATTTCTAATATTCCCACTTTTTGTAAACAAGGTCTCAATAGACGCAATAATGCTAAATACGGGATTACGTTCGACAGATGTATGAATGAGAGACTGCTCATATTTGGCGGAATTGCAGCGGCAATTGTAGTTATGACTACAGCAGTTTTTCCATTTTGGAATCTTATTCCCAACATGGTAACGGAACAAGTTACCGTAAAGTCATCAGACCAGAATGGTTGTTATGTTGAGACTCATGATCATTTTGTCATAAAGATACCGCCATGCAACGCACAGCCCGGACAAAACATAACAGCTACATTTGATGCCAAAGTAAGAGATCGTGAAAAACAAATCTAAAGCAGTTTTAGACTTTGTGTAACCTTATCAATTGTATCTTCTGGAGCAGGCCCTATAGAGATACAGGTTACCGTTCCAGGTGCAATCTGGGTATGACCTGCATCAGTTACCTCTGACCACGGAAGACCAAGAGTAATTACATGTTTTTTTACATTTTCCAATTCGGATAAACTTGAAACTTTGAGCACTACTTTTTCTTGACCAGACTCTTGCCATGCATCATACCACTCCTTATGAGATTTTCTTACATGTTCTGCACCTAGGACACATGCATGCCCCACTTGGGCAGCAATCTTTCCAGTACCCATTCCGAGATCCTTTCTTACTACAATTACCTGTTTAATGGTACCCATATCAATTTGGAATAATATTAGTACATGTTAAACTTTTGAATTGAAAGTATTTTTTCATGGACAAAAACTGGACTTGAGACGCCAGATATTCAACGGTTAGATAAATACATGGAATTGTTCTGTTTTTTACAGATAGTTCGATTGCATTCTAAACAAGAGAATCCCTGACACGATGTTTGATATAAATAAATGATGAAAAGTAACAAGGTGTGGATTACGACGTAGTTGTTGCAGGTGGAAGCGTGGCAGGACTTTTGTGTGCAAGAGAAATTGCATTACAAGGCCACAAAGTCCTTGTCATAGAAGAAGACTATGAGATTGGTCACACCAGAACATTGCGGGGGACTTGTAAGTCATATCAGCCATGGATGATCTTGGAATCATCCCAATGAGAGCTACACTTGACAACAAGGTAAGAACTGCTCGCATGATAGCGCCATCAGGAAAGAGCTTTACACTAGATGCAAGACCGCAACAGGTCATAGTACTTGATAGGAGAGAATTTGATAAGCAAATTGCACATCAGGCCAAAGTCAACGGTGCAGAGATACGAGTAAGGTCATCACTTAGAGAAATAACCAAAGACGGCGTCAAGACAAGCGACGGAGACATCAAGTGCAAGATAATAGTTGATGCAAGGGGAGTCTCCTCTTTAATTCACAAGGACCGTACAGGAACACTGCAATCTGCACAATACGAAGTATATGCAGACTGGATTGACAAGGAACAAGTCGAAGTATATCTTGATCAAGAAAAATACCCTGGATTTTTTGCGTGGATAATACCAACCAGACGCGACGAAGCAAAAGTAGGAGTTGCCGGAAAAGGAATCAATCCAGCTTTGGTGCTAGAAGACTTTTTGAAGCAAAAAGGCAACTATTCCACTGTAAGAAAAATATTTGCGCCCATATGGGTAAAGGGGCCAATCAAGGAATTTGTAACAAGAAACATAGTAACAGTAGGAGATGCTGCAGGACAGGCCAAGCCCACCACTGCTGGCGGAATTTATTCTTCAGGGCTTGGCGGCATATTGGCGGGAAACGCAATATCCAAATTTTTAGAATCTGGAAAAAAAGAAGAGTTGCAAAAATATCAAAAAGAATGGTCGGAGAAATTTGGAAAAGAGTTTGAGCAGATGCTTCTTGCCAGATCTCTTCTTGAAAGACTTGACAACAAATCGATCAATGGTCTTTTCGAATCAATAACTCCTCAAGTGTTAGAAGAGATTTCAAAAGAGGGAAGCTTTGATTTCCACACAGTATCTGTTGCAAAACTTTTAGGAGTAAAAGGTTCTGTAAAAGCTATTCAGGCAATTTTAGGAAATGAATTGAGACGATTATTGAGCTAAATGTGCATTTGCTCATAAGGAAGATATAAATTCGGTAAAAAGTCAGTTTCCAATATGTCGTCGTCTATTACTTTACCAGTATGCAGTTCGTGCCATAGACCAATAATGCCTAATGATAAATGTGTAAAATTCAACTGCCCTAACTGCGGCTCTGAATTGCTTTGGCGCTGTGAAAGTTGCAGAGAGTCGGCTAAAGTTTACAAGTGTAAATCATGCCACTTTGAAGGACCATAAAGAATATGCCTCGACTAGTTTTACGAGCAAAGATTTTACCAACAGGTACTGAAATAGATCTAGACGGTGTTGCTAAAAACATCAGTACAACTCTAAAGGACGGCATAGCGCTTTTAAAATATACAAAAGAGCCACTTGCTTTTGGTCTCTACTTTATTAATGCCGAATTCGCCTTAGATGACAAGGAAGGACAAATGGACTCACTTGAAAACAGTGTACGTTCAATTGAAGGCGTAGGAGAGTTCGAGGTACTCGGAGTAAGTCGAGCTTCTGTAGACGCCAAGTAATGGAGGTGTCTTTTTGGTAAAAAAAGATGAACTGCTCCAGATGCGCGTTGGAGAAGCAAAAGCAAAAGGGACGTAGGCAAAAGACGAGCCTAGAATAGAACCAGAAGCCATGGAATTTTTAAAAGTTGAACCTGGAGATATGATAGAGATCATAGGGAAAAAATCTAGCTGTGCAATAGTATGGCCAGCCGATGATGACAACAAAGCTCCTGACATGGTCAGAATAGATGGCCAGACAAGAAAGAATGTCGGCGTGGGATAAACGATCTAGTCAATGTTAGAAAAGTCATTGCAAAACCAGCAAAAAGCGTTGTCTTGATGCCAGTTAATGGAAATGTTACAGTAGATAAGGAATTTACAGATTTTGTCAAAAACAGACTAAAGGGTTTGCCTCTTTCCGAAGGAGATGAAATATCAGTAATGATTCTTGGAAATTCCATGGACTTTAAGATACATAAAATTTCACCAAAAAGCGTTGCCAAGATAGACCGCGGTACAGCACTTACCATTTTGACTGATACTTCAGTTGACAAAAAGGCGCGTGTCACATACGAGGAGATAGGCGGACTCAGAGCACAGATAGACAGAATGCGCGAAATTGTAGAACTTCCCCTAAAACATCCCGAAGTTTTCAGCAGATTAAACATAGAACCACATAGTGGAATTCTTTTGTATGGACCACCGGGATGTGGAAAGACATTGATTGCAAAAGTACTTGCAAGTGAATCAGAAGCCAACTTTTATTCCATAAATGGTCCTGAGATAATGAACAAGTATTATGGAGAGACAGAGGCAAGACTTAGAGATATTTTCAAGGAAGCAAAAGACAATGCTCCAAGTGTGGTATTCATTGATGAAATTGACGCTATTGCTCCAAAAAGAGAAGAAGCTTACGGCGATGTTGAAAAAAGAGTAGTAGCTCAGTTACTGGCGCTCATGGACGGCCTCACAGATAGAGGCAATGTAATCGTACTTGGTGCAACAAACAGACCAGAAAGTGTAGACCCTGCGTTGAGAAGACCTGGTAGATTTGACAGAGAGATAGAAATTTCAGTGCCAAACGCAGACGGTAGATTAGAGATTTTACATATTCACACAAGAGGAATGCCTATTGCAGAAGATGTTGACTTGAAGGTTCTTGCAGCAGAGCTCCATGGATATACAGGTGCTGATATCAAGTCACTTTGCAGAGAGGCTGCAATGAAAGCTCTTAGAGCATTTTTGCCCGAGATCGAGATGGAGACTGAAAAAATATCTCCTGCAATACTACAGAAGATGACCATACGCCTTCAGGACTTTTACGATGCAACACATGAAATTGTCCCAACTGCAATGAGGGAGTTTTACGTTGAAAGTCCAAAAGTATGGTGGAAAGATGTCGGAGGACTAGATGACGCAAAAAGAACACTAAATGATAATTTGATTACTGCCATAAAAGAACCGGCAAAATTCCAGAAGATGGGAATCAAGCCTCCAAAAGGCGCTTTGCTTTATGGTCCACCAGGATGCGGAAAGACAATGCTTGCAAGAGCACTTGCAACAGAGAGTGGGGGCAACATGATATTGGTAAGAGGAGCAGAAATATTGTCAAAATGGGTAGGCGAATCTGAAAAGGCAATAAGAGAGATTTTCAGAAAAGCAAAAGCATCATCACCGTGCATTATAATTTTTGACGAACTTGACTCTTTAGCAAGATCAAAATCGCTCGAAGAGGGGGAGGAGTAGGAGAAAGATTGCTCAGTCAGCTACTCACAGAGATGGAAGACGGTGGAGCTGCAAGAGTCATAGTTGTCGGAATTTCCAACAGGCCTGATCTGATAGATCCTTCGTTGTTAAGACCTGGTCGCTTAGACTTGATACTCTTCATTCCACCAGCTGAAGAAAAGGGAAGATTTGAGATAATCAAAACACTCACACGACAGATGCCTCTATCAGGGGATGTCGATTTGAAGGAGATTGCACTTTCAACAAAGGGATACACAGGTGCCGACTTGGTAGCAGTATGCAGAGAGGCAGCAGTGCAGGCAATGAGAAACAATACGCCAAAAATCAGTAGCGGAGACTTTGCAGCTGCATTAAAAGTCATCAAACCATCCATTACCAAAGGCGTTGAAGATTGGTACACATCAATCAAAGACAATATATCGTACGCATTACCCAAGCCAATTGACAAGGCGTTTTATGGTTAGATATGGCAACTATTCCTCTTAGAAATTCAGTATATGAAATAGTAAAAAATGCAGGCTCTATGACAGACTCTGAGCTCTCAAAGGCATTGATAAAAGCAGGAATTTCTATTCCTGAAGACGAATTCAACAAAACACTGCTGAATCTTGAAATCTATGGCCTCATCAAGGTTACTTGGCTAACAAAAGACGAGAGAAGAGTTGAGATTTACGAAAAAGAAGAAAACGAAGATGACATAGAAAAGCAAAACAGGGAAAGCCTAGAAAAAGAATACGAAGCAGGGTTTCCTGGTGTCGAACAAGAGCAAGACGTTCAAGAATAATTTATTTTATCACAGGAAAATGGAATGCTGCATCAAGTGCAATTCCTACAAATATTATTGTAAGGTATGGAGCAGTCACCTTGTAGGCCTTCCATGCAAAGTCCGAAGTCGGAGTCTTTGTCAGCTTGTAATGATATACCAGCATTAGGCCACCTGATACTGCGGCAATTGCAAGATAGACATAGCCCAATCCAAACGCTACAAGTGCCAATGAATATGGAAGTAGTATCGCGGTGTTGACAAGTATGTACTTGGATGTCTTTTGCATTCCAATCAATACAGGCAACATTGGAACATGTGCTTCCGCATAATCATCTCTTATCTTCATTGCAAGACACCAAAAGTGAGAAGGAGTCCACGCAAAGACAAGAACACCTACAAGTGCGCCCAATATGTCCATTGAGCCAGTAGCAGCTGCCCATCCTGCCATAGCAGCACAGCTTCCAGCAAAACCTCCAATTACAATGTTGGACGAATTGGCACGCTTGAGCCAGACAGTGTAGACTATCACATAGAAGAAGACTCCTAATGCGATGAAAAATGTAGAAACCGGATTTAGTGTAAACCATGCATAAATTACAGAGACCGCACTTACAATTAGACCATATATCAGAACATTTCTTGCAGACATCCTTCCTGACGGGATTGGTCTATTACTGGTTCTTTTCATCAATAGATCGATGTCTCGATCATAATAGTGGTTGAGAGCACTTGATCCGGCTGAAGAAAGCGATCCGGCAATGATTATGTGCAATAAACTGACATAGTTGAGTTGTGGACCTATCAATTTGCTTGCTGCGTACATCGATGTTACGGCGGTAATTACAAGTAAAACTACTATACGTGGTTTTGATATCTCCAGTATTTCTTTTAATCCCACTAGTCTTAGCGAGTCTGCTGGGAATTTAATTTCTTCGAAGTTTGTCACGAGAGGTCAAAAGAATTAAGTACCTCACTTAATCGAACTACCACAGATGAGCGACTGGGATCTAATGATGCCTGGTATGGGTTTGACCTCCATAGGTCTTGGAGGAGTCATTTTAACCTACTTGGGAATTGCCAATACGTTTCTTACAGGAATGCAGGCGCTTTCAGGTTTGACCATGCTCATAGGCATGGTGTTCTTGGCTGCAGGAATTCTAAGTGGCGGTGTTTCAACTAGCCCAAGAGCCAAAGCAACAACTCTTGTGATATTTGGAATTGCAGGTTCTGTCGCAGGTTATGCAATTAGTCTCAATACTGTCATAACATCATTGCCCAGATTTGTAGGACTTTTAATTATCATAATCATACCAACTGTTGTCATAGCATTTTCATCTATGAAAGCTCAGAAATATTTCAAACCAATAGCAGTAATATTTGTGGCTGCCATGGCAGTTGGAATTGGATCATTTACCGCGTTTGGATTCATGGGACCTGGTGCACAATTCTCTCTGCATCCACTAAATGAAACCAATGCAACACAAACAGCCGCTCAGACTTTGCCAACAGCTCCAGTAATTACAGTTAGCATTCCAGTCAACGCATCCATTAAAGGAAATCCAAACTTTACACCTAATACTGTCACAGTTCCAAAAGGCGACATAATAAAGTGGACCAATAACGATACAGTACCTCATACTGTTACAAATGCCCCAGATGGTGCAATATTTGATTCAAATTTGATTTCAGCAGGCAAGACATATTCACTTGACACATCAAAATTAAACGGAACTGAATATGACTACATGTGCACAGTGCATCCATTTATGACAGGCAAGATAATAATAACTCAGCCACTTTTTGCAAATGTTACAATCTCAAAAGGAGCATCCACGCAGAGCGCGGGACAAAAATATTTTGATCCAGCCAGCCTTTCTGTTAAAGTTGGAACAACTGTAATTTGGACCAACCAAGATTCTGCATCACATACAGTCACAAGCGGTGATCCAAGTGCAGGACCCTCAGGGACATTTGATTCTAACCTGATCAAGCCTGGAAACACATTCAAACATGCGTTTACAACAGCAGGTACAACGTCATATTTCTGCACAGTTCATCCATGGATGACTGGAAAAGTTATAGTAGGATGACATTACAAAAAGAGATAACACTTTCTAAAAATCACGTTGACACACTAATACGACATGCAAAGCAAAACGAGCCCAATGAATCTTGTGCCATACTTTTTGGAAAGAATAACAATGGACAATTTTCAACAACAGATGTATTTCTAACAAAAAATACAGAACCAACACCTGTTAATTTCACCATATCAAACGAGGATCTCATTAAAGCATACAAAGAATCTGAGGAGAAAAATTTAGAAGTCATAGCAATTTTTCACTCTCACCCAAACTCGGTAGCTTATCCCTCATCCACTGACCGTCAATACATGGAAGTAAATCCAGTCCCATGGATTATCTATTCAAACACAAATAACGAATTTAGAGCATATATTTTAGAATCGACTATCGTACCAGTTAATGTAACAATCCTTTAGCATTATTGCTTGTGTATGTTCTTTTTATGTCGCTCAAAATGCTCTTTATCTACAAAGGTTGCGCTACAATCCTTACACTTGAATCCGGCTTTTTGGCCCCACACTGATAAATAATACACGTAAGTTACGTAAAAGAATTGCCCTAGCCTAAACGTGATCTTTATACCATTGTAGAATTATTCGCAAATTTCCTGTAATTTCAATTGTTTTCCCAAGATCGTCAACGCTCCTAATGGTTCGGTAGACCGAATAGGAATAATGACTAAAATGATCTGGACTAACTTTATCGAATTCCAGAATAATGTTCTTGATCTTTGGAAGATCGGCTGACACTTTATGTATTACGATAAAAACCCGCGGGATTTAGAATAAATATCCCTTTTTCATCAATCAAAAACATGGACATTCACGTATACGACACATATGTAGAGGCAAAGGACGGCCATACGATGCATTTTGATGTCATTACAAATGTAAAAGATCATCAGAAGGCAATCCAGTATGCAAAAGAATGGCTTAAGAGCATAAACGAATCAGATGCAAAGGTTACAACCGAAGAGTGCCAATTCTGTCACACACAAGGTGCACCTCAGCCAATTGCTAACGAGATCCAGCAGAAAGGATACTTTATCCAAAAAATGGAAGGCTGCCCGTAACTACCTTTTTTCAATTTTTTAAACTCTTATTTTTGAAAACTCTTTTTAGATCGCCCTATTCTATTTGATATCATGGCAAACAATAGCAAATACAACAAACTGACAGTAGAAGGAGAAATCCAAACCAAGTGGATATGCGGCTGTTTTGAGACAGTAGACGGATTCTTCAAGTTTTGTACAGAACACAACAATGCAATGAGAAAAACAATAGAGGCTCAAATAGACGAGCTTGACATGACATTGATTGTGGATGATAAAAGATCAGACTAGTCTACAAAACAAAGATGGCAACAAATGCAGATACGAAAACTATTGCTACGGTATTTAACAATTTAATGACGGTATTTAGTGCAGGTCCTGCAGTATCCTTGTAGGGATCCCCAATTATATCTCCAACAATTGCTATCCTGTGCTCTTCAGTTCCCTTTTGTTTGTTGATTTCCATGTATTTTTTGGCATTATCCCATGCACCACCAGTATTTGCCAGGTGGAATGCCAGGAAAATCCCCGTAATTACAGCACCCATCAAAAGTCCAACTACTGCAGATGGACCCAAAATTATACCAAGAACGATAGGTGCTGCAATTGTTATTGCGGCAGATTTCCAGAGCTCACGCAATGACGCCACGGTTGCAACATCAACACATTTTGCATAGTCAGGCTTTGTCTCATGGGTCAAAATGCCAGGAGATTCCTTGAATTGTCTTCTTACTTCTTCTACCATTTTAGAAGCTGCCCGTGCTACTGCTGAAATCAACTGGCTTGTGATAAAGAACGGCAATAAACCTCCTACGAGCAACCCGACAACTACGGCAGGATTTGAAAGACTAGTAATCAAAGGTATGATGGAAGACTTTTCCTGCTTCATACTGAAATGCCTGAATCATGGCTAATGCCGCAAGACCCGCACTTGCAATTGCAAACCCTTTAGTCACAGCTTTTGTAGTATTTCCCACTGCATCAATTTCATCTGTAACTTTACGATTTTCTTCTCCCATACCTGTCATTTCTACAATTCCACCTGCGTTATCGCTAATAGGACCAAACGCGTCTATGCTCAATACAATTCCTGCAAGGCTTAGCATTGCCATAGCAGTAAGTGATGTACCAAAGATTCCATAAAGCACTGTTTGAGTAGGATCTGGTGCTGCAGATGATGCCAACACATACGAGGTAGCCAAGGCCACTACAATAGCAATCATGAACGGCCCTGTTGAGCGCATTCCTTGAATTATACCCATCAGTGTAAGTGATGCATATCCCCATTTTGCAGAAGCCGCAATTTCTTGGACAGGTTTGAACCTATAGCTTGTAAAGTAATCTGTGATTCGCTGTATTATTGGTACCAGAATAACTCCTATTACTGTACTACCAAACAATGCATACGCAATCTGAGTATGACCAAGAAACAGATATGTGAAAACAAAATTAAGTGCGATTGCTATTGCAGCAGAAACATAAAATGCGTTGGCAAGGGGCTTGTTTACATCTGTCATCTTTCTTGGAGTTATGGTTGCAATACCAATGATAGATGCAAATAATCCTGAAGCACCAATTAACATAGGATAAAACAAGTTTTGAGGAGTTCCAATCAGTCCTGCAATTAGTAGCGATGCAAGCATTGTTACAATATATGATTCATAAATATCAGATCCCATCCCAGCCGCATCTCCCACGTTGTCTCCCACGTTATCGGCAATCGTTGCTGGGTTTCGTGGATCATCTTCTGGGATATTTGCTTCAACTTTTCCTACCAAGTCTGCACCCATGTCGGCAGCCTTTGTGAAGATTCCACCACCGACCCTGATAAACAGAGCAATCAGACTAGCGCCTATACCTACTCCAGCAATTGTGATAGGATTTGGAAACGCAAAATAGAGTAGACTCATGCCCAAAAGAGCCATGGCAGGCACGGCAAGACCCACTGTTGCCCCACCTCTAAATGCAAGAGCAAATGTATGCCCAAGTCCTTTTCCAGATGCGTTTGCAGCTCGAACTGCTGCCTTTACTGTAATTTTGAGTGCGATCAGTCCAGCAATGGCAGAAAGCCCAGCGCCGACAGCAAAAGCAATGCCGTTTGTAGAGCCAATTGCGGCACCGATCAGGACAGCAAGACCTATGGCTATCGGAATAACAATTCTAAATTCTCTTCTCAAAAATGCCATTGCGCCTACCCCTACTGCATTTGAAATATCTAGCATCTGTTGTGTTCCAGGCTTTTGTTTAGATACCCATGTTGCAAGTACTGCCGCAATGATGAAGGATATGATTGACGCACCGACCGGAACCAGTTCTTTGAGCGTCATCTAAAAGTAAAACCCGGCTGGAGTATTTATATAAATTTATTCTACTTTTCTCATATAATGTTATAATGAAATGATTTAAAGTTCTTTTAAAAAGAATTTTTACACTCTTTTTCGATATGGTTTAAAATTTTTTCCGGCCAAACCTTGCCTTACAAGCTTGTTGAAACGCTTTCCATGGCTAAGATAAGGAAATCGAAAATGGATTAGTTCGTGCACGATGGTATTTTCAAGCGTCTTGTCATCAGGTATTTTCTTGATATTAACAAAGACCAGATTGTGTTGCAGGTATGACACCCCCAAGTATTTGTAAGCCGAAGTCCTTCTACCCTGAGTAACTTCCTTTGGCATGTCAAGAACTTCTCTAGTTGTCAACAACACTTTGGGTTCTGAGATTCCAAATCTCTGGGAATAGATCCCAACCTTCTCCAAGATCTTAACTTTCAGGTCTAAATCATGTTTCATTGCTTGAGAGTCGTTCTGAAATAGTTTAATTGGAATTGTCAAATATCGTGCAAGAGTTTGTGCATTTTTCCAAGTTTACCAAAAAAGTGGTTATTTAGGGTCAGAACTTGTGTAGCTTAATCATAAATCATACAGCCACCGTGTCATCATACCCCGCTAACTCATAGAATTCATAATCTTACTTGACTTATTTCTTATCTCTTCGGTTACAGTCACAATGACCAGTCCTTCGTTTGGCTGTCCATACATGATAACAGAATTCTCCGGAGCATGTATGGACAACGGGTAAAACCAGCAGGTCTTCTTCACCTTTTACAATTATTCGAACTGGCATATCTGCCTGAAAGGCTTTTTTGATGACAGATATGCTCTCGTCGGTAATCTCTGCTGCAGGGTTTACGCACTCAAGAACCGTCTTTGTGTGTCCCATTGGCAAATCTCGCTTGTTTCTCTTTTCCATAGAATCTACTATCTGCAATGACGGGATCAAGTCCAAATTTTATCATCTTCTCAGTGGTGGCATCTCCTATCGTTATCAAAAAGGTACCTTTTGGTACGATTCGTAAAATATTCTCTTTTGTTACCTCAGAATCTTTAATTAATAATCCCATGGGTATTTTGAGACTATCACGCAAACTGTCGGGTAGATGCACACGATACCTTTGTTTTATTCTATTTTTATGTAGTTGCTTCTGCAGCCATTTCTTCGCTTAGCTGGCTTGCAATCACACTACATCTTGCTGCTACATTCTTTGCCACAGCCATAAATGCTGGGCATTTGGAGAATTTGGATCAGTTACAAGTACAGGCCTGCCGCTGTCAGAGCTTTCCATGATGCCCGGATTTAGAGGAATTCCACCCAAGAATGGCAGACTGTGTTTTTCTCCCATTCTTTTTGCACCATCTTTGCCAAAGATATAATGATCAGTATTGCAATTATTGCATTTGAAATAGCTCATATTTTCTATCACGCCAATAATTGGCACGTTGAGTTTTTGGAACATGCCAAACGCCTTTACTGCCACATTGCTTGCGACTTCTTGAGGAGTGGTCACGACTACTATACCAGTAATAGGAATTGTTTGAGCCAGTGTCAATGGTATATCTCCTGTTCCCGGTGGGAGGTCTACAATTAGATAATCAAGATCACTCCAGTTTGTATCTACTAAAAATTGTTTTAAAATTCCTGAAATTATCGGGCCACGATATATTGCAGCCTGGTGTTCTTGATCAGCGAAGAATCCAAATGATACTACTTTCAATCCATGCGATTCTGCAGGCTGTAGTTTGTTATTGTCAACTTCTAGTGCAGCTTTTCCCATTCCAAGCATAAGCGGTACGCTTGGGCCGTAAATATCCGCATCAAGAATTCCAACTCTAGCACCAGTGTTTGCAAGAGCCAATGCAAGATTTACGGATACAGTTGTCTTACCAACACCGCCCTTTCCACTTGCAACACCTATGATGTTCTTGACAGTAGGTAGCATCTCATCCATGCTGAGTGCACGGCCTTCCATAACTTTGGCAGTAACTTTGATGTCTGGTTTTGATACCCCTGGAATTTTTGATAATGCTTGACGTACGTCTTGCTCTATCTGCTCATTGAAAGGGCATGCAGGAGTAGTTAATTCTAAAGTAAACTTGAGATCATTGCCATTTATCTCCAGATCCTTTATCATCCCCATTGAGACGATATCTTTTTTGAGATCAGGATCAATTACGGTGCTTAATGTCTGTAAAACCTCGTCAACTGATACCATACAATAAAAAATTCCTTAGTACAATATTTAAACATAGGCAAAAATAGCATACAAGCTATCCAAAGATTCATAAATTCAGATTTTGCCAGTTTTTTTGAATGTTTTCTATATCAACCCTTACTGATGTAGTTAGAGTTCCACCGAAATTATTTGGCGAGTCGCTGAAAAAGGCAGCCATAACAATTTTGAGAGAAAAGTACGAGAGCATGATAAATCCAGAATTGGGTTATGTCATAATGATTATGGACACCAAAGTCGAGAAAATGGGCAAAATTATTGCCGGAGACGGAGGTACTTATCACAGAGTAGAATTTACTGCACTTACATTCCATCCAAAGCTTCAAGAAATTGTCAGAGGAGAGATTGTTGAAATTACAGACTTTGGAGCATTTGTGAGAATTGGTGCAACTGATGCTTTGTTGCACTTGTCACAAATAATGGATGATTATCTAAAGAGCGACGTAAAGTCAGGCATGATTTTGGCTAACCAGAGTGGAAGAACAATGAAGATTGGCACCACACTTCGAGCAAGAATTACCGCAGTATCATTAGGCAAAACCGCTGCAATGAAAGTCGGCATAACTTGCAGACAACCGTTCCTTGGTGCAGATGAATGGATTGAGGAAGAGATAAAAAAGTCAAAATCACCTCCTACCCCACAAGCTGAAAAGGCCAAAAAACCCGTAGAAGCCAAGTGATAAGAAATGGTTAGAGAAATGGCTTGTCGCAAGTGCAAATTTGTAACCATTGGGAAGGTATGCGCAATTTGTAAATCAACAGACTTGACACCAGATTGGAGTGGTGCTGTTCTCATAGTAGATCCCATAAATTCAGTCATTGCAAAATCTTTAGGAATAACTGAAAAAGGAAAATACGCCCTCAAGGTAACCTAGATTGCACAGTCGTGCAAAAAAAGCACTAGAAACATTTCTCAGAGAAGATATAGGTAAAGGGGACATTACAAGTAAGCTTCTTCCAAGAAAAAAAATTTCCGCAGTCATAATTTCTCGTCAGGCAGGCATCGTTGCAGGTACATTGCATGTCAAAGAGATATTTACTTCAAGAAACTGTCGAGTCAGAATTCTAAAAAACGACGGCACAAAGATAAAACCTAATGACAGAATAATTGCCATATCAGGTCCTGCATATTCTGTTTTATCATGTGAGAGAACCGCACTTAATTTGCTATCGCGTATGAGTGGAATTGCAACGCAGACAAACAAGTTGGTTGGAATCATCAAAAGCGCAAATCCAAAAGTAGAACTCTATTCCACAAGAAAAACTGCTCCAGGTCTACGTATTTTTGACAAGGAAGCAGTGGAGATAGGTGGCGGCAGAAAATACCGAGTCGCTCTTGACCAGATGGTCATGATAAAAGATAATCATCTAGCAGTAGCAAAGTCATTACAGGATATAGTACGCGCTGCAAAAAAACGATATAAAAAATTTGAAGTTGAAGTAGAAAACCTCGATGATGCAATAACAGCTGCAAGAGAAGGAGCATCAATTATAATGCTTGACAATATACCTCCAAGAGAGATCCTACACATAATCCAAGTCTTAAAACGAGCTAAATCTTCGAAGACATGTAAAAATTGAAGCCTCTGGCGGAATAGATGCGTCAAATGTAAAATCATACGCCAAAACTGGCATAGACATGATTTCTATTGGAGGATTGACCAGTTCGGTCACAGGATTAGATTTGAGTCTTGAAATTAACTGATTGCGAGCATGCGTTCTATAGCTAGATGTGCCCTTTGCGCAATATTTTTTGGAACCTTGACTTCGTATTTTTCTTCCTTCAATGATAAATAGACCTTGTCAAGAGTTATCATCTTCATGTACTTGCAAACTGCCGAGTCTGACATTGGGACGAATTCTTTTTCAGGGTTTTGTTTTTTCATTCTGTACAGTATGCCTGTTTCAGTAGCGACAACGAATGTCTTTGCGCTAGAACTCTTTGCGTGATTCATCATTCCTTCCGTTGACAAGATCTGGACTTGTCTATTACCATAATCCCCACACGCTACATCATACATGATAGATGAAGTGCAACTACATTCTGGGTGAACCAGAAACTCTGCACCTGCATATTGTGTTAGTTTTTCTTGTACTTCTTGCGGTCTGATACCCTGCATGGACGTGACATTCACCTGCCCAGTATGTACATGTTTTTTCTATCGGTCATCTTGGCTACATACGAACCAAGAAACATGTCAGGCAAAAAGAGCACTTCTTTATCAACTGGAATCGATTTTACTACATTAACAGCATTAGACGAGGTACAGCAATAGTCAAGCTCAGCTTTTACTTCAGCTGAGGTATTTACATATCCCACCGTCACTGCACTGGGATGTTCGCTTTTCCACTTTTTCACTTGATCAGCATTGATAGTGTCTGCAAGAGAGCATCCAGCAGACAGGTCTGGGATGAGTACCTTTTTGTCAGGACATACAATTGCTGCAGTCTCTGCCATGAAATGCACCCCGCAAAATAGAATTGTTCTATGGTTAGTTTTTGCAGCTTGACGAGAAAGTCCTAATGAATCACCTACATAATCTGCCACATCTTGCACTTCTGGCAATTGGTAATTATGAGCAAGAATTAGCACATCCTTTTGTTCTTTTAGCTTAAGAATTTCGGATTTTAGGTCCATTGTTCAGAATAAAGCTGGTTTATCTTTCCATTTAAAGGGTCGTGATATTGACAAATTTGTAGTCAGGCAGAATACATTGTGGCAATATTTGCCATTCAGGTTCCTATTTGGATTTCTCCGTCACAAATCTTCCTTAGGCATTCAATTGCAGAAAGAATTGCAAGCCTGCTTGTTTTTGGATTGCTCTCACTTGGAACGTTTTCAATTTTAATCGAAAACTTTCCAAATTTTCCACTGGCCTCTATCTCATGAGTGTTTTTGTCAGTTTTTGGGTCGGCAACTATTCTTACTTTAGTTTTTGTGCTCCCAATTCCGGCCAAGCTGATAAGTGCTGCAACGTTAATGTTTGCAGGAAATAGTCTTACTGCCTCTTCTGCGGTTCCGTCGTATATTACAGTTGATTCTTTTATCTCATCTGGATTTATTTTTGAAGTCTCAAAAAATTTTGCCCCCTTTAGCGCTTTTGGGTTTTTGGTCGTGACTAGTACTATTGATTCCAGCTCGTCTTTTACTGCCCTGAATACTATCAAGTCCGGCAATTGCGCCAGACGGAAGAAATACTCGTTTGTTAAAATCCTTGCAGCCCTCTGACACTATCTCAAATATGGATTCGTCCAATAGTGCGCCCACACTCATTATCATCAGGTCTTTTCTATTTTGAAGTATGGACAGTGCATTATCTCGTACTGCATCCTGAGAAGCAGCCTCTATTATTAGATCCACTGGAGACGCAGCTAGCAGACTAACATTTTCTGTTATCACAGGTTTGTTTTTTAGTTTCGATACTAGACGTTGTGATGAATCTTTTGAAAAATCAAACATGTGTGTAAGTTTTGCAGCAATTTTGCCAGAATCTATAGCAATGGCTATTTCTGTACCTATTGCGCCACAACCCAACAGCCCTACCCTTTTCAAATCAATACTTTTGGCAAGCTACCTTGTTAAATCTGTTATCGGCTTTGCAGGTACACAACACAAAATTGAATTATACAATTTGCAGAGTTAATGGTGGAGTAAGATATAGAATTGGAATCACATGAGTCCACGCTTATAGAAAAATTCCTCTTCAGAATAGCAAAACAATGGATTGCTGGCGATACCATGGATGAAGCTCTTCAGTCTGCCAAGGCGGCAAACAAGAATGGAATGAACGCCGTAATCAACAAGCTTGGCGAACATATGACATCAAAGGATCAGATCAGCGATACAGTATCAGAATATCTAACACTTGTTTCAAACTTGCGTAGATCCAAGGTTTCTGGAGGCATATCAATCAAGCCAACTCAAGTGGGCATGTCTAAAACTATTGAAGATTGCATGACAAATCTTGAAAAAATAATAGAAAAAGCGACGTCCTCTCAGTCCTTTGTTTGGATAGATATGGAGTCTTCAGAATATACGGATAATACAATCAAGATCTACCTGAATTTATTTGAAAAATATGAGAGACTTGGTATGGCGATACAGGCAAACCTCAAGCGTACCGAGCAAGATTTGGAGATGCTATTAGAGCACGGCGCAAAGATTCGGTTGGTAAAAGGAGCATATAGAGAGAGCAAAAAGAATGCCTACAAAACAAGACATGAGGTAGATGAAAACTATGAAAAACTGACAAAGATGCTTTTTTCATGCGGTAACGAATTTGCAATAGCAACTCATGATTCTAAGATGATTGATCTTGCCATAAATTTATCAAAGAAAAGTGAGAGAAAGTTTGAGTTTCAAATGTTAAAGGGAATACGAGATGAGCTAAAACCAGTCTTGATCAAGAGTGGTTTTTCCATATCAGAGTACATACCATATGGAACCAATTGGCTTCCTTATTCAATAAGACGACTAAAGGAAAGAAAACGAAACATATTGCTTCTTGGTAGCTCTTTTCTTCATTCACATCGTGTTTGAGTTTGCTCACGCATGAATTGAAGTAAATAGTAAGCACCGCCTGCACCCTTGCCTGAGATTCCAGAATATTTCCAGCCTACAAAAGGCTGGGCCCCAACCATTGCTCCAGTTGTTGCACTAGCTGCCCTATTTGCATAAGTAACTCCTGCTTCTATTTTATTGAAAAATGATTCAATCTCATTTTTGTCTTGGCTGAAAATTCCTGCAGTTAACCCGTAGTTACTTTTGTTGGCTTCAGATATTGCATCATCAAAGTTGTCAAATTCCTCTATACAGAGAAATGGGACAAATAATTCTTCTTTCACTAGTTCGTGATCTTTTGGAAGGCCTACAACAATTGTAGGTTCAACAAAATTTCCATCCTTGAAGTGTGAGTCAGACAAGACAGATCCGCCACAAACTATCTTGCCATCTTTTTTTGCAATTTCTGTCGCCTTTTGGAATTTTTTCAAAGATGCCTCATTTATTACAGGACTGACAAAAACATCTTTTTCCCACGGTTTGCCCATCTTTAGCACCTTGGTCTTTGCAACCAACTTTTTCTACAAATTGATTTGCAATATCCTTTTGGACATAAACCCTTGAGCATGCACTGCATTTCTGACCACTATAACCAAAGGCCGCCTTCAAGACACCGTCTGTTGCTTTTTCTAAATCAGCTGTTTTTGTAATTATGGCAGGATTCTTTCCGCCCATCTCTGAGATAAACGGCCTTGGAATGCTTTCAACAAATGCGTTAAAGCCTGACATTCCTACCTCTTTTGAACCGGTAAATGCAATTCCGCATCAACAAGAGGGCTTTCCAAAATGGTTCTACCCACTACACCGCCAGAACCTGTTACAAAACTTACAACTGCCTGGAGGAAGTTTGTGACATATGGCCTCAATGAACTTGTAGGCAGATATTGGAGAATCAGCTAGACGGTTTCAATATTGCCGTATTGCCAGTAATTAATGCACCAGAAGTCATTCCTATCGATATCGCAGATGGAAAGTTAAATGGAGATATTATTCCCCAGACACCATAGGGTTTCAGTGTACTGCGAGTCTTTTCATTTTGATTTGCGCTTTGAGTCTCTTTTGAAAAACCTTGGTTTAGGTCAAGCTGGTCTGCATAGAATCTCATAAAATCTATTGACTCGTCCAAGTCTCCCATGGCCTCTAGCCTATTCTTGCCATTTTCAAAACTCAGTATTGCTGCAAGATTGAATTTATTCTGCGCAAATACATCTGCTACCTCTCTGAATATTTGAGATCTCTTCTGGTATGGTGTAAGAGACCACTTGTGAAAAGCCTCTTTGGCAGTTTCGATTGCATGTAATGTATCCTCCTTTGATGCCAGTGGAAAGTTTGCCAAAACAAGATTCTTGTCAGCAGGAGAATGCACTTGAAACTGGTTGTTTGAAAATATCTCTTTTCCGCCTATTATCATAGGGTAATTTTTGCCAAAATCTTTCTTGATTTCCGCTATTGCCTGATCAAATTTACTGATGAAATTCATCTGTAGAGTTGTTTGATACATACTTGGGCCAGGTGTTTTCGTTTTGGAACATGATAGTACTAGGAATCAACTACAATAATTAGTTAGCTTGGAGTTGATTTTGTGTTAACTTGCAGAATGAATCTGTTTCAAACGAGAAACATTTTATCCTTACAGGTAAAGGTGTTTTATGCTCAATACAGTTTATCGTGAAGCCCTAAAGAAACGAGATGAGGCAAAATCGATCTTCAAAGGGGAGACATTTGAGCGCATCATACAGGCTGCCAAGGAAAACTGGATTGATTACTTGCCTCAGAAAAAGGACGCAGTAATAGCAGGCATAGATAGTAGCTATAACAGTACAAAGTTTCAGGGGCTTGAGTTATGGGTGGTTACCGGAGTATCAATAAAATCAGACGGCAAAATCATAACTGAAAAACACAACCAAGGCTTGGGTCAGCCTTCTCCAGAGCTTGAGACGCAGGCAAGCAAGATGGAGGTAGAAGCTTGTGTTGCTTCAGTAGACATGGCTGACCTAGTAGCACTTGACGGTTCACTATATTCACAGTTTCTCACAAGACAGTCTTCACTTGGCAATTCTATCACTTTGGCAATCAAAAAGAAAGGAAATGTCGTGTTCATATCAAAGACATCATCTGCAAGAAAACAGTTTGAAAAACTTGGCTCTGCTGCAGGAGACATATTCTACTACAATCATGCAGTCAGAGGGCCAGGCTTTAGCAAAATATTTGTCGACAACTCACTTGGGCCGGGCAAAGTGGTGTCATATGTCTATGCAAGACTGCGAGACTCTACACCATTAATCAAGATCGAGTTACTTGGATCAGGAATTAGTGAAAATGAGATAAAATCTCTTTTGGATAGATTAACAAAAAATAGTGTCGGAGGATATCCATACGCGCTAAAGTTAGCTCACGAGAATTGCAAGATAACCAATTCAGAGTTGTCAAGACTTGTTAGTCTATATGGACTGACAAACGAGATTGGCTCTAGGGAAGTGCTGAATTGATAATAGGTGTTGTAATTGGCGAATCAAAGCCAACCGAAGTAACTGCACAATCGTCAAAGCCTCTTTCTGTTGGAGAATATGTCATAATTGATTCACAGGATGGCAAGATTCTTGGCCTGGTTGAAAAGTCTGCAATATCAAGTGATGCACTCACAGATGTTAGAAACTTTGATGAGGCAGTTGAGAGCAAAGAAGTTGCCGAGATTAATTCTAGGGATAAAAATTACAAGGTAAAGATTGGCATACTGGGATTTTTGGACAAGTTGCAAAAAGGACAGGTGATAATTCCTGCAATTCCACCACTTCCTGGAACCTCAATTCTTGAAGCAACCCAGAATGACTTGGGAATGATATTTGGGCCGGTTGGAAACGAGTGGATCAGGATAGGCTCACTTTTGAGAAATTCAAGTATTGAAGCAAAAATAAACATCAACAAAATTGTATCAAGACACTTGGCCATTCTTGCAATGACTGGAATGGGGAAGAGCAACCTTGTCTCTCCTCATAGCAAAACATGTTGCAACATTAAATGGTACATTGATTATCTTTGATTATCATAACGATTATGAAAATCTAGATCGTTGCCAAGATGAATTACATGATGGCGAAAATAAATCCCAGACTCTTGCCTGCAGACAAGCTGGCCGAAGTCATAGAACTTCGCGAGAATGCAGACAAGCAGCAAAGGGTCTTGCGAGAATCGCTTACTGATTCAGTCAAGCAAGCAAAAGACTTTTGGTCATCTTTAGAAGAGAATGTTTCTGCATTTGGGCACACCACAAAAGGTTATGCCGATAGCGCAAGCAGGGTTTTAGACAAGATAGATGACGCCAAACATAGATTTTCAGACATACTAGACCCAGATTGTGGAGACCCCGTTGATTTGATAAAGGAAGGAAGAGTGAATATCTTGAACATAGCTGAGCTAAGCGAGAGACAGGCAAACGCCGGATTGTCATATTATTTACAAGAACTTTTACAGCACAGAAAAGAATCAGTCTGGGAAAGAAAAGGCAAATCAACGCATAGGAAAAATTACAAGTTTCTTGCACCAATATTTGTCATAATAGAAGAGGCCCACGTCTTCATACCAAAGGGAGATCATACTGATACCAAATATTGGGCATCAAAAGTAGCAAGAGAGGGACGCAAGTTTGGAATTGGTCTATGCGTAGTGTCACAGAGACCAAGAAACATAGACCCCAACGTTCTCAGTCAGATGGGCTCTCTTGCAATAATGAAAATTGTACAAGATGACGACCAGCAACAGATAGCATCTGCCGCAGAATCATTAAGCAAGGATCTTTTGTCTCAGCTCTCATCTTTGAATATTGGGGATGCAGTATTGATTGGACAGTGGACAAACTTGCCTTCAATAGTACACATAGATGAAATGAAAAGTAAAAAATCTGGCTCTGACTTGAATGCAGTCTCAGAGTGGAGTCAGACAGACAAATTCAAAGACATTGCAAAAGAAACAACACAGGGGTTAATCCAAAAAGATCTATTGCTTGATTGAGATGATTTTCTCACATATTTCTGATACACATCTTGGTTTTGTACAATACCATTCAGAGGAACGCGAGGAAGACATCTACTCTGCATTTAACCAAGCCATAGACACCTCAATAAAAGACCATGTCAATTTTGTCATATTTGCAGGAGACATCTTTCATGTGCCAAATCCAAGCGGCAAGGCAATTATAGTATTAGCAAATGCACTAAAACGATTAAGACAAAACAGCATAGAATCATTTTTCATTTTAGGAGAGCACGACATCAGCAGGATAAGGTCAACTCCTGTTCCTTTTGTATACCACAATTTGGAATTTTCAAAATACATAGGAAATGGAAAACCCCTTGTGCACAAAGATATTCTCATAATGGGTTTTGACAAGAGACGAAAAAGCGAGATTCATACGTTTGAGAATGATTTTGCAACAGCTGATCTTGCAGCAAAGAACCACCAAGGACACAAGATATTGGTTTTACATCAAGGTATTTCTGAAATCAACAAATTTGCAGGAGAATTGAATTCTACTGATTTACCAAAGAACTTTACATATTATGCAATGGGCCATCTGCATGACCAAGAACTAAAAAGATTCTCGCACCTTGGAGGACCGCTGGCATATCCAGGGTCCATAGAAATGACATCAAGTGAGAGCATAAAAGATGCCCAGAAGGGATTCTACCAAGTTGATACATCAGGCCCCGAAGTCACATCAAATTGGATAAAACTTGACACTAGGCCACAGATGTCTTCTAGGATCTCAATTGACAACCTTTCCGATGAGATTGGCGTACTCGCTGAGAAGATCAAGTCATGTAGTAGAAAGCCAGTGGTTGAGATAAGAATAACAGGTGATGTCACAGACTCAGGATTTGTTCAAACGCAGGTCTCTCGGTTGTCTGAGATGACTCTGCGATGTTTTTGGAAACACGTTTCATCAGAGCAAAAAGACGGAGTCGGTGTTCATCGAAAGACCAATAAAAATAGAAGAAGAGATGCGCAATATAGCAAAAGACATTCTTGGCTCCACAGAGCTTGCAAATTTTGCCATAGATGAATTGTTACCACTACTCACAAAGGGAGACATTGATGAGGCAAATGCCGCAATCAATGAAAACTATATGCAATTCAAAAAGGGATTGAGAAATGCTACGATCAGTTGAATTAGCAAATTTTCTTTCACATGCAAACACCAGACTAGAGTTTGACAATGGAGTAACAGTCTTTGTTGGACCAAACGGAGCTGGAAAATCCAGCATAATAGATGCCATAACATTTGCATTGTTTGGAGAACACATAAGAAAATCTACAAAAGGACTGTTACGCAGAGGAAGCAGTCAGGCATATGCCAAAGTAGAATTTTCCATTGGAAATAGACAGTTTGAGGCAGTCCGCAAGATAGACCCAAAGGGAACGGTATCTGCCCAACTTTACGAAAAAATCAATGAAGAATTAGTTCCACTTGCGGCAGGCGAAAGAAAACAATTTGGAGAGTCCATGACACAAACAATCGAGTCCCTGATAGGACTTGATTTTGAAAAGCTCAAGGTAGCATCTATCGTACAGCAAGGCGAATTGCAGTCAATCATTGAGGCAGATCCGAAAAAATTCAAGGAACTTGTCAATGCAATAATTGGAATAGACAAGCTTGATACAGCATATGAAATTATGAAAAAGGCCATTGATGCATTTAGGATGTCTGTGAAGGCAAAACTTGAGTATGACGACACTAGCATAGAACTTCTTCAAACCAAGATAGACACGTCGTCAAAAGAGGTCTTGACTTTAGAGCCCAAAAGAAAGAAACTGGAAGAAGAAAAGGCAGTACAGGAGCAGGAATTTTTCACACTGCAGAGTAAAATAGAAAGCGACGCACCAAAAGAGCTCAAGTCAAAAGAGATAGAAAAAAGAAAAGAGGAACTAGGGACGTATCTTAGAAACGCTGTAACGTCCATCAAGAGAGAGATTTTTGAAAAAGAAAGAAAACTTGCAGAATGCACTAACAGTTTACCAATTTTGGCAGTCAAATCACAGATAGAATCTGAGACTAGACAAGTACAGCAAGAGATTGAACGAATACGAAATGAATCAAAAGAGATAGGTGAAAAAATAGCCAAGATAAAAGGACAGCAAGAGATTGCAGGCAAATTGCGGATGATAGACGGAAAATGCCCAGTATGCGACTCCAAGGTAGATCACATCAATCCTTTGTTTGAAGAAGAACATTTACGCATGGAGCTTGAGACACTGAGAAAGAAAGGAGATACTCTCACCCAAGAAGAAGTTGTAAATCAGAACAAGAAAAAAGAAATGGATTTGAAAACACAGCAGATCATCAAGGCAGAAAGCGTTCTTGCCTCAAACAACATCAAAAGTCAAGAAGATTTGGCAAGATTAAAAGAAGAAATCTCTAGTTTACAAACTAACATCAAGGAAGTTCATCTTGAGGCCAGTACGACTGGAAATCTTACACAGTTTGCAATAGACGAGTATTCAACTGATGCAATCAAATCAATATTGTCCCTAATAGAAGAGACAAAAGACTTTGATGTGACAAGTTTTAGAAACATCAAATCAAAGCTTGAACCACAGAGAAAACTTCTCAGTACGCTAGACCAAGAACTAGGCGCAATAACCACTAGACTAACTCTTCATAAAGAAGAGTCTGAGAAAATTTCACAGACATTGGAAGAGCTACAGCACGTGAGACAGTATGTTTCAAGTCTTGAAACTATACGTGGTCAGATTTACAACAGGGATGGTCCAGTTGCCACAAGTCTTCGCTCATGGGCACTTGGAACCATATCTCAAAAGGCCTCAGAATACTTGTCCACATTTAACGTAAAAATTCAGAGAATTATACTTGAAGATAAAGCAAGAGATATTGGAATTACGTGCTATTCTGGCAATTCCACACTTGACTTGGAATCATTGAGCGGAGGAGAAAAGGTAAGCGTTGCGTTGGCGTTACGTCTTGGCATGGCACATCTCATGGGATCATCGAGCCTGAACTTTATCATCCTTGACGAGCCTACTACACATTTGGATCAAGAGAGAAGAAAATCCCTTGTAAGTGTGCTCTCGCAAGCTTTTGAATCAAATGTAGATTCCATATCACAGTTCATCATAATTACTCATGACTCGGAGATCTTTGAAAATTCCAACATTGATGCAATATATGATTTCAAGTCAACACCAGAAGGAACTCTGGTTACGCCAATTTAGCCGCCAGTTAGTTTTGCAAATCGTTCATTCTTGCAAAGGCTTTCCATAAACTTCAAGTTGGAAAGCGCCACTACTGCCGAGTCTCTTACCTGCTCGCTAGAGTCTTCAAGTGCTTTTTGCAGTGTCTCTTTTGCATCTTGAGATCCAATCACACCAAGAGCAACAGCTGCTTCATGTCTAACAAACAAACTAGGATCATTTCTAGTTGCGTCTTCTAGTGGAGATATACCGCTTCTAAGACACATCTGTCCTAGAGAAAATGCCGCCTCGTGTCTTACCAATTCGTTGGAATCTTTCTTTAGCACACTTGCAATATACGGAACGACATCTTCACCACCCATATCCACCAGAATACAAACTGCTCTGCATCTAATTACAAAGTCTTCATTATCCAACAGGTTGACAAAATATTTCTTGTCCTTTTTCTCATATCTTTCTTCCATTTCAGATAATAGGTCAAGGCGGTCTTTAGGAATAAGTTCCATGCACACAATTTTATAATCGCATATTTATTTCAATGACTGTATGAGCCGATTGCGATATTGGAAATTAACAGTAGAAGATCTCAGAAAGGCACAGTATGATCCAAAAAAAGTCCTGATCTGGGAAATAAAATGTACCAAGGATGACAAGGGCACACATTTTGGAGTCTTCTGCTACAGAAACGGCACGCCATGGGATTACACATCCATTCACGGTATCGTCTTTTATCACAATCAGATAGATCAGCAAGAGATAGAAAAAATAACTAACTTCCTCAAGGGAAAATTTGGCGGCGAGCCAGCAGAAAAAGGCAGCAGAATATTCTTGAAGAATTCAAAGGAAATCTACGCGCCAAGCGAGATAGCAGACCTTGCAGTTCAGATAGGAGACACGTTTGAGGGAAGTACAGAACTAACGGTAGAACTTGAGAACTTTACAGTTCCTGAACAGGAACAAAGCAACTTGCCTTCAAGCAAGATTCTCCCCATACCTGGCAAGTAGATAAATAGGGTTTTGACAAACTCTAAGATCTCTGATGGATAGGCCAATGACGATCATGGAGCATCTGGAGGAGCTAAGAAAGCGAGTCTTCAAGATGATCATTGCGGTAGGAATTGTTACATTCTTTATTTTGGGATTTCATTTAACGCCATTTATCTACAATGGAATTCATCTGTACTATCCAACTTTTAGTCCCTTCAACAATATCGCAGCACAAGCAACTGTTGTCATGAAGCATAACCTGCTTCCACCTTCAGTACAATTAATTCAGACTGCTCCAGGACAGGCGTTTTTTGCACAGTTCTATATCGCAGTTTTGCTCGGCGTTGCAATAAGCATGCCAGTCATAATAAGAGAATTCATGGGATTTTTGATACCGGCCCTTGGCAAAAAAGAAGCGCAGATGATAAAATCTGCCACGTTTCCCGCAATTGGGCTTTTTGTAGCAGGTTGTTTGTTTTCATACTTGGTTGTAACTCCATACACGCTAGCATTTCTCTACAAGTATGGCGAGTCTGCAGGTCTCCTCACTTTTCTCAATGTGGTAGACTTTATCACATTCATATTGCAATTTGCACTTGCATTTGGAATATCATTTCAGCTTCCGCTCATAATGTATGCAGTAACCGCATCTGGAATGGTCGGCGAGAAATTTTGGAGACACAACATAAAGTGGGCCGTGATTGCAATGGTGATTTTGGGAGCTGCCATAACACCAGACGGTAGCGGGGTTACAATGTGGTTTGTTGCAGGGCCGCTGATAGGACTATATCTCATAGGCATGTTCCTCTCAGAGAGGCGCGCAAATCAGATTGCAACACTTAAATCTTGATCTACCGCATTAAGAGCACTCATGGCATATGAGAATGTAATAATTATTGTTGTAGTTATCGCAGTACTGATTTTCGGAGCAAAGAAGATCCCAGAGCTAGCTAGAACATTTGGCAAAGCAAAAGGTGAATACGAGAAAGGAAGAATCGAAGCAGACAAGGAACTAAAAGAGTTCAAAGACAAAGAAGAACTCAAGTAAAGAACGCTTTTTTACCCATACAAAAAGAGATATTCCATTGATCAAAAGATCAGAGATTCAAAAAATAGTAAGAGAATACTCGGATCTGTCCATAGGCTCACTTGGTAGCCATTCTGCCCTTGAAATAATGGACGGTGCCAAAGATGAAGGATTTAGGACAGTGGTGGTGTGCCAGAAAAGGCAGGGAAGTTCCGTACAAAAGATTTTCGCGAATTGCAGATGAAATAGTCATAGTCAACAAATTCAAAGACATGCTTCTGCCCAAGATTCAATCAAAACTTAGGTCGTCAGATACCATAATAGTTCCACATAGAGCCCTTACTGCATATCTTGGGTATCATCCAGTAGAAGACAAGCTCAAGATACCTTTGTTTGGAAATCGCGCACTCTTTCAAGCAGAAGAACGTGCGTACAAGAAAAACCAATACTATTTGCTGCAAAAGGCCAAGATTAGACTGCCTAGAATATTCAAAGACCCAAAAGACATAGACAGACCTGTAATAGTAAAGGTTCAAGAAAAGGCACGCAAACTAGAAAGGGCTTTCTTCATTGCAACGTCTTATTCAGACTACAAAGACAAGACTGAGAAGAAAATCAGACAGGGGTTGATATCAAGGGACGCACTAAAGGTTGCAAGCATTGAAGAATTCATAGTTGGTACCTACTTTAATTTCAATTATTTCCATACACCAATATCAGACGAAGTGGACTTTCTTGGAATTGAAAGGAGACTGCAGACAAATGTCCACGACTTTGTTTCATTGCCTGCAAAGCAACAACTTGAGACAAACATAGAATTGCAAAACATAGAAGTCGGCCACACACCAGCCAGCATACGTGAATCTCTGCTAGAAAAGGTAATAGAGGCAGGAGACAAGTTTGTTGCTGCAGTAAAAAAAGAGTATCCGCCTGGCATCATAGGCCCATTTTCACTTCAAAGCGTGATTACAAAAGACTTGGAGATACTAGTATACGATGTATCACTCAGAGTTCCAGGCAATCCAATTCTTGCAACTACTAGTCCATATACAAAGTACAAGTATGGAACAACTTTTGGCGTGGGCAGAAGAATAGCAATGGAGATAAGAAAAGCCCAGCAAGAAGGAAAGCTCGAAGAGATAGTAACCTAGGCTTCCATTTTTTCTTTTAAAAGATTTTTTCTGACAAGTATAGGTATATTGTAAAATGATGCCATTGCAATTGCATCAGATGCCCGATAGTTTCGCATGACAAGATCACTTTTTCCTGTAAAGTAGAGATTTGCGCGCAGTACGCTTCCACTTTCGTATACCTTTATTCTGACAAGAACTAGTTCGTTTACTTCGGCAATTTCCTCAATCATGTTGTATATGGTAGGTATTGCACCTCTTTCACCTTCAATAAAATTTGTAATGTGTCTTGCAACCTCGCCTGAAAATGCCCTTATGTGAAATTCTTTACCATCATCGGCTCGTAGTATGACCAGTCCTTCTACTCCATATGGATCAATGAAACCAACGTAAGTGATCTTAGTCTCTGCATAATCAGAATCTTGTGGCTCGTCTATCTTCACGGCTAATCTCTATCGAGCGTCATTCGCAGATAAATACTTTGAAAAAAACAGATAGAATTTAATGTCACCGTGCTTCGTTTTTACTCGTTGGAAAAACAGAGCACAGTACACCGCTCACATAAGGTACTGATCACTGTAGGATTTTTAGCAATAGCTGTATCGTTTCTTGCATATGCAAGAAACGACGAGATCACCATAACTCCAGCAGCCATGCCAGCGCTGCAGAATTTAGCAGTTGCAACATATGTTATTTTATTCACTTCATTTGGCGCAATAGGTTGGGGCTTGTACAAGTTTTTCAAAGCCAAGATAGAACTTCCTGATTCATCAACGTCTTCAATAATTTCAAATGCCATAAACAACAAGAGGGCAAAACAGATCTTTGTCATAAGTGCCATAGGATACGGGATATTTTTTGGACTAACATCTGGAATAATTCTCTACAAGCCAGAGCTCAATGCAACGGATTATGGATTTCCAACTCCACCACATATCGAGCTCTCACCTTGTTGTGATTTGCCAGGATACATGCCAATGATATTTGCGTTTTTCACAGAACATGTGGGATTACAGATTGTTCCACTAAATCTAGTTCTTCTTGTTACAGTATCCTTCCTAGTTGGATTGAATTTTGCCCTTTCGGCAACCACATTTGCAGTTGCAAGAGGGGCAGGAAAGTTTAGCACGTTTGGCGCAGTGACAGGACTCTTTGTAGGATGCCCAACATGTGCAGGTACTGTCTTTACAATGCTCTTTGGTTTGGGAGCTAGTGCAACAGGGATTACATTGTTTTTGACAAGCTATGAAGCACAACTGCAAACCATATTCATCGCTGCGTCAATTCCTGTACTAATTGCCACTCCGTATATCATGGCAAGAAAGATTAGAAAGGCACAAAACGGAAGCTGTGCAGTAGAACCTAAGCAGTAGATTTTACGACCTGAGGTGTTTTCCAGTCACCTATATTGTAGCCATCTTCTCTCAAATATTTCAGAGTAAGTTTGTAGACCAGCTCATCGTGATCAACGACTTCTAGAATTTCTTTCCAAGTTACCACGCCTGCCTGTTCTATCTTTTTTTCAAGTTGAGACGAGATAGACTTTGCTATCACTCGACATTGATCAAATGTTTTACCATTTTTGTAGGCTCTTGTCCTTGAATCACAGGCATCCATAGTTCACAGAGCGTACGACCCAAATAAAAAGTTGAATTTTATGTTTATTTGATAGAAGAGTTTTAAACTAAATGAGATTCATAATTTGTCAATTGCTCTCAGATAACAAACAAAAATTTGTCAGCATCAATCCTGTTGATGTATTTCTTTGGACATTTCGCAGAAATGAAAATGATGTCATAAATCTTTACGATACATTAGCATCCCTGATGCAGATCTCTACTGGAAGCAACATGCTCAATTTTGGATATTGGAATGAGAATACGTCTGATCCTCACCAAGCACAGATCACACTTTGTAAAACTATTGCAGAAATGGCGGAATTAAAATCATCAAATGACGTGTTAGATGTAGGAAGCGGTTTTTCTGAGCCTGCAACCATCTGGAAATCAGAATTTCCTCACATCAAAATTTCTTGCCTAAATGTAAATCCACAGCAACTCAATTTTGCCTCAAAAGTCATCAAGGGAAATGATTCTGCATCAAATCATCATTTTGATTCAGAACAAATTGACCTTGTCAATTCTACTGCCACAAAGTTACCATTTGCAAACAAGTCCATGGATAGAATAATTGCTTTAGAATCCGCACAACATTTCAAGCCATTTTCAGAATTCATATCAGAGAGCAAGAGAGTGTTGAAGGAAAAAGGCATCTTGGTTTTGGCCATACCAACACTTGCAAAATCAGCAAAATCTCTTGAAGTGTTCAAGCTTGGCATACTGTCTTTTACGTGGTCATCTGAGCACTATGATCTTGAAAATATCAAAAAGACAATTACAGATGAGGGATTTTCTATAATTTCCACAGATTTTATAGGTTCAAGGTATACGAACCGCTTACTGACTATTATATCAAAAAAAGAGAAGTTCTAAGATCAAAGATATTACAACAATATTCGCCATACGTTGAGAAGATCCTCTTCAAATCATTACTAAAAATGAAAGAGGTTTCTGAAAACAAGACCATCGATTACATTCTTTTAAAGTGTGTCGTATAACAACGAACAAAGCCTTATTTTGTAGTGGTGTATAGTCTCATCATAATACCAGTTCGTCTGGTACCACTGCATAGAGTAATTTCTATGCAGGTGCCATTTTATCACAATCCAGATCCATAGACAACCTAGTGTTTACCAACATGCTTTAAGAAAGCCACGCTTGAGATCGAAAAACATATCACATATCATTTAAACTTGAGAAAAAGAATTATTAGCACATTTTAACTATCTTGTCATATGGGCCTATTTGGAAAAAAAGAAACCCCTGAAACAAAATGTAAAGAATGCGGTCTTGAATTCAATGACCCTGTGCGTTTAGACAGACACATGAAAAAAGCCCACAAGCATGCTCCACAAAGGAAATTTGATGAGCAGGGGTTTTCCACTGGCGGCATGTGGTAAGTTCGCGATAGGTATAATTCACTATTCAAACGGCTATAGAAGAAGTTGGTCGCTGCAGAGATCCTTGGAAATTTGACAAATTTCATTATTCAAACCATATCAAATTCTGGATATCTGGGAATTTTCTTGCTCATGGTTGCAGAAAGTGCGCTAATCCCAATACCAAGTGAGGTAATCATGCCGTTTTCAGGCTATCTTGTCTCAACAGGAAAGTTCAATGTCATACTTGTTATCATTGCAGGCTCCATTGGAAATCTCGTAGGAGCCCTAATTGCATATTTTGTAGGGTCATATCTTGGAAGGGGCTTTGTCTTAAAATATGGAAAATTTGTCTTGCTCAGAAAATCACATCTTGAACTTGCCGAGTCTTACTTTAAAAAATATGGCGACAGATCAACTTTTATCAGCAGACTATTGCCAGCCATAAGAACATACGTTTCCCTGCCGGCTGGGGTTGCCAAGATGAATCTGAAGAAATTTGCAGTTTTCACCCTGATAGGCTCCATAATATGGAACACCACATTAACATACATTGGCGTAAAATTAGGCGAGGAATGGGACAGCATTAGAAAGTATTCAGATTATTTTGATGCGGTTGTAGTAATAGTTGTAATAGTTGCCATTATCATGCATACTTGGAAGAAGAGAAAATCGGCACCATCAGTCAACGATCCTTAAAGTGGCTTAGCTCTTCCAGTATTATTTTGAATATTGTTTCATTATCAAGCAAAACACATGGAATGTTGTTTTCCTTGCATGCCTTGCCAACTTCAGTGTCTTCGGTAACCATTATCATGCCATTTTCTTCAGCATATTTTATCATGGAATAGTCACTAGCGAGTTTCTTGCCTTCTGCAACCAGTTTTTTCACACTGAGCGCATCATAGCCAAATTCCTTTAGTTTTGTATCTATTCCATCATACATTGCGTCAACTAGCACTTTCATATTGTAACCTCAAAAGAGTTCCTATTTTTATCATTTGGTTTCAGAAATGAGACGACGATTTAACTTGAATCTGTTTTTCTTGTCAAAAATATGGTTTTCTATGTAAATGAATGCAATTCTATGAAAATACATACTACAATTATGCCCTAAAAGAATCCTTTAGAAGCATTACACAAAGCTTTTAGATCATGCCGTTTTCCGTACCACCATGGAAAGGAATCAAAATGCGTATAAACACATTCGTTCCGCCCTAGCATGAACATGGCACTAGATACAATTTTTCTAAATATTTCCCTGAGTAATTTTTCACATGTGCTTCTCTATTCTTCATATTCTTTGTTAAGAATGACAATTGCCCTTATCATATCGTATGTGTTTGCTATAACATATGGCATTGCAGCAGCGCGTAATAAAAAAGCTGAAAAAATACTGATGCCCATCTTAGACATATTACAATCAGTTCCAATTTTAGGATTCTTTCCTGCTGCCATATTCTTCTTTATTGCGCTATTCCATCAAAGTTGGGTTGGAGTTGAGTTGGCTGCAGTATTTCTCATCTTTACAAGTCAAGCTTGGAATCTCGCCTTTGCAGTGTATGAATCAGTATCATCCTTGCCTGCAGACTTGGAAGAAGCATCCGGTTCATTGGGATTAAAAGGGTGGAAAAAATTCAAGACATTGTACATTCCAATAGCCATACCAAAGCTCACCTATAATGGAATTTTGTCATGGTCTGCAGGATGGTATTACTTGGTAGCTGCTGAAATGATCTCAATAGGATCGCAGCAGTTTAACATGCATGGCATTGGCAGTTATCTAGCCGAAGCAACGTACGCAGGAGATTATCAAGGAACAATCATGGGACTTATTGTACTTGTCATGATAATTCTTATTGTTGATTTAATATTGTGGCGCCCTCTAAGACACTATGCAAATAGATTCAGGTATGAATCAGTGTCTTCTGACGAGGACCAGCCTCAGAAAGGCACCCAGGATCAGAGAATCACATGGTTGAGAAGTCACTTGGCCATATTGCCTGTCAGACCTGCAGTACTAACTCAGGCAATTACTGCAGATAGATTCAGACCAATCATTACAACAGTCAGACATGTTACCGAAGAGCCGAAATTTGTTCAAAGACATCGCAAACCGATATGGATTACAGTAATAGTTATCCTCGTGAGCATATTTGTGATTACAGGTGAAGCTTTTCTAATAGGATTAGTTTCGCTTCCATCTAGCATGTCAAATGACTTGAAAAAACCTGAGATAGCTTCAATGGCAGGCCAGATCCCTGCAGCGTTAGGAGCCTCCCTGCTTCGACTACTAGCAGCTTACCTAATCAGCATAGCATGGATTATCCCTCTAGCTCTAAAGCTAGCTGGCAAGCCAAAATCCTTTGGTATGTCCATATTTACAATGGAGGTTCTTGCGTCTCTTCCTGCAACAGCACTCTTTCCACTCATAGTACTAGGAACCATGCATTTGCCAGGTGGCCTTCAACTCACATCAATTATTCTTACAATGACTGGGAATGCAATGGTATCTGCTCTTTAATGTTGCTAGGTGGAGTCAAGGCAATTCCATCAGACATGTTTGAGGCTGCAAAGACATATCGCATTACAGGACTGCAAAAGCTCCGAAAATTTATTTTTCCTGCAATCTTTCCCGCATTTATTACTGGAAGTATAACTGCATGGGGTGGAGGATGGAATGCATTGGTCTTATCAGAATACATTACATTTAACAAACAAACCTTGTCAGTGCAAGGCCTCGGAGCATTGATGAATGAAGCAGCTTACAATGTTGGTAGTGTCACTTTGCTTACTTTGACTATTGTTGTAATGGTTTCCGTAGTAGTAGGATTGAATAGAGTGGTGTGGAAACGCCTTTACAAAATAACATTTACAAAGTACAAGTTAGGATTGATGATATAATTGACAACACAAGTTGAGACGCCAAAACTAGTTGAATTTCGTAATGTTACCAAGGCATATGGACCCATGACACAGAGGCCACATGTTATTTTAGAGCATATCAATTTTGCCGTATTACAGCATGAGTTTATCTGCATAGTGGGACCGTCAGGATGCGGAAAATCGACACTCTTGAGAATAATGATAGGCCTTACAAAACCTGAGGATGGCGAGGTATATTATCATGATAAGAAGCTTGGAGGAATTTGTGAGGCAATGTCAATGGTTTTTCAGACGTTTGCATTATTTCCATGGTTAGATGTTATTGGAAATGTTGAACTTGGACTGGAAGGAAAGCCATTTTCCAAAGAAGAAAAAAGAAAACGAGTCTTGGATGTGATCAAAGTAATAGGCCTTGATGGATACGAGGAAGCATATCCAAGGGAACTTTCAGGCGGAATGAAGCAACGCGTTGGAATTGCAAGAGCAATGGTTTCAGAGCCTGAAATTCTTTTAATGGATGAGCCATTCTCAGCATTAGATCCTTTAACTTCGACACACCTAAGAGAAGAGGTATTACACTTATGGGGAGACCCGTCCTTACCCCCAGAAGCAGTAGTAATGGTAACACATAACGTAGAAGAAGCTGTGTACATGGCAGATAGAATCATTGTTTTAACATCCAGACCTGGCACCATAGCCAAGGAGATACATATTGACTTACCTAGACCAAGAGATCCGCGAAGTCCGGAACTATACAAACTTGTAGATGAGATAACAGGATTCATAGTATAATGAAGATTTATTTGACAGCAACGAAAATGGAATTTGTTTTATGGAGAAGTTAGGTTGACCATTCCTCGCGTTCAAGTTGGGAGAATGATTGGACTCTTAGAAATTTTACAAGACTTCAAGGGCAAAGTAGACCTGGCAAAAGTTGCAGAAGAGCTCAGATTTGAGCTTGATGACATACTTCCTGCGGTAGACGCTGCAAAGCTTCTGCGTCTGCTTCAGGTAGATACAGGTGATCTGATTTTAACTGAAGATGGAAAAATACTACTATCAAAGAATGCCAGTGGAAGAAAGAAAATACTCAACAAGATATTAGCAAGTTTGGGAGAATTCAAAGGCATTACAGATTTTATTAAAAACGATCATGGTGGCGAAATAACAAAAGATGAACTTGTTGAATTTATTAAAGAAAATATGCCAGATGTTGATGCAGAACAGACATTTTCATGGATTGTGGAATGGGGGCGCTATTCGTTACTGTTAAGATATGATAGCGGTAGTGAAAAAATAAAGATCACAGAAAAAACCTCAGGCTCCAAAGAATAGCATAATAGATACAACATAACATTATCAACAGTTTTTCCTGGTAGACATTTTTATCAAATCTTTGGCTTCTTTGTCAGTTATTATACCAAAATAGATCATTTTCATTAAAATTGATCTAAATCAACTATAAATCTAGAATATCTCTATTTTATACAGAAAATCAAAGGTTCATAAATCGAATTCACCAACTCTCGGAGAATTACCTATCATGAAAGAATTTGGAACCCTAGAGTATGTCTTGGACACATATTCAAAAAACTGGACTTGGAAGCTTACCGGCTCTAGAGCTGTTAGCATGGTTGCCCGTGTTATTCCACAAGCTTGGTATGGCGATGGTCCTGAGGAAGCCATAGTACCTGATACAGAACACAATGTTCAGAAAATTAAATGGATAATGGAAACTTATCCACTTGAGATAAAATCTAGAAACATTTGGCAGAGAAAAACAAGGCACATGAAAGTGTCAAAAAAGAAGTGGACCAGAATAGAAAAATTACGAAAGGCAAATCCTGGCGAACAATTCAGGGGTACACTACTTAATTTTCAAAGAGAAGGGCTAGACTTTCTTTTAAAATCTTCCGGCAACGCTCTTTTAGCTGACGAGATGGGATTGGGAAAATGTTTGAAAGCAGATTCTCTTATCAGCACAATAAATGGACATGTTACAATAAAAGACATTTGGGAACAATCCACATTAACAGAAAGAGATGAGGATGAAGAATGGGGTAAATTAAAAACTCCCATCAGCATACAAACATTTGACGGAAAACAGATAGTTATCAAACAAGTAAACAGAGCTTTCAGGCAGAAGATTGACGAAGACATTACAAAGATTACTCTCTCTGACGGTTCAGTAATAGAATGCACTAGACGCCACATGTTTCTTACGCCAGACGGTTGGAAGATGGCTGGAAAATTAAACACGGACGATAAAGTAGCCATTCCTTCAAAAACATTACATGTAGAAAAAAATTCGCTAACACCAGATATAGCAGAATTAATTGCGTGGCAGATGGCAGAAGGATACGAGTATATTGAAAATAACAGATACCCACGTGGAAGATTCTATAATTCTGATTCAAAAATATTGTCAAGAATACAACAGTTAGGAAAATACCAAGGAATAGAACTACCCAAGCCAAGAAAAGAGGATACTACTTTTGTCATTGCTACAACTCAGTTTTATGAGTTATTTTCAAAATGGGGATACAAATGGGGTAAAAAATCAAAGGATAAAATTGTCCCAAAGGCAATAATCGAAGCATCGTTACCAGCACAGAAAGCATTTGTACAGGCAATTTTTGATGCAGAAGGTCATGTGAGCAAAACACATTGCGAATTAACTACTGCCAGTAGATCGATTGCATTTGCATTACGTGAAATTCTTCTTCACTTTGGCATCTGGCTTCGTATCAGATCTGCAAGAAAATATGCCACAAATGGCACAAGAAAACGTAGGAAATACTATGTCTGTACATTTGGAGGTAATTCAATAAACAGATTCAATGATCAATTTAGGATCATCTCAACGCACAAACAAATAGCACTAGAAAAACTAGCAGCAAAGAAACACAATACGAACATAGAAGGAGTGCCCTCACAGAAAATTGTTCAGAGAATTGCTGAGACTGGAATATCGCTACGTTCTCTCAACCTGTACACACCATACAAGTATACGCAAGGCATGAGCAAACAGCTAGCCCTTTTTGTTTCAGACAAGTTAGATACACTTCACGAGCATAAACTTGCTGAACAATTACGTGAGATAGCACTGGAATCGATTAATTGGTGTTCAATCAAATCTATAGAAAAGAAACAATTTCGTGGATATGTGTATGACCTATCAGTGCCTGAAACACACAACTATATTGCAAATGGCATAATTACTCATAATACCGTTCAGACTCTGTCATACCTTGCAACAGAAAGACAGACATTTCCAGCTCTAATTGTTGCTCCTCTTGTTACCCTGAGCAATTGGCAAAGAGAGATTCAAAAGTTTCTCAAAAGAAGAAGCAGAAATGGAAGAATAGTTGAAGGTGAATATCCGACATCAGTTTTAATTCGAACCGGCAAGTCACAGGAAATAGGAAAGTATGACATTTACATCATAAATTATGATTTGCTATACAAAAGACTAGACGACCTTTCAAAATTGAACATAAAGACACTTGTATGCGATGAGGTACAGCATCTTCGTTCAAAATCAACCAAAAAATATTCTGCAGTAAAGAAACTTTCTGCACTAGAGTCGGTAAAGTACAGAATTGGATTGTCTGGCACTCCAATCTACAACAGAGGATCTGAGATTTGGCCAATAGTTGATATACTAAGACCAGGACTGCTTGGAAGTTTTGATGAGTTTTGCGAGTATTTCTGCTACGTAAACGAGAAGGGAAAAGCAATAGTACTTGAAAATAAACGCGCCAGCCTGGGCGAAGAGTTAAGAAAGCACGTAATGCTAAGACGCAAGAAATCAGATGTACTAAAAGAATTGAAAGAAAAAGTAAGATACAAAGAACTCATAGAATCAGATATCAATTATTACCATGCAGAACTTGACAAAATATGGAAGAGGCTAGAAGAAGAACAAAAAACTGCAACTTCGGCCTTTGACAAGTTTTCATCATACAAAAGAGCCATCCAGAGTGAGAGACAGGCAGCAGGAGCTGCAAAAGTACCTCATGTCATAGAGTTTGTCAAAAACATCATGGAAATAGAAGAGAGTGTCGTAGTATTTTGTCACCACAAGGCAATTCATGGATTGCTACACAAGAGTCTTCATGAATACTCTCCTTCTTCCATCATAGGAGGCCAGACAGACAAAGAGCGACAAGGCAACATCGACAGATTCCAAAATGGAGAAACAAAGCTAATGATTGCAGGGCTCAGAGCTGGAAACGTTGGAATCAATCTGAGCAGGGCAAGATACGTGATATTTGCAGAGCTTGACTGGAGTCCTGCCATTCACAGACAGGCCGAAGACAGATTACACAGAATAGGTCAGAAAAATACCGTATTTGCATACTATTTGATGGGCAATGGTACGCTGGATGATCACGTAGCAAATGTGCTAGTTGACAAGAGTTATGAAATTGATGCAATCATGGACGAAAAAGAAGAGCCATTTGAAGACAAGGACAAGGCAGAATTAATCTTGGCTCAAATCCACGACAAGCTCTCAACCAAGCGCTAGTTTCATTTCTCTTCGCGTATCTCGTACTTGTCAAAAAATCCTGGCCTTCACCTTGTTTTTCCACAATAAATGACTCTAGTTTTTTTATAACTTCGGCTCTGTTTAGCCTTCCTTCATTTGATACATAATATTCGGCATGTGACGCTCGGAATTTCTTGTAGTTCATCCCTTTTGTCATCAATATCATTACAGAATTATCCATAATAAGAGATCTCATTGCCTCAGTTTTTTTGCCTGCTTGATGCACTTGTCTCCTTCTTTTTTCTTTCCTATCTTGAGCAGTAGACTGCCCTTGTTATACCAAGCATTTGCAAAATTAGGATCAAAACTTGTTGCCTTATCAAATGACTCTAGTGCTTCATCGTATCTTTCCAGATTGTAGAGACACACCCCATTTAGGTTCCATATTGCCGCATGTGCAGGATTGATCTTGATTGCCTTGCCAAATGACTCTAGTGCCTCACCATATCTTCCCAGGTCAGAAAGACATACACCCTTTAGGTTCCACGACACTTGTTGATTTTGAATCAATCTCCAGCACCTTATCATAACAGACCAGCGCTTCCTCGTATCTTTTCAGATTAGAAAAGCAGTCACCCTTCTTGAGCCATGCATTTGCATACCTAGGCAATTTTCCGACGGCCTTGTCATAGAGTACGACTGCCTCATCATACTTGCGTTTAGCAAAAAGCGCCTCAGCTTGGTTGTACCATGAAACAGCATCCTCAGGATACAGGTCAGCAAATTTTTTGTTGGGTGTTACCACAGTTTTGTGGTGATTTTTCAAGGTTTGGTAGGCATCAGATATTAGTTTGAACTGTTGATCATCTTTTTCTGATGAATTTTTATCAGGATGATACTTGAGGGCCAATTTTCTATACGCGCTTTTTATCTCTTTTAGTGACGAGCCGGGCTCCAAACCCAGAACTTCATAGCATTTTGAAACATTCAACTTGTATCACCCTAAATAACTCGCATCAACTCTAATTTGCAAAAACCTCTACAAATTAGCCTTTCACAGCATAACATTATTAATTTTATCATACATAAATGCAAAAACTCTATCATTATGACACATTTATCAATAATCCAAATGATCATTTTGATGTCAGAAAGCAATTTTTGTTGAATTTTATTTAATTCACAGTTATCAAAAAATTATTCCCAAGAAATAAATTGAAAAATATTTCAGCAGACTAGAATGACAAATCAAACAATAAGTGAACTTGTCAAAATGGCCGACAAGATAGTAATTGACGAAGTAAAGGGAAAGAAAGTGACTTTGAAGATAAGCTGGTTTGATCTCAAGGGAACAAGAAAATCAAAAAAGTTTTTGATGACGGAAAAGGAAAAGATCGAGTTTTAGATCTTTTACCTAATCATCTTTTTTATCGTCCATAATCTAATTTTTCCTAAAATTTTTCGATTTTATAGAATA
Organism: Candidatus Nitrosotalea sp. TS; assembly: GCF_011319465.1. Lineage (GTDB taxonomy): Archaea > Thermoproteota > Nitrososphaeria > Nitrososphaerales > Nitrosopumilaceae > Nitrosotalea. Next base: position 103,939 of record NZ_RCMB01000007.1, read on the forward strand.
AAAATTTTGTTCATGAGTTCTTCCCATCACTAATAAGCAAAAAAACAGTCCAAAGCATGGCGAACATTCCTTGTTTGTGATGCAGGAACTCAGACTCACCACCAGGATCTGAACGATCCTTACCCGCACAGGCAAGGAACGCCTACATTAATCACATATTGACGGGTCGGCATGAGACCGCTATGAGAGAGTAGATCATTTCATTTTTTCCTTGCAAACTAGCGAAATGCCCAAAACACTTGATGACGTATATTATTTCATGGGCTTTGTACTATACAGCAAAAGACACGGCCTTTATAGAAAATCGTTTGTTTTGCATTCTAGTGATTGCAAAGTAGATGAAGAGGAATAAATTATCAGACACATTCCCATTGATAAACATGATAAATGACCAAGCCTTGATTTTGTCATGAACAAGCACGAAGTCAATAAATCTCTTCTAAGCAAATTTACCCTAAATCAGCTACACGAGTTTTGCAAGACGCATAAAAGAGAGATGAACCAAATAGATTACAGGGACAGAGTAATTCTTGGCGAATCAGATCCTGAAATAATAAAGAAAAGATTCATTCCATACATAGTAGGTTTTTTTGATCAAGTGGAAATAATAGAGTTTGCCAGAAAACACAACATACCGATAGATTGACTAACTTGTCTCAAGGACCTGTCAACGAGTTGTTTCCCAGTCAAGTCCGTATGCCATTTGCAGATTCTGTCGTATCATTTCCACCTGTGGTATCTCCAGAATAAAGAAATCCCGCCGCAGACATGCGCGCTTGTACAAGTACCAATTGCTGCCTGATGTTTTCAGCCACATAGCTTTGCTTTGACTGGCAATCCCACTGACCTTTTCCAAAGATAACATTTGAAAATGCCAGAAGATCATAATTTTTTTCATACGAATATGGAATCAAGCCCAAGACCTTTGTTTTGATAACAAGTGTCGAATTAAAATCTGCATTAGACTCGTTGCTCAAAACCCAGTTGACAAATGTCTTCATGGTATTAGAGTCGGTAAAACCTAGTGTTCCTTGTAGTTGTCCCTCAGAAAGTGGCTGAACCGTGTTTCCAGTAATCTCAAGTGAGCCGTAATCACCTGAAGCACCACGCATGTCAGATTCTACGCTCTCAACGGTTACAGGTACAAATGATGGGTTACACACAGCCAAAGTAATATCCAAACCTGATGTATTGACCTGCCCTATACCACCTCCAGCAAACTCTAGGCTTTTTGCCAAATAGGATACACTGACAAATAATGCAGATAACGCAATCACTATTACGACTGCAAGTATTATCAGAGATCTTTTCATGAACATTGTGATCATACCTAGTATTCATAAACTTCTTGGCAAGAAAATACTCTCATTTACAGTAGACTTGGGTCAAATCGAATCTGAGAAAAAGCGAACTTCAAAACAAATCGACGTTCTAAATGCAGCAATCAAAGAAATAGAGTCCAGATAGAATAATTTTTACGCAGTGATTGGACAAGGTAGGGATTCTGATAATTTGACAATCAGTCTTTGTGTTACTTGATTATCTATTTGTCCATCGCTTATTGTAGAGAGCGGCAAGAAAGTAGAGGCAAAATCCAGTATTGATATGATTGTTTTTGTATCCTCCTCGTCTATCTGCAATCTGGTCAGCGATGTTTTGGAGTCAGTCTTTCGGAGTAGAAACTGCTTGAGGGTATCATATGAATACTCTATTCCATGCTCCTCAGATGAATGCGTCATGAACTTTCGGACCACGTCTTTTTCTTCTCCTTCAGCTTCATATCTGCATTCAAATCCATAATCGGCGCATGCAAATTTTGCCATAGATTGCATGACACCCTTTATCTCTTAAGAAGTAGCTTGATCGAAAATGGCAAATCTTGATGAAATAAACTGGAAATCACAGCAGGCTTGACGGAAACCTTGAATTGCAGGTCAACTTTCGCTTTGTATGATCATATTGCTTGAGACACGAACCAATATGCGTATGATGATACCATGAAACGAGGATATGGAATCCTGATAACCGGAGCAGGAATGTTAGTTATTGGTCGTTTTCTTTCACAATGGATAGTAAACAGCATACCTACAATCAATCAGGCTCATTCATCTATGATGGATGCACAGTATCACATGTTATCATGGAGTAACCAATTATCTACAATCAGCCAGTGGGGAATAATCGTGCTTGTCATAGGCGGATTTGTGACCGCTCTTGACAGAATGAAGAAAAATCAGGCTAGTGCAAAAAATGACTAGTGTTCTTGAACAAATACGTTCAATGATTCTTTTAATCCCTTGTACCTGTTTCGTATCGTAACTTCTGTCACGCCTGCAGCCATTGCAATTACTTTTTGTGTAGTATTGTCTCCGTTTACTGTACACGACAGATACAGTGCAGCAGCTGCAAGCCCCATAGGGTCCTTTCCTGCAGAAAGTTCCATGTCGTTTGCTTCCTTTAAAATCTCAAGTGCTTTTCGCTTTACCTTCTCGCTCAGCCCAGATTGGCTTGCAATTCGCGACATGCATTTTATCGGATCAAGTACTGGCATTGTCATATCAAGCTCTTCTAGCAATAGCCGATAGGAACGTGAAATGTCCTTTCGTTTTATGTTAATTTGACGTGCAATCTCGTTTAGTGTCCTAGGAGTACTAGATTCACGGCATGCCATGTATAATGCCGCTGCAATAAGACCAGAAATTGACCTACCCTTTGTGAGCCCCCTTTCTAGACCCTTTCTGTAGATGTATGCAGTCTTTTCAATTACTGCGTCAGAGAGGGCAAGCTTGTCCCTTAACCTGTTGAGTTCGCTGAAAGCCTGTCTTAGGTTCTTGTCAGCAGATTCGCTGGCCTTACTTCTGTTATCCCATGTTCTGAGACGATCCATAGTATGCTTCATCGAGGAAGAGAGCGGTTTTCCCATCGCATCTGTTCTGCCATGACCTATCATGGTGGCAAGCCCCATGTCATGCACCGCAAGTGACGTAGGCAATCCCGTTCTTGCCCTGTCATCATATTCTTCCTTTGTAAATGCGCGTGTCTCAGAGCCCAAGTCGACTATGCGATCTTGTATGACAAAACCGCATCCACTACAGAATTTTTCGCCAGTAGAACTGTCTGTTACGAGGGAATCTTTTCCACATCGCATGCAATTACCAGCATTATAATTATGTAAAACCATACAATTTGTCACCTGCATTGCATGACATATCAATAAGAACTCTCGTATTTTGTGATGGATGATTTTCGGGTTTTGTCATAACTTTGGTTTCTGATGTTGAAAAATCATGTTTTGATCAATCAACAAGTCAACAATGTTGCAATTCAACATGCTTATTAGCTATGCAAGTTCTCAAATAACATGGCAAAAGCCAAAGCAAAATCAAAAGCAAAATCAAAAACCGCAAAGAAATCTAAGAGATAAAATAAAAGTGACCTGAAATGGTCAATCCATTTTTTCCATAAAAGAAATTCTAAAAAATATTTTAATCCATATCGTGTTAACGATTTTTTTATTCAGAAAAGATCTAACAATTAGTTTTAGAGACATCGAGGTGTAATCACAGATGCTTTTCTGCCATCTGGACTTTAGAACAATGAGGATAACAGGGATGGCCATACTTGCACAAATCCATAGACTGGCCAGATATGACAGAACTAGAATAATGGTGACGGGCTTACAAGTGCGCTTCTTGAGGGATTCATAAGAATACAGCCACATTGCGAAGAAAATTACAGCATTGTCATGAATTTTATCGGATTATTCAGTGAGAAGAGTAGTGCGATTTTGAATCAGATTTTGTTTATTGCATATTTGTGTTAGTTTTTTCCAAATAAACTAGAGTTACTGTTATCAGTAACTTTTTTAGTTTTAAATATTTTATATCCAATGGTTTGATAGAGACGTAGATTTTTCTCGCTTTTACTTCCAGTAAATAATTCAAATCTTTTACAGGATTTAAACAAACTTTCTATTTCATTCATTAATTTTTTCCCAATACCATGACATTGATAATCAGGATGAACCATGAGCCTTCCTATATGACAGGTCTCCCCCTGTTCAAATGCCCTAACAGAACCTATTATTCTTTCATCAACCATGGCTTTGAGAAATATCTGGAGGCCAAATTCATCTCGTATACTTTGTAAAGTCTGAGTCATTGGCGGAATGGTAAAATCATCGTAAAGTTCAGATTCACTTTTGTATGCTAATTTTTGAAGCAAGAGTATCTCTTCTGCATCAGAAATTATTGCTTTTTCTAGTGTTACCATGGAATCATTGATTTAGTTCTTTAACAAATCTAAGTTTTATGATAGTTGCATGTTCCGACACATGATGTCTATGCGTATCATTTAACTAGATACAGTATATAGTGAAATCATGGGACAAAAAGTGTCAGGAATTGAAAAGCTTCTTGCCCCCTCGTTGAACAGAATGGAAGAAGAGTTGAAGGAGGTTCATGCCGAGATGAACACGGCAAAGGCAAAGATAGACGAAACTAGCAACAGGATAGCAAAACTGGAAGAGGACAACAGACGCCTTGCAAATAGAATAGACAATTTAGGCAACGGGTTACCTGCCGATGTTCGAGTCTCAATTGATAACATAAATGACATGGAAAAACATGACAGAGACGAGATTGATATTCTAAAACGCGGTATTGATGTTGCTCAAAGAAGGCTTACGGTCTTAGAGGCCAAAATGAAAGAACTGGTCAATGAAATCCTCGAAGAAAGATCAATGCTTGAAAGAATTGCTTTGTTTTTAACAAATCTTACAATCTCATAATACCAGAGATTCTATTTTATGATCTTTTTTTCCTTTTAGAGTCATTTAATGAGGATCTCTTTGTAGAATCATCCAATGATGATTTCTTTTTGTCCAAGTGCTTGATTCCAAAGCCTGCAAAAAAAACTAACCAGCCGCCGATAGTCACATATCCCATGATACCCTTAACCGAGTCTGACACATCATGTGAAACTGCAGAAAATATCCAGTTTATAATAATGACAGAAATCCCTGCGATCATGATCATAGTTCCACGTTGCATACAATCATAACTTTCGCACTGATCTTAAAGATTCCCTTCCCATATGAAATAGAGAAATTATCAGACAGCGTTAGGCTTTCATGCGTGAGACTCGTTGTTTGTTATAAAAGGACGACATCGGTTTGACGCAAAGACGTGACTAGTTGAAACTAAATATTTAAATCGAATTCCGTTTCATACAATTCAATGTCCACAAAAACGATCGCAATAATAATTGCCGCTTTTGCCGGAGGCGTGATCGCAATAGGAATTGCGATGTCTGCAGGATCAGGATGGGAACCAGCAGGCCAATATACCGGAATAAGTGACGCGTCGCATACTGCCAATAACTCATCGAATTGCTATGCATTTCAGACAGGATGTAGCGTTTCAAGTTATGGTTCAACAAATACTAGTTCGGACTATAGCGGTGCAGCTTTGAGCGGCAGCTATGGCCAACCATAGATTTACAATCTATTATTTTTTTCATTTTATCAGTAATTACAGATGATTTTCCATCAAGTTCACAACACATGAGAAGATACACATTACTTTCGATAAGAACAGACGCATAGCCTTTAGAATCAAAATCAATGACAAATATTAAACCAACATGAGATATCGAATAAAAGAAATGGACAAAGTGCAATGCGTGGAATGTTCCTCTGAAAATATAGGCGAATATATGGACCCAATCGAGAAGAGCGACGGTATGCATTATTATTTTTTATGTGAAGATTGCAAGCATGAATGGGAAGTAATAAGAAAATAATAGATTAAACATGTAGAAGAAATATTGCGTTAAATTTTCTCGCATTCTCTCCATTTCAGACGATTTTTTGGTGTAATATACGCACATGTTATTCTAGACATGAATCGAGCTAAAAATGTTTGTTTTTAGCAATAGTAAGTTCCTAACGCATGGACATTGGTTTCAGCAAAAAAATTGAGGCAGGCGCATCTTAGGCAAATAAAAGATGTCTCCCTTTAAAGGAAAGCTCGACCCCATCAAATAACATATGAAGTGGTTACCTGTCATTGTATTTCTTGCCATCCTTTCAGTACCTTTAGCAAACGGACAGTTCTATGGGCAGGTACAAGAAAATTCAGGTAATACAAACCAGCAAAGTAATACGTTTCCCAAGATAGCTTACACTGCTGACAAAAGTTACGAGGTAGACTTGACATGGGAACCTCATAGAATACTGACTGACCAAAAGATTATCTTCATTTTTCAATTTTATAACTACAAGACTGGTGAGCTTGTCCCAATGGTAGATTACCAGTTCGTCATATCACAGGATGGAAAGGAACTGACAAGAATCTCGGGAACTACCTCTCAGGCAGGTGACTACAAATACTTTGCATTTGATAATCCGGGTCCTGTCACCATAAGCCTTGAGAAAATAGGTGATACAGATTCTTCTGCATCTTACAACACTATCATATATCAAAATCCTAATCCGACAGGTCATGTCGTCATTATGCAGCCACCTGCAAACATTTCAGATAAACAAAGATCAATCTTTCCCATAATTGAAGACGTGATTGTGGGTGTGTTGATAGCGTTAATTGTATGGCTAGCAAGAGATCCCATATTGAAAAGACTGAATGTTTAGGCTTGAATTGGATTTGACCTAAAAAATTACGACAGATTCAATCGATAATTCAAAATCAGATAACAGAAATTGGCAAGATCAAAGAAGTTGTGAAGTCAATCTTAATGCAGATGGGAAAAGACTTGAGTTATGGAAGATTGAAAGTATTGATTCTAAAATCATGAATGACTCTGTGCCTATTTCTTTAAACCATTTTTCTAAGGATGAAATCTAACAAACACGATCAACTTTAAAAATATAGCCACGAATTAGCGATATTGAAAAAACCATGTGTGATTCTCCGACGAATTTATTAATTAAAGTATTTTACACCTTCATCGATGTCTATTTCATAACCCATCTTTCTCCAGAAGCCGGTACTTCGGGTATCTTCGATTCTAATTCTTGAAAAATCATGGTTTCTTACCCAATTTTCAACAGATGCGTGTATTTTGCTTCCAATTCCATGCCCTCTATATTTTGGATTTACCTCGAACATCTCAATTGTAGGAGCACAGTCATTCATTTCTCCTGCATAATAACCCAACAAAGCCTTTGCAATGACTTTTCGATCGTTACGAAAATACATGAATGTCTTAGGTAATAGTTCAATATTACCATCTATTGTGCCAGTTCTACATTTTGCCAAGATTTTAGTTTGTTTTATTTTAAAAGATTCTTCGATATGTTCTATCATTGCAAACGATTCAAATTCCAAACTTCTACCGTTTAGGTAATTTAGAATGCCTTCTTCAGAAGTTCTCTTTGTGAATCGAATAACAAGACAATTTGAGAGTGGAAATACGATTACGGATTCACTTACTGAAGAAATATTCAAAATTTCTCCATACGCGTCGTTTGATTCAGTCGTGATGTCGTATTGATTTTCTTCAAACCATTTTTTTAAAGATGTAAAAAGACCATTGGCTTCTCCAAATTCACCATAATCAACAAAAAACGTAGAATGACCATCCGCCTTGATCTCGTAATTTTTTGTATAATTTTTCCAAGATAATGTTAGCGGTTCTTCATTTAATCTCGGATACATTCGATAATCGTTCGAGTCGCTCAACTAAGTGCAGATTCCTCATTAAAGTACTTAATACTTTGAGTCAATTTCCAACAAATCATAACTTCCGTTATTATCTAGTAGCTTCAATTTCCACGCCTAAACGGTGGGTTTACTATTTTTACTCTTTGTCCACAAACTCATCTGCTGTTGGAGGTTCTGGACTTAGGCCCTTTCTCTTTCTAAGATCAGCTACTATAGTTGACAGGATAGAGTTTGGAACTGGCGTCCATGCCTTAAAGTGCGTGTTCCACATTGCCTTTCCTGCAGTCTGTCCACGCATTACCTCAGACAAGTCAAATGTTTCAGATGCTGGAATCTCTCCAGTGATAATATTTACAACGCCTTTTTGTTCCATGTTCAGAACCTTGCCTCTCTTTCCGGATATGACACCTGCGACGTTGCCAATGAGTTCCTGTGGAATCCTGACCTCAATTCCAAGTGTTGGTTCTAGCAGTACTGGTTGGGCAAGCAACATTGCACCCATACATGCGCGCCTTGATGCAGGTCCTAGCTGTGACAAGCCCCTGTGTGCTGGGTCCTCGTGAGGTACGAAATGATGGAATGTAAACTTGCATCCCCTCACCTGTTCTCTTGTAAGAGGCCCTTCCTTCATGGTATCATCAAATCCTGACAATATCGAATCAGTTGATTCCTGGACAAACTGGACACCTTTGGTACCATCAACCATAACGTTTCCTCTAGTATCAAATCGCATTACACGTTTTGCATCATCGCCATCCCAGCCGGCTTCCTTCAGTATCTTTTGTACTTCCTTTTTGTCCTTGTACTCGTTTAGTGTACCGTTTCGTATCATCTCAGCTACTTTCTCGTCGAGTGGTTCTACTTTCATGAATATCTTGTTGTGTCTGTTAGGTGATTTTGCCATGATGGGTCCAGCAGAGCCACGAATTGTTTCCCTGTAATTGATCAAGGGTTGTGAAGTGACAATATCCACTTTGGCATCTGCAATCAATGCAGTTGCAATCTCAAGGTGGAGCACACCCATGCCGGCAATCACTGTCTCTCCACTCTCTTCGTTTATCTTTACGACCAAGTTGGGGTCTTCAATTGTAATTCTGTTTAATGCCTCGACAAGTCTTGGCAAGTCTTTTGGATGCTTTGGCTCTACTGCAATTTGTACAACTGGTTCTGACACATACTGGATTCCCTCAAATGTGTTAACACCAGATATTGTGGATATTGTCTGACCCGCTCTTGCATACTCCAATCCCAAAAGTGCCGGAATATTTCCTGCTGCAAGCTCACCTACCATTTCCCTCTGGTTGCCCATGAAAAAGTTGACAGACTGGATTCTTCCCTCTCTTTTTGTATCAATGATATGAATTCTATCACCATCTTTTATCCTTCCAGAAAATAACCTTCCAATCGCGACAGGACCAGCGGCCGGATCAACTGTCATGTTTACAATCATCATTATGGCAGGTCCGTTATCATCACAATTGAGTAATGCCTTGCCAATATCTGATTCAAGGTCGCCTTTCCAAATCTTTGGAATTCTGTATTTTTGTGCAACATCTGGCGGCGGGTGATGTTTTACTACCATTCCAAGAACTGCATCATACAGCGGTGCCTTTTCTGCAAGTTCCTTGACACTTCCACCTTCAGAATATGCCGCAAAGATATCTTTGAATGAAATTCCTTTTTTCTTCATTACATCTGCATTAAATCCCCACTTGTCCTTTGCAGAACCAAATGAGACACTGCCGTCCTGAATACTTACTTTCCACTTGTCCTTGTATTCAGGCTCTGCGTAAATATCGATTAATCTGTTAAAGTTGGTTACAATCTCAAGCAGCCATTCCTGCATCTTCTCAGGTGTTAATCTTAATTCCTTTATGAGACGGTCAATCTTGTTGATATAAAGTACTGGCCTTACCCTCTCTTCCAGGGCTTGACGAGTTACTGTTTCTGTCTGCGTCATGATGCCCTCTACGGAATCAGATACCACAACTGCACCATCTATTGCCCTAAGGCTTCTAGTTACACGTCCAGTAAAGTCAATGTGACCTGGAGTATCAATCATGTTAATGACATATTCTTGGTTATCTTTTTCATAGAGTAAAGTAACATTTGCCTGAACGATGGTCATCTGTCTGTCTTGCTCTAACTTCATCGAATCAAGTGCAAGTGCCTGTCCTGCCACAGATGGACTGATGATACCACTGGATGCAAGAAGACTGTCACTCATGGTAGTTTTGCCGTGATCTACGTGAGCTATCACACCAAAATTTCTGATAAGTTTCTTATCTCCAATAATTTTGAGAATCTGGTCAGTTGCCTTAAATTTCATGTTTTAGCTAAATCCTTTTCTAGCCGCTATTAAACGTTTACAAGAATTATACAATAAATCAATGGATCATGGAAGAACTGGTGTTTCGCAATCTTTTTTCTTCAATAAAGAATCAATCCTTTTCGACTTTCTTTTTTGTTGCATGCAATACAATCAATTCTGAAAGCAAACATGAAAAACAAAATCAGTTCCCAATGATTTGGGTTTTAGGATCAGGCATCACCAATTCTCATACGGTTTACTGATGAATTCTTAAGCCCGTTGTGATTTTTTTCAAGTGTGACAGCAGTTGACATAACTTGGATATTTATAATAGAGGTAAAAATCCTAAGTTATGGAAATAACAGTCGGTCACACGCCAGATTCTGACGACGCCTTCATGTTTTATGCAATGTTGACAGGCAAGGTTACATCCCCTCACTTTAAGGTCAATCATGTTGTTGAAGATATAGAGACGTTAAACAAACGAGCCCTAAACCATGAGCTTGATGTCACAGCAGTTTCTGCACATGCCTGTGCATATATCAGAGATTACACCATATTGAGAAGCGGCGGGAGTTTTGGCAAGGGTTACGGTCCAATAGTAATTTCAAAACAAAATCTGTCCCCTGACCAATTGCGTCGCTCCAAGATAGCAATTCCTGGAAAGATGACTTCGGCATTTCTGTTGTTGCAGCTAATGATTGGCAAATTCGATTACGTTGAGATGAAATTTAGCGACATACCAGACGCTGTTTTAAGAGGCGATGTGGATGCAGGGCTTGTCATACACGAGACCCAGATAACGTATGAGCAAAACAAACTTGTCAAGATAATGGATGCAGGCGAGTGGTGGCGCAATCACACAGGCGGTCTTCCAGTTCCACTTGGAGTAAATGTGATGAGCAATCATTTCGGTCCAGATACAATAAAACAGTTTGATGCATTCTTCAAAGAATCAATTGTTTATGGAATGGCACGTATCGGAGACGCGCTCGATTATGCAATGCAGTATAGCAGAGGCCAGCCAAGAGACCTCATTGAGAAATTTGTTCGAATGTATGTAAATGACATCACTATAGAGATGGGAATACTTGGAGAGCATGCCACACGAAGTCTGTTCCAGTTTGGAATAGAAAAGGGACTCATCTCAGAATTCGATCTAAGATTCGCATAAGATAAAAACCAAAATTGACAATTAATGGTTAATTAAGAGACAGGCCAATTACGATATTGTGGACAAGCGAATATTTCTTTTAGGTGTTACAATGTTAGGGATTGGCGGATTATCATGGTACTACCTTAACAGTACAATGCCAATGAGCACACCCGACATGACTGCCGATGAGACAAGCGCTTTCAATGAGGCTCAAGCAGTAAACACTGGCCTGTCAAACATTTCTCAGATGGTGGCAGGACTAGGATTCTTCATAGCCTTGATCAGCGTGGGACTCAGACGCAGAAACAAAGGCGGCGTTGGAAAACCCGTTACACAAAAGCCTGCTGAAATCTAGAACGTTTTTAAGATATTGAAAAAGGTGTCTCGCTGTGCTGCATCTCTTCCAATTTCTTTTATCATGTTTCCAAGTTCCAAAATAGAAGAGTTTGTTCCCCTTCCAGCCGCACGATAAATCTCTTCTGAGAAAGCAGTGCCTACCAGATCATTTCCGCCATATGTCAGGGCTACTTGAGCCAGTTTCTTTCCCAGTGCAACCCAGTAAACAGAGATGTTGTCAAGTTGTTGTGCAAGCATCAGTCTTGAAACTGCAATGACTCTCAGATCATATGTGGAGGGGCTTTCAGATTTTACCAATCCTGCTTTTTCAAGTTCTGTATTTTCTAGGCTGAATTTGAGAGGAATCAGAGCGATAAAGCCCTTGGTTCTTTTCTGCACCTCTCTTAATTTTACCAAGTGATCTACAATGTGTTCTGGCTTTTCAATATGGCCAAAAAGCATGGTCGCATTGCTCTTGATGCCCAGATTATGTGCCTGTTCAATAGTATCAAGCCATTCTTGTCCTGAGCACTTGCCCCTGACTATCTTATTTCGTATTTCCGGATGAAATAGTTCTGCTCCTCCACCTGGCATTGTATCAAGACCAGATGCCTTGAGCCTTGTTAGTACTTCTTTTACCGAATTTTTTGTCAGTTTCGATAAAAAGAATATCTCTGCAGCAGTCAGAGCTTTAATGTTCATTTCAGGATGGCTCTTTTTTATTGTCCTGAACATTTCTTCATAATACTCTAAAGGTAACTCTGGGTGAAATCCCCCAACTATATGCACCTCGGTTGCACCCAATTCTTTTGCCTTGCCTACTCGTGCTTCAATATCCTGTGGAGTTAGTGTGTAAGCATCACTTTCGTTTCCTTTTCTATAAAATGCACACATCTGACAACTTGCGGCACAAACATTTGTGTAATTTAGATAATAAGACGCAGCAAATGTTACAGTATTTCCCGACTGTTTCTGTCGTACCAGATCTGCTGCAGCGCCCAACATGTAGAGATTATCATAAGACATTAGCTCAAGTCCGTCATCATACGAGAGTTCCTCTCCAGAAATGGCCTTCTCAAGTGCTTTAGAGTCTTTGACTAGCTTCTCTAACATGCCTCTTGTTGATTTTAATATCAATATAAAAGTAAACAGGGCGTTTTGCTATCGAAACAACGCATTGCTTGTTATATCTCTTGAACATTTGTTATTTTTGCCGCAATAGTCCTCACATTCGTGGGCAGTGTTAGATTCCTGATATCCAAATCCGCATTTCTCGCAGAAATAATACTTTTTTCCTTTTCGATATTGTTCCTGAACCATACATAAGATTAGGCATTTCCAGAATTTAGTGCTTTGGCCGGTATCTTATTTTATTACCCTAGTCTGGGGAGATCATGAAGCTGCATCACATAGGAGTTGTCGTGCCAAGCATACAAGATTCACTTGGCGACCTCAAAAAATACATGAGTTTTCAAAGCATTAGCTTGCCGACTCCAGTCGGAAGCAGAAAGGTAAATGTCTGTTTTTTAAAAATTGGTGAGCCGTTTCTAGAATTGATAGAGCCGTCATCGCCAGATTCTTCCATTGCAGAGTTTGCGTCAGGTGGGAGGTGGAATACATCACCTATGTTTTGAGGTAGACGACATACAAAAAGAGGTAGACTCTATGGCAAGCAAGGGTGCAACAGTACTTGTAGCTCCTGTAAAGGGCTTTGATGAAAGAAGAATTGCGTTTGTAGACCTGAACATGAAAAATACCAAATGTGGTATCATCGAGTTTATTGAGATTCACCAGTAAGATGTCTAAACTAAAAATAAAAAAAGGAAAGGAATTGCTTCTACTTGCTTGATGCAGTTCCTATGACAACTGGTCCATCTGCTGGATTCATGACCTGATATGATGTGTCGCCCATAGATCCTCCAATACCATGGAACATCATTACTTTTCCGGGCATGCCAAAAAATCCATCAGGTGCCTCAGTGTTTGACAAAACTTGGCCATTTCCTGCATCCACTATGACAAGATGGGTCTTACCTGAGCTGTCAAGTACCTGAAAGTTGTACACATAGTACCCTTGATATGGTCCAAGTTGTCCTCCTGTCACAGTTCCTCCAGTCACTGCAGTTTGTGCAGTGTTTGCAGCATCGACAAACTTTGTCTTGACGCTCTGCATCAGAAGCTGGTTTATGTTGATGCTTCCTTGAATTGCAGGTATGTTAACCATGGTCTTGCCTAAGGTTCCGGTACTGTTAGATGGGGTTGTGTCAGCGTAGACAGATACCGTTGTCCCAAGGGTAGCAACGATTGCCATACCTAGAACAATTCCAAGCAATGTCTTTTTGTTTGAAATGATTTTGTTCATCATTTGCACCGGCAATAACTAATGTAAATCTATAAAACTTTGTTCAACCTTGTTAGTTCATAATATTAGGTAACATAGTTACCGAGAAGCATAATTAGTTGAAATTTGATTTCTCGCTATGCACTTTACATTAGGACTGTTTTCTATTTGTAATAGTATTGTGCGAAATAGCGCAGCGTATGTTTTTGATGGGGAAAATATTTGTCACATGAGTATAGAGATAGAATATACATAAGAAAAGATATTTTGCTTGCATTAACAGAAGCAGGTGAACTGAAACAGACATCACTTCTCTCCAGATGTGGCCTGAATATTGTAGCTCACAAGGACATATTGGAAGACCTTGAAAAGAAAGGATTCATCAATAAAGTAGAAGAACCATGGGGGAGTAAAAAAATAGTCAAGTATAGCATCACCGACAAGGGAATTCACGTACTAAAAGAAGTCTTGGATCCATACGAGGAATTGTTTCCAAGAAAAAGTAAGGAGTAACTCGGTAACTATGTTACAGAAATGTTTTAAGATAAACAAAGAGGAGTGTGTTGTACCATGACAGCGCCTGAAAATAATTCTTCTCCATCACCCCCAAAAGAGAGTGAGCGCGAGAGTGTCTTTAAGGTGTTAGACGAGCTTGTCTCACACATGTACACCTTTAGAAATGTTGCCATGCTGCTCATAATCTCAGCGTTTGTCTTGGTACCAATCTCTCTGGTCATTGCAGTACTGTTACTGTCGAGCCCAGAGTTTGTTCCAGGACCAGAAGTTCAGTTCATAGGAACTAGAATGTTCAACGGAACACCCGCGATGATAAATGATGCGTTTGTTAACTCTACCTCTGGTGTAATGAGTATTAGAGTTGTTAACGGAAACATGACAGAAATTGGCATGGAAAAATTAAACACAACTAACACACCAAATGAAGTTGTAATTCAAAAAGGTCCTAACATGACAGTGGGACAGATTATTACGACACGCAAGGGATCTCCTAACACGATCTTCTATTCACCCGCAGGTCCTCCTAGATTCATGGTGTCGGGTGGCCCATTTCCGCATCAGGTATTAGACATTAGTACAATAATCATTGTCTTCATAGCGGTCTCCATTGTGTTATCATCAATATACCTGTTCATTGGAATAAAGGAATACAGTTTTTTCTCAAGATGGAACAAGAAATTTTCCAGGTACATGTCACTCAGGGATAAAGCAGAGAAAGAGCTTGGCTAGGACAAGACATAGATTAATCATGAAATCTCCACATATTGGAAAAGAAGGCATGCTCGATTCTGAACAGATGAATAACGAAGGAAATCTAGATGTCTTTCACTTTGGTTCTGTATTTCCTAAGACTATAAGACCAACTATGCCGAACCTGTTGAAGATAAAGCTAAATTCTTGTTTTCAGTGCAGATCTCTGAGATATTACTACGATAACCATTACTGAAATTATTAGAACTAGTGACGCCACTGGACCAAATTCTGGAACAAAAGTAGTGCTTTTTGAGAACATGATACCGTTACTTCCATTGTTAGCTTGTTGCCATGCAAGATACACAGTATTTGGAGATGACGCCATGGTGCCATACCACGAGCCATAGGTACCGTCGTTTACATTCACTGGAGATTCAAAACTATTACCATCGTCTGCACTTTTAGCTATGTAAATGTCATAGTTGACCAGGAGTGTTGTCAACCCAGCTTACGTATACATTATTAGTATCAGCAGATATTTGTGGCCAGCCAGATGCACCAGGAGTGTTGCTGACATTTATGGGCGTGCCAAATGTTTGTCCACCGTCACTACTTTTTGCAAGGAGAATGTCATAGTTTTTCTCTGTAATGACATTAGTCCATGTTACGTAAACGTTGTTTCCTACAACAGCAAATTGCGGGTATCCAGAATCTTGCACATCTCCGCTCACATTGACTGGTTTTGCAAATGTAGATCCACCGTCAGTGCTTTTTGCAAATAAAATATCAAAATTGCCAGGACTGTTATCCATCCATACTGCATAGACATCATTTCCATTGACTATCATTTGAGGGGCTCCAGAATCTCCTGTATTGTTACTAATGTTAGTTGGAATACTGTTGAAGGTATTTCCAGAATCATTGCTACTAGTTAGAAATACGTCAAAATTTTTTGCGCCATTGTCTTCCCACATTAAATAAACATGGCTCCCATAAGCGAAGATTTTTGGAATTCCAGTGTTGCCACCAGGATGGCTAGTGATTGGAACTGGAGTGTCAAATGTAGTGCCACCGTCATCGCTTTTTGCAAAAACTACATTTGTTATATCACCTGTCGTTCTTTCTAACCATACAACGTAAACATGGTTATCAGATGCAGCAATTTGTGGAAAAGCCGAATCTTTAGAATTGTCGCTGATTTGAACTGCAGGAGCAAAGGTGGTCCCATTATCATTGCTTTTTGCAAACGCAATGCTGGATTTGTTGTCCAAAAAAGACTGCCAAGTTGCATATATTTGGCCTTGAGAGGCCACAATTTTCATATTATCTGGAGCGCCAGAGTTTACATTTCCAAGGTCGACTTCCTTTTCAAAAGAAGAGCCCCCATCATTGCTTTTTGCAAACATTACCCCAAATTTACCAGCAGTATTGTCCACCCATCCAACGTATACGTTGTTTCCTGAGAGTACCAATTGCGGCAAAGTGGCGTTTTCACTTGGGGAACTAACACCAATGACATTTGTAAATCCCGTAGAACCAGAATCTGCGAAAGCGTTCGATATAGATACAGAAAAAGCTAAAATCAAAAGTGCTGGGATGAGTTTTTCCACACACAAGACTTTGTTCAGCATTATAAGATAGTTTTGATTCAAGAAATAATTACGGATTGATTTCATCTACTATTAGATTTAGTTCTACTCTAGTCTTTGTGTTGACGGTATTTGACACATGTGAGACAAGGGCAACCTCTTTTTTTTCGTCGCCAAACAACAAACTGGTCTTTACTTTAACAGGCGCAAATTCAGTGTTTGGTCCAAGCATGATCTTGGGTAAAAGAGAAAGTATGGACATGTCACCAGTGTCAGCTCTTATCTTGTAAGCAGTGGTATCAGTAAAGTACACACCTCCTCTTGTGGTCGGTTTTCGCACTGGAATTTTTGATTTAGCTATGAAAACATTTTCAAGATCAAAGATTTTTTCATCAATGTGTAGAGTATACTTTCAGATTAGAAGATTGAATTATTTTTGACATTATTTCCTCACTGACTTCCATAAATCGTACACTTATTCCAACACGTAATAATCTTCCTTTTGAAGAAATGTTTAAGATGGTTTTAGAGTCATCTTCATAGGTCTTTATTTGAAAAATTATGAGATAGAATCTGCTTGGCAATATCACGACGGAACAAAACATCCAAACGGAATGCTTCTCAACAGAGCCCACACGTATCATCCTGCAAATAGACCCATACCGTACAAGATATACAAAGATGCAACACGGATCAAACTTTTGCTGGACAAACAGCCAAGTGAAATTTCTGCCCTTGATGCCATATCAATTAGCACTAAAAGCGAACATGAAAACATCATTCCTGACATCAACATGCGCTTTCAAGAATGCTCTTCTTCTCAGGCGGCATCACAAAGACCCTTAGATTTCAGTCTCTTGGCGAGATAGAGTTCCGGGCAGCATCGTGTACTGGAGCACTATACCACATAGAGATTTACATCATATGTTCTGACATTTCTGGGCTTGAGGCAGGAGTTTATCATTTCAATCCGCAGAATTCCTCATTGACGGTATTAAGAAAGGGAGATTACCGTAAAGTTCTTGCAAATGCAGTAGCAAATGAGCCTTTTACATCTACTGCGCCCATCATGTTGGTCTTCACTGATGTATTTTCAAGAAATGCAGTCAAGTACCAAGCAAGAGAATATCGACATACATTTTGGGACTGTGGAACAATTCTTTCAAACGCACTTGCAATGTCAAATGCACAAAAAGTCCCATGCAAATTGATACTGGGTTTTGTCGACTCTGAAATAAATTCACTTCTTGGTCTTGATACAAGAAAAGAAGCAGCAGTAGCAATATTGCCACTTGGTCACTTTGACCAAGAGATTCCAACCTCACCTTCCATGTCTGAAGTTTCCAAGTCAGAACCATCAGAGCAGTACGTTGATCTTGCATCCATAAATGAGATTCACGAGTCATCGTCTCTGACAGACAAGCAGGAAGTGGCATCTTGGAGAAATCAAGTCATTCATGAACCACAGAGTGTAAAACCAATTGAAAGTACAGGAAGGGTTTCTTTGAAAGACAGTCTGGAAACTGTCATTCTCAGACGCGGTTCTACACGTAAATTTTCTCAAGATTCCATCTCACTTGAACAATTATCAACCATACTGAAAAGATCCACAGGCAGAATTATTTCAGATTTTGAAAAAGAAAGTATCAACGACGTCTACTTGATTGCAAATGCAGTTGACGGACTAGAACAGGGATCATATTTTTACAACAAGGAGCATGACAAACTAGAGATTTTACAGAAAGGAGATTTTCGAAACATATCAGGACACTTGGGCTTGGATCAAAGTTTGCCTTATGATGCATCCATTACAGTATTTTTTATGGTAAACCTTCAGAAGATTCTAGAACGCCTTGGTAATCGCGGATACAGAGTTGCACAATTAGATGCAAGCATCATGGGAGGACGAATGTATCTTGCATCATACGCATTACATATTGGTGCTACAGGACTTACATTTTATGACGATGAGGTGACAGAATTTTTCTCACCTCATGCAAGCAACAAAAATACCATGTTCATGATGGCATTAGGCAAGAAAGCCAAATCGTAGAGAGATAAAACAAGTTTTGCGCCAATACCAGTTCTCAATCCTTATATCTTTACTATCAAATTCATCATGAATATGCATATCAAGAAAATACATGTAATACTTGCATTAATTATTCTGATTCCATCATTTATTGATCTTACAGTTCCAATCTATAACAGAGATGCACCGGAACTATTTGGGATAGCCATTTTTTTATTGGTTCCAAACTTTGTGGCTGTTTGCATCAACGGGATTCTATATTGTTTTTGCTCGCATAAAGGGGAGAATCATGAATGACTAGCTCAGACATTGTCATTCCATTTGTCTCTCTTTTCATTTTGTTTATTGTTTTAGGATTTTACGGAAAATACTGGAGAAAAGGAGATCTCAATCACGTACACGAGTGGGCTCTTGCGGGAAGAAAGCTTGGCACTACACTAGTTTTCTTTCTCATAGGTGCCGATCTTTATACTGCATACAGCTTTGTTGCAATCCCCTCCGGAGTATTTGCCAAAGGTTCTCTCTATTTTTTTGCCATCCCCTATGTCATGCTGACTTTTGGAGTAGCACTTGTAACCATGCCAAGACTATGGACTCTGGCAAGAGAGAAAGGATACATCACGGCTTCTGATTTTGTCAAAGACAGATTTGGCAGCCCTACGCTTGCAATAATGATAGCCATCACTGGAATAGTTGCTGAACTACCGTACATAGCGCTTCAGATAGTAGGAATGCAGGCGGTTCTGACCGTCATGCTTGCAGGCTCTGCCAATGCACAGGTGGTAGAAGAGATCTCGCTTTTAATCTCCTTCATAGTCTTGGCTGCTTTTACTTATACAAGCGGTTTGCGAGGAACTACACTTACTGCAATATTCAAGGACATTATAATCTGGATTACAGTTTTTGCAGTAATCATAATAGTTCCGCTCAGCGTTGGAGGATTTCAACATGCTTTCAGTCAAGTAAAAGCAAATTATGTAACACTGCCTTCTGCATTGATGCCTGCTTATGCTACACTGATTCTTGGCAGTGCACTGGCACTCTATCTGTACCCTCATGCAATAAACGGTGTGCTAAGTTCTGAGAGTGCACGAAAGCTTCGAACAAGCACTGCACTGCTCCCCCTCTATGGAGTAGGACTTGCCATACTTGCTCTAATGGGAGTGCTAGTATTTGCAGTTCCCAATGCGATGAATTTCCTTTCAGGGTTTCCAGAAAGTTCCAGAGGCATACTCGTGGTTCCATCTCTGATAATGTATACAATGCCAGGGTGGTTTTCAGGAATTGCATTGCTTGGAATTTTTGTCGGAGGTCTTGTACCTGCAGCCATCATGGCCATGGCTCAGGCAAATTTACTTACAAGAAACATAATAAAAGAATTTAAACCAAATATTTCAAATAGTTCAGAGATTCGAATTACCAAAATTTCGTCAACAGTTTTCAAATTCATAGCTCTAGGTTTTGTTTTTGCAGTACCTGCAACATATGCGATATCATTACAATTGCTTGGAGGAATATTGATTGCTCAAATATTGCCTGCAGTTATTTGTGGATTGTATGTCAAGTCGTTGAGAAAAACTCCTCTCATTATAGGTCTGCTTGTCGGCATAGGTTCTGGGATTTACATGTTAGAAGCTGCAAATAATTTTGGAGCGCTAACTGCATCACTTTTCAACACAGGTTTTGGCTCAATCTACATTGCCGTAATATCACTTGCCATCAATCTAGCAATATCATTTGGCGGAAGCTATGCAGTAAATAAGGTGCAGGCGTCAAAAACGGAAAAAAATTAAGACCTGATATATGGTCCAGATATTAAAAACACAGCAAGATAGAAACTATTTCTTGGAACTACTCGTATTCCATCAGTTTCTTCTCTTCTAGAAGAGTGTGCAGATTGTGAACTGCCCTATATACTTCAGTCTCTTTCTTTGTACCAGTACAGACTAGCTTACCAGAAGCAAAGATTAGAACAACAGATCTTGGATCAAGCATTCGGTGTATTAGTCCGGGGAATTGCTCTGGTTCATACATACTTCTTGGAAGACTTCGTGCTGCTCTTTCAAGGTGTACTTTACCACCAAGGCTTACAGACGCAACTATGTTTTGAATTGTTATCTCAGGATCCTTTTTGATTTTTATCTTTCCCTTTCGGAGTTTCTGAACCACTGTATTTACTGCATTAATAGCTGCATCTTCAGATTTAGAACCAGTGCAGACCATCTTACCTGAGCTGAAAATTAGTGTTGCAGTCTTTGGCGATTTTAATCTAAAGACCAGTCCTGGGAATTGCTCTGGATGATATTCTACATCGGGAAATGTTTTTGTTATTTCAACGAGGTCGATTTTTTGATCGACGGAAGCAGAGGCAACAACGTTTACGATATCTACGATCGGTTTTGTTTGCGGCACTTATAAGGGTAAAATTTAGTACCATATATACCAATTACATCCTCTACGCAGGAAAAATCGAAAAAAATGCCCATATGATACAATAGGGATCAAACTGCAACAGCCCAAATCTCTAGTATGAGGCGCACGAGATCGTTCCACTGATCTTTTTGACATCTGTATCTTTTGATATTTCGTAAATGGTGTTAAGGGTCATCAGCCCGACAACTCTTAGCTTGCAATCATCTTCTTTTGCCATTTCGAATCCATATTTTTCAAGCCCAAACCTCTTTTTGTCCAAATCCACTACATGAGCATATTCAACGACAATCTCTGCATGAGGTTCAATATCGGTGAATTTTCTCTCATAATACATCGCTTGCATGGCAAGTTCAGGTTCAATTTTTTGCAGTCTGTTCTTTATGTCTTCTAGGAACTCGTCGTATTCTGCCTCAATTAGTTGAGACATGATATCAATACGTCAAAATCTTATTTAAATTTGCCAATAATACCAAACTTTGGTTAAATATGTGTGAGTGTTTTTCTCACAGATACACATGCAAAAATGTGCGCCATACAACTAGAATGATCTTATTGAATTATATTCTGCGGTAAAAAAGTTCTCAAAATAAATGAATTTTGGAAAAATATTTGACCGCAAAAAAGCTGATAACTCTAGTAAAAATCTAGAAGAGATTAACAGGATAAAAGAAGAGATAGAGAAAGAAGACAAGATATTTGAAAATGAATTGCCCTCAAAATACACTTTATTGCAAAAATTTGGTATGTCTGACCTGAAAACATTATGCAATGAATTGCTAGGAAGTGGACCAGTAGTAGAGGAATACGAGGATCCTAAAACAGGAAATAAAAAAATGCTTCCTCAATACAAGGAAGATTTCATACATTTCATCATAGACGAATTAAGATTGTCTGAAATAAAGGAATATGCAATAAAAAATAAAATCGCGCCTGATGACCTTAAATAATGACAGTAATTTTGCTACAGAATTTTAGCTGTTTGGAACAACAAGATCAAGAAAGATAGTCTTTGTTACAATTCCATTAGATACGCTAACCCCTAGCGTATAGTTACCTGGAGGAGCAGAATAATTTCGCAGGAGTAATTGTGCGTCATGACTAGAAGAAAGATCAAGAGTGTCAGGTGACAATTTTACGTCGAGATTTTCAAAACCAGCATTTGAAGCCATTGAACTTGATGCATTCAAAAATACGCGATTTGCACTGTAAGGACTCTGTCCATCAACTTTTAGATTCACAGATGTCTCTTGTGATGCGTCAGAACTGAGAACAACTTTGCTTGTGTCAGAAGATATGGAAAAAGGCAGTTGCACGTGACCATCAATTCTTGCGATTTTGTTAGTGTTCCATTCTGAAAACCACAGTATCATGTTGTCAGCAGGATCAGTGGCGATGTTGAGAGGATATGTCAGATACCCATCTGCAGGTCTAGAGGGGATATCGTACTCTATCATGGTTTTGTTTACAGTATCAAAGTACGCAACCTTGTTTCCCTCATGCTCATTGAACCACAGATCTTTACCGTCATTTATTCCCCGTATCCAAAATGGAAGTGTCGTTGCATGATACACATTTTGTGAAGTTGGATATCGCATAACCTGATCATTTCCAAATTGGTATTCAGTAAGAAAACTTGTACCATGCTCTGTCAGCCAGATAGAGTCATCAGTTACGAGAAGATCTGTAGGAGATGAAAATTGGGTCTGGTTATTTATTGGAATTTCCTTTACTTTTGTGATTCCAGTTACAACTCCGTTTTCACGGTCTATGTTAAATTCAATAATCTTTTGAGTGGTTATTTCTGCGACCCATACTGAGTTGTCTTTTAGATACAGCCCGGCAGGAGCAGTGCCATTGCCAAGATAAAATGCAGATACCTTGTAGCCAGTTTGGGTGTCGGCACTTTTTTGTACAACACATAAAGAATCACCGCTAAGTGTTGTAAACCACACATTCCCAGTGTTTGCATCTGCCTTCATCTGAAATGCAGAACCTGCATCTGATGAAATGGAGTGAAAAGTATCGTTTGTAGGATCAAAACGCCATAGTGATTTTGTTCCAAGCGGAGAAAACCATCATGATTCCATCTTTATCTTGAACTATAGTCCAAACCATAGTGGTGTTCTGTCCTGGATTAAAATACTGGGAGTTTCCGTCCTGTATCTCATAATTTTTTAGCTGTCCCGATTTTTGATCAAAACTGTAAAGCATGTCAGACTTTGATGATGTGACCCATACTGTTCCTGTTTTATCTACAATTAGGCCATTAGGTCCAGAATTATCAGGCAGTGAGTATTCTTGCAGGTATGGATTTTGGCTCAGAGTTGGAGTCAAGACAGATTCTGAAGGCTCAGATGCAGTCGGTTTTTGAGATACAAACCAAGCTGCCGCAAAACCAACCAGTACTATTCCTATAATTACACCCATCTTTTTAGATATCAAATACGCTCTCTCTGAAATTTAGGTCCTAGTTTCTTTATTAGTGTCGCGAAGATTCCTGCCTAGTTAGAACCACGACCAAATATAATATACCAAAACTGCCTAATCCACACAATGCAAAAAAAATACCTGCTTTTAGTGGTTTATTTCAGCTTCTTTGCAGGTCTTGTAACTTATGAAATAATGCATCCATCTTTTAGCACAGACGCTGCAAAAGTTGGCAACTATGAAGTCCAGGTATCTACAACACCTTCAGTCCCCAACGTAGGAGGTGACACAAAGATTCACTTTCTTGTGCTAGACCAAAATGGTAACCAAGTCGATAAAATCAGGATGGGTTTGAAGGTATACTATAACGACAACTTGATGAAAGAATTTCCTCCAGATGATTATCCAGGATCATCAGACATTGATTACACATTCCAAGAGCCAGGAAATCACGTATTCAGAGCCGAGATCTTGGATCCTAGTACCGGAAATGTAGGAGTATACGAATTCAACATAACCACGCTTAGCCTGTATGCATCAATTTTTGTAGTCCTAGTTATTGTAGGAGTTGGCGGAGCTGGCGGCATAGTCATAGCAATAATGATCTTTGCCAAACGAACACGGCCAAGCTCAAGATATTAATCAAAAGGCGTGACCCATAAATGCAGGACACTTGGAGATTACCTCCCTTTGAACAGCGCCTTTGCGCTTGGTTCGCATGTTAGTTCCTGCAGGGCCACGCTATGTCAAGCCATTTTTTGTGGCTTTGTGAACATACCATATGATGAATTTCATAATATTTAAGAATTTATTTAAAAAATCTCAGATTAAATTTTAATTATTTTGTTTATTGTTGATATAATGTTATTTTTATCTATAAATTACTAAATTCACCATAAGATCCAAGCAGATAGACCAAGTGCTAGCAAATTAAGATTCACTCAAGCATTGTCCAGAACCTAGAATATCTAAAAAGACCAACCCAAGCCAGATATGAAAAAGATTAGCGATAACGCAAAGAGAAAATAAAGATCTCTTCTGCGATGCGCAAGATCCATGTTAAGAAAGATAAACGCACCCATACCAATCAATCCAAAAAACAGGAGCAGCCTCCCAAGTCGCTTCCAATTCAAGTATAGAACGAATAGTACTTGAGATATAAAATGGATCTGGCTTCAAACTTGAGGCCAATCACTAGAAAGTGAATTTAGGAAATAACTTTACAATTACAGAATTCCGCATTTTGCATAGTATTGCTGATGATATTCTTCTGCCTTGTAGAATTCTGGTGCAGGTAATATCTCAGTTACAATTTTTTTCCCAGGTTTTTCCAAGTTTTGGAGTTGTTCTTTTGATTGCTTTGCGGTTTTTTCTTGATCTTGGTCATGATAGAAGATGGCCGACCTATACTGAGTACCCACATCAGGACCTTGTCTGTTCAGTGACGTAGGATCATGACAATGCCAAAAAGCATTGAGAATCTGGTCATACGATACAACAGAAGGGTCAAACTCAACCTGAACTACTTCTGCATGTCCGGTTTGGTCCGAACAGACATCCTCATATGTTGGATTACTTAGGTTGCCACCCATGTATCCTACAGCTGTTGATGTTACACCTTTTATCTTTCGGAATTCATGTTCAACACACCAAAAGCATCCAGCCCCAAAAGTAGCCTTCATAGACAGATACTCATGACTGCAGAATTAAATCCTATCGGAATGAACGGATAAAATAATGCCGCAACTTCGTTATCGGTAATTTTTCCTTCAGACCACGAGCAAATACCTGATTTATCAATTGATGAAGTTTGGTCCTGTGATGGAGGCATGGTAATCATTTTATTTGAATCAAGAAATTGAATTGCTGCCCCAAAGTCACTGTCTTGTATGGTACCATTACACCAAAAGCCTGCCAGATTTTTTACCCAATAAGGTATAGACGTGCTTTCTTGTTCACAGTTACAGGAAATGATTTTAGAACAGAGTTGCCTTCAGGGCTTATTGCAGAACAAGTAACTGTTGTTGTACCAATAGGAAAGAGAGAACCCGATGACGGATAACAAACAGGACCCACTAGCCCTTGTAGCACAGTAGAGTTTAGAAAATTCACACTGGTTCCATATGTATTTGTAGTTTGTACCGTTATGCTGCGAGGTACAGAAACACTTGGTGCCATCACGGGTGCAGTGTTTTGATAGTTTGCAGTTCCAATCGTTACAAATATGCTAGACTCGGACGGAATTTGTTGGGAGTTATCTCCAAATGTAAATTCCAAAGTAGAGCCAAGCTCAACTGGAAAGCCGTCAATTTGGCGAGGTATCTTAAAGGTAGCCGCAAAAGTGTCGGTGTTTGGTCCAGTTTCCCTTAGAGTGCCAGTGCTTGTATGAAATGCAGAATCTGCAAGTGTGGTGCTCACCCCTCCCATGTGGACTTGAATCAAGTTTAATGGTATGTCATCTGGAACTTGGGAATCCAAATTATAATTTGGCGCATAAATCTGAAGTGTGAAATATCGTCCAATGTTTACACTTTGTTCAGAAGGCTGACCTGCTAGGACTTGATTGTATGGATGATGGAATAGAGCTTAGAACCACAGATTGTGTTATTGTTTGGGGATTTCCATTGTTATCTGTAGGCTGGTGATATGTCATAAGGACCACATCGCCGTTTTGTAGCGGTCGCCCATTGACAGAAGATGGTAAAGTGAGTTGGAGGTAGAATTGCCCAGTATCAATACCAGTCTCTATCCATGCTAGAAGGGCCAGATATTGGAGTTCCGTCAATAGTAAAATCAACCAAACCTGCTGTCGATAAAGTCATGACCCCTCTATGATCTGTGACCAAATTTTCGTCGTTGATATAGAAAGATAAAACTGCTCCCGGAGTGGCAGATTGCGCATAACAAAGTGAGATGGGCAGCAAAAGCAATGATATTGCAAGATATTTCATCACAGAATTTACAACAACATCGGCATAATTATATCTCATGACGATTCAGATTTGGGCTTGCTGGTGAATTTGTCTGCGTTTTCAATGATCTTCTTCAACTTGGGGCGCATCGATTCCAGATCTCCCTTTGACAGTCCCTTGTACAGTGTCTTTCTCAATTGAAGGATAATTTCCACAATAGAATCAACAACAGATTCAGATTTTTTTGTAAGATACAGTCTGTTGTGCCTCCTGTCTTTTGGGTCCAGCTTTCGTTCAAGCAGTCCGTTTTCTTCCATTTTATCTATTACAGGCACAAGAGTACTGCTGTCAACATAGATCCTATCAGCAAGTTCTCTTTGGCTAAGCCCGTCAAACGAGTTTAGTGCTAAAATAATCTTCCACTGACTAGATGTCAGCCTTAATTTGTTTTTGATCTCACATTCTGCAGCACTTTCCATTGATTTTGATGTAAGGAAGATCAACGTTCCAATGCTGTCTTTTAGGTCTAATTTTCGCATGTTTTATGTTATATTAGGTTGTATACAAATCATTTGTATACAAATAGATTATATATCATAAAGCGAAACATAAGTCATGGCAGAACAAAAAAACCCAAGTCACTTCACTGCTGTAATGGTCACAATAATCGCTTTACGATATATCAACATGCACAATATCACGCATGCAAGTGCCACAATACAGGCAGATGAAGCAGGATATGCCACAACTTAGACTATTCTATAGATCGAAAAATTTTATCTTCAGTTGGATAGCATTTGTCATAATAGTTCCAAGCATGCCATTATCGTATGCTGACCGCGTAATTGACGTTCAAACAGTAGCAAACGTAAATGAGCAATCGTTACTTGCAACCATATCGAATGTGCAAAATTATCCACAAATCTTCCCCGATAATGTGAAATCGGTCAAGGTACTAGACAACAAAACAAACTTGGTAGACATGAACGCAGGTGTAAATGGAGTTTTCTTTGATACCCAAGCAATATACCAGCAATTGCCAAACGGCACATACACTGTACAGGTAGTATCAGGAGATCTCAAAGGTACTACAATGACAACTGAGCTTGACAAAACATGGGGTTTTGATGGCGCACCAGGAATGGGAACTGTGGCAAACATTAGTTTGGATTTGAAGACGTCGGGATTTCTTTCGTGGATGCTAAGTTTTGTTCCTGACAGTTCGCTCAACTATGCCCTTCAGAACGGAATTAGCAAATTTGTAGACTATGCAGAACAGAACTAGTCTTAGAGAATCCTTTCCGATATTGACATCAGTTGGTTTTGTGTAGTTTTGGTTTTAACTTGGAGTTTTTCTTTAGTAATTCCAAAGCAAGAGCCTTGTTGTTCAGGGCAATGTCGTATTTTTTATCAATTTTTAGAGCAGAGTTGAAACACTTTATGGCATCCTTTAGCATGCCAAGCTCCCCAAGTGACAGTCCCTTGTATGCTATTGCCATGGCGTATCGCGGTTGGATCTTAAGAACCCGGTCATAGCAGTCAATTGCATCATGATGCTTTCCTAGAGTATGAAGTGCAGAGCCCTTGTTTACAAGCGCATCCACATTATTGATGTCTACCTCAATGGCTGCGTTGTAACACTTGATTGATTGTTTGACTTTACCTATGTTCTGAAGTGTGACACCCTTGTTTATCAGGGCAGTCACATTATGAGGTTCCTTGTATAAGACAAGATCATAATATTCTAGGGCAAGCGTATACTCGCCTTCTTCACACAATTCATAGGCCTCGTTTAGAAGAGATGAGTTTCTCATCTTTTCGTACTATAAAACCTCATGATATTATTCTTTTAGTAGAAGACATGTTTGTTCTCAGTCAACAATTAGCTTTGCCCCAAGATAGAAAAATAATACTTGCAATGTCAATTGTGTTAATTTTCTCTCATACTATTCATTCACGATCTAGCTGATTTCCACATGTGGAAGAGCATGTGTTCGTAAAATGAGCCAATTTAACAAACCAATGAATCGAGGGTCTGAATTCACAACAGTCTTTAAGGGATTTTTAGTGCGAGATTCTAATGCCTACGATAGTCTTTGATTTTGACGGTACCATAGCAGATACCATGTCAGTAGTGATAAAAATAGCCAACAAATTTGCCGAGCAGTTATGGATATCGTAAGATACCTCTAAGCGATCTTCCAAAACTTAGAGAAAAAAAGCCCAGCGAGGTGCTAAAGCACTTGGGGATTTCAATCTTTAAGCTGCCTATAGTTGTAAGAAAAATAAGATTTGAGATGAACAAAGAGATAGTCCATCTGCAGGCCGCAGTGGGGATTAGAGATGCACTTGTGAATCTAAGAGAAAATGGATGTGTGCTTGGCATACTTACTACTAATTCAAGAGAAAACGTCATGGAGTTTTTAAAAAATAATGATTTACAGTTGTTTGATTTTGTATATACTGGAAGGGCAATGTATGGCAAGAGCAGATTACTCAAGAAATTAATGAAGGAGAAAACAATTCCTCACAAAGATCCAATTTACGTCGGAGACGAGATAAGAGATATCGAGGCTGCAAAAAAAGCAGGCGTCAGAGTCATTGGAGTTTCATGGGGATACAACACAAGGACTGCACTTCAAAAGGCAAATCCTGATTACATTGTAGAAAAACCAGAAGAGCTTCAAGATATTATTTTAAACAATAGCTGATTGTAGACCTAAGGTTTTTAGAGACACCAAGTGTATCATGCAATTAAATTGAGTGCAGACGTTACAGACGAAGAAAAAAAGGCACTTACTCCAGACTCTGGATTTAACCTGTGTGGTATTGATTACTTTGAATCATTTGGTAGGAGACTCTACCTGATAAAACACTATGATAAATATCAAGATGCGCTCAATGCAAAAAAAGAAAGAGAGAATCCTAATGAATATCTCATAGTCTACAAAGGATCTTAATTTCGAAGAGCATGACATTGATCATGATGTCAATGAATTCATTTAATACCAAATAATTCAAACTGTGATTTCATGCCATTGAGTCCTGAATTTAAAAAATATTTAGAAGAAACAATTCATGGCATAATAATTGGAATTCCAACATTGAAAAAAGAATATCCAAAGTTCAAAAATGACTGGAAGTTTAGCAGTGAATTTGATTTTCTTTACGGCTGTATCGTAGGTCAGATACTTGGCAGCAGTCTTACTGCCTTCAAGATGATACATAACAGGGAAGCCAAAACGGATGAAATTTTATCAATTGGAGAACTAATCGAATCATATTTTCCACTGATTCGAGACGAGATACAAAACGCATCTTGACTTGTACTTGTAATCTTTTGTGCTGTTATTATAATATCATTTTCCTTTGGCAGACTTTGGCTTTTCGTATGTTTTTTTGAAAATCCTAATTGCTTCAAGATGCGAACAGTTTGCTTTCAGGCCTTTACCATGATGAAATTTGTAAAAATTCTTGAATCCCTCACACTCACAAGTCTCGGATGTTACAAAATAGGATTTCGCAGGATCACTTGAGGACTTGACCTGATAGAGATCATCTTCCACTTTAACTACGCCGTCTTTAGCTAAAGCCTTTGCCTTTTTGATAGTATTTGCGCTCATAGTTTAGCAATTAGAGCCGTGTTTTAAAAAGTACTTGAAAAATACAGAGTATTAACACTGTGCAAGAAGTATCAATGTAGAGCGAACTCCGTCAATGCGCCGGATTTTTTCAGAGACGGTAGTGTTGATTTCATCAATTGTCTTAGATTCTATTTCCGCCACTATGTCATAATGGCCTTCAGTGCCTCGCGCTTCAATTACTCTGTCTATTGCCTTTAGTTCTTCGAGTACTTGTTCTTCTTGTCCGTAGTCACATGCGATCATAACATATGCAGTTGGCATAATATCTATACAGCATCATGATATTTCAATAAACCTACACAAACAGAGACAATATAGAAAAATACAACAAACGCAATTTTCCCGATTCACAACATTTAATCTTGTGACAATGACATTATCGTTGAGAAGCATATTATGAAACAGGATGATGAATCTGAAGTTCTAAAAGGAATGTTTGAGGAGATAATGAAAATTGTTCGTCAAAAACAGATCAAGATGGAATCCATTGTGCAAAGAGCTACAGAACAGGATATGATCTCTCAGGATTCATTTAACAGAATTTACAAAATACTCAGCGATTACGGCAAGAAAAAACAGTGGATGTAATGCAGTATCAGGATTCAGGCCAGTTGGCGCCGCATGAATAACATATGCTTCTTACACCATTGTATCTCTCATCATAGTACACACCACAGTTCAAAGATTCGCATCCCAGACAATTAACAAGGTTGTCAGAATCAAAGACAATGGTCTGCGAAGGAAATTTGTGATTTAAAAGCACCATTATTGGATGCGCCTTGCTCTTGTAAACTGCATATTTTCTTCCATCTACTATTACAGAAGTATAGACTTGAATGAGATCACATTTCTTTAGATTTTTGATCTTTTTGTACGCCAATGCTAACGAGATCTTGCATTCTTTGCTTATGTCAAGTGCAGACTTTGGCGAATCAGTCAGCGATTCCAGTATTTTTCTAGAATATTTATCGCCAAGAATCTTGAAGATGGCATTAACGGTGGACTCGTCTTCTACTGTTTTTCCTCTGAGTATCAATTTCATATTCATGATATACCACGTTCCAGCAAATCGCTGTTTGACTATGGTTTTAAGACTCTGAAATAAAAAGAAATCTGTAACAGCAGTTAGAGCACCTATGAAAAGGCAGAGGCGTTTTTGCCCCAGGGTGCAACTACCTGTCGGCTACAGCATACCAGGCAAGAGGGGATGGGTTGCAAGCTAGTCAAAAAAATCTTGGAGAGGAGCCTTTGGTAGGAATCCCCTCCAATGCGAAGGCCGCTTGCCTGCCAAACGACTGACTAAGAGACACTGTTCCAATGCAAAAAAAGATCGTTTGGGTAAACCTTCTGCATAACATTACACAAAATGGCATATAGAAGTCCCTCACAATTAGAGCTTAATTTTCATAATCTTAGCTGATTTGTCAGAATACTAGCTTTTTGTCTGACATATTTTTTGTCACAATTTTTGTCGTTATCAGGTACAATTCAGATACAAAAACTCCAGACATGCAGTCACAGTTTCATGTTAAGACTTTTTATCTTCTGAATTATCATGATCGTGGTTTGAGTTGGGCTCGGTGGACAGGATGAGTAGACCATCGTCTAAGAAGAGAGTAATCAATTTCACTTTTTCCTTGGATGTTATCATCCAGTTGGTCTTGCCAAGTGCTTCATTGAACATGTCCTCCCATGAGGCTTTGACTGACGCTTGATAATGAGCCATACTGCTCAGTTCTTCATCAAGCAGAGGCGCAGCATCTGGGCTTCTAGCAAAGGATATCAATTTTCTGTCTTTTATTC
Source organism: Candidatus Nitrosotalea sp. TS (assembly GCF_011319465.1). Lineage (GTDB taxonomy): Archaea > Thermoproteota > Nitrososphaeria > Nitrososphaerales > Nitrosopumilaceae > Nitrosotalea. The sequence continues at coordinate 135,814 of NZ_RCMB01000007.1, forward strand.
TCCCTACAAAGCGAACAGATCTATCTAGACCTAAGATCTGCATGCATGAATCCATCTGCTTGAAGCTTTGTGTCAATTTCAACATGAACGATACCAAAAAGGAGATTTAATCCTATGTATGACTGTGATTAATACATATACGATCGCAGTAGATTTTGAAATTTCATTATTAAAAATTGAAAAAAAGTACAAAAAATCTTGGCAAGATAATCAAGTCTGGAATCTAATTTAACTAATATTTGTAACATGCAGATTCAGGAATGCAGTTACAGATCATGAGGTTTTCAAATTTATGTCCATGATTTCGGGTCTTTTTTCCAGATACGAACGCCATCAACGAAGACCTGCTTTTCTTCTTCAAACACGGTATGCCACCTACCATCATGAGGAAACATGGTATTCATCTCATGTACTTTCTCATTAGTGGGCGGAGTATTCATTAGTGCACCCCATCGCATATTTTCAATTTTTGGCATTATTTCATTGATGTCACGCATAACCATTCCATTAGCAGGCGTCTTTTATTTGCTTTTTTTAAAAATCATGATCTAGGAGAAATACAAGAGTTAGATTTCTTGCTCTTCGTTGACCAGCATTGTAATGGTGGAGACGATCTTGTTCACTCTTCTTATTTTACCAAGCATGTTTCTTACGTCTTCCATATTTCCACACTCTATTTTGGCAATTATATCATACACCCCATAAACTCCTTGAATCTCATACTTGACAGACTGGCCAGTCATGATTTCATTTATTTTCGATATTATCTCGACTTCGGAATTTGGCTGGCTATTTAGTAGAATGTATGCAGTTGGCATCACAGTATTTAGGAATCCATACTATTTCAGTATGGACCCATTACAAACCCACATACAATTTTTCACATAACCAAGATAACAGAGTAAAACATCTAGTCCCCTAACTAGGGGATTCACTGGCTATGAACATACACGCCAATGTTTCTTTCTTTGGTTTGTTGTCTGTGATATAATACGTGATCACGAAATAAAAGACTATCCAACAGGCAAAGTAATCTATTTGTAATTTCAATTTCTACACAGTGAGCTTTATTACTTTGGCTGACGAATAATACACATGAGAAAAGAATTCTGCCACGTTTGTAAAGAAGGCGGCAAACAATGCGTCGATGTCGATACCAAGGGTGAAGTGTACCTCAAAATGTTTGAGGTAAAATGCTCAAAATGCGGGGCTCCTTTGGCAGTCTGATATCATCCATATTTTTGTGACTAGGTTCAGGAGATTACCAGTCAATTAATTCCCTACTGCCGTATAGATGTCATGACAACAATCGTAGGAATCAAGACAAGAGATGGAGTAGTCTTGGGCTCAGACAAAAGAGCAAGCAAAGGATTCTTCATCGGATCAAAGATAGTCCAAAAGATTGCAAAAATAGATGAGACGTTAGCAGTGGCAATCGCAGGTCAGCTCTCTGACGCAGAATACATAATCAAGGTAGCAAAGGCCGAGAGAAGATTGATGGAACTTCGAAGAGGATTTCCTCTAACTGTAAAAGAGTCTACCAGATTGATTGCAAATCTAGCATATTCTGGCTTGAGAAATTATCAGCCATATTATGTAGAGTTGCTTGTGGCAGGAGTAGACCAACATGGCGCGCACGTATATGCAGCTGACATGAGTGGTGCCATAACAGCAGAAGACTTTGCCTCATCAGGCTCTGGTTCTCCCATTGCATACGGAGTGCTTGAAAGCTTGTACAACAAGGAGATCAAAAATGAGCAAGCAAAGGAGATTGCCACGCGAGCTGTTGCCGCTGCAATGGAGCGAGACCCAGGCTCTGGCAACGGAATAGATGTGTTGGCAATACCAATGATAACAAGGGAGGTTGCTGCATAAATGTCAGAATCTAGTCCAAACTCTGGAAGGTTTCCATTCTATGGGCCTCAGGGCAGACTTGTTCTGGTGGACAGCGCGCTTGAAGCAGTAAGTCGCGGGTCAACAACTATTGGAATCAGGACTCCAAAGTTTGCCATACTTTCAAGCCAGATAAAACCAACGCACCCATTGATAGAGCCATCTGAGAAAATATTCTCAATTGATTATCACGTAGGTGCCACGGGTTCAGGATACATTGGAGACATCTTGCAGCTAATTGACACCCTAAGACTAGAAGCTCAGAAACACAAATTGACGTATGAGAGCCCGATAGATACAGATTCTCTGGCAAAACATCTCAGCACTTACCTACACAACTATACAACGTATGCTGTAAGACCACAGGCTGCTTCAATCATACTGGCTGGCGCAGACGAGACTGGAGTACAGATGTACCAAGTTGACCCAAGTGGTACTTTCTTTAGAGGCTCTGGTTTTGCCATAGGTCAGGCAGCTGACATGGCGCTGGATGTAGTGACAAAGGAGTACAGTGCGGATTTGACCCAGCAGCAGGCCATAGATCTATCAAAGAAGGCAATAGAGAAAGCGCTCGGTGAGAAACCAATTGTTGAGACAGGCATTGTTCTTGCAGGCGAAAATACGTTCCACAAGATTCCCTTTGAGAAGGGAAACTAACTTTTTTATTTTTTTAGATATACGGTATTCACAGAGTCGTATTTTCAGTTATATTGATTGAAAGAATCCAAACTATTCCTTCCGCTAGGTTTTGTCTTCTGGAATACTTTGGTTATTTGCTCAAATATGTGATATGCACTTACCATGGCTTCTGCCTTGCTTTTGTCTCCTATGGCATTGCTCTCTACTACTGCGTATCTTGATACAATCTTGAGATTGACTTGGAACTTGTCACCGTTGGCCCATTGTAGCACATATCCTCCGTCTCCATCTATCAATCCCATCCATCTCAAATTACCAAACCATTTTCCGACAAGCTTGTTTACAATTTCTTCAACCTCAACAGTGCTTGGAATGTACAGCTGAAGTACCTGGACAAATTGAATGTGTTGTTTTGATATTTTCCTAGACAAGTTCTCAAGATCCAACCTAGACCTCTTGACTAGAATTGATCTTAGGTTCTTACTTGGCCTATAACCAGCCTCGCTTTTCTCTACAAGACCGGAATTTTCCAATCTATGCAGAGATCTTGATAGACTTTGCTGGTGCATTCCCAGTTTTCTTGCCAAGCCATTGAAAGTGTACTGATTATCAGCTAAATCATTATCTTGGTTTAATATCGACAAAACTTTCTTGTCATTTGCTTGAAAGTCATCAAGCGATATTCCAGTACGAGTCATCAATTATGAGTTGCACTATCTTGTCATCTAGTGTTATTTCTTTTTCCTCCTTTTTTTCCTCGATCTCAGTCTTGATTTCTTTGTTTTCCATTTTTTCTATCCCATAATGAGCTTGCTACTTATTTAAGGATAGGCGACATTATCGCGCTATCTCTTCCTGTCTTGTCACCATATTGGTCAAAGATTTGTACAGTATGTTTAGTCTATTTTTTCTTGACCTTGCATTTCTTGAGCTTAGTCTTAATTTATTATTGCAACACGGACAGCGATACAGAGGATATGAATTTACATCAATGAAGACACCGCACACAGAGCACGGTCTCTGTCCTGCCACGAATCTGAATCCGTCAGATGGTCTTTTTGCTGCAAACCTATTGCATATTCCTTTACATCTCAAAAATTATCAATTCTCCTTTTGACAGGTACAAAAATGCACATAACTTTGATTTGATACGACATTGATAAAGTGACTAATATCCAATAAACCTAGTCACAGGTACTGCATACACCAATGGATTGGCCAAATATGTTATCATCACTAATAGATCTAATTCTTGTTTCTAGTTGCAAAAGCATATCCAAATGATGTTGATACTATTGCAACAGCCAAGACAGGGCCTGTAAATTCTGGCATGACAGAGGATTTTGTCAATATTTCATACGAAGCAACGAATGCAACTATCATTGCTGCACCACTCAAAGCGTATGACATGTATCTAAATCCACGAGTATTGAATATCCTTGAAAATGCAGAACGAAGTATTACACTGTCAAAAGTATCAATTGGAATCATGCCCAGAGCAAAGAATCCTGCCAATATCAATGCGGATTGGACACCTGTAGTAGCTGATGCCACCGCAGATAACGAAATGGCTGAAATTTGCGTTGCAGTATCAAATCCAAGGCCAAATACCAGACCAGTTACAAGTGCAGACCCGACAGGACCTAGCATTCCTGTTTTGCTGAGAATTTTGCTTGCAAGTATCGCAGAGCCGCTTTTCCCCCATTTCTTCATGGAGTAGATGTTAATTGTTCCTATTACACCCAAGGCGATAGCCCCTATCACTCCGCCCCAAAAGGCCAGATTACCAGTACTAGTCATGCTGCCAATGACATAGATTATGAAAACCATTTCTGCCAATACGGATATCATATGGCCTGCACTGAATCCTGCACCTACCCATCTCGATCTCTTGATTGCATTATGTAGTCGAACCAGGTTATCAATAGCCGTAATATGATCAACGTCAAGAGCATGACGCATGCCAAGCAAAATCATTGTTGGAAGTGATACAGCGATAAACGGCCACATGTCTACCAAATTAGATTTTCCCCATCTCAGCAAGTGATATGGATGTATGTTTTTAAATTTTGATGATTCCAGATTAATTGTGAAACAGACAGAAACTGTAGATCAATACATTTTTGACACAATTCCCAAATAGATTCCAACAATTTTAGATTAGATTTTAGTTTTCAACAGTGAGAATCAATTACAAACAGGATTATTTTTACAATGAAGATTGGCACCGGTAAGAATGGCGCTGCCCAAATCTGCACTGCTCAAATCTACACCGTCGAAATTGGCATTAGTTAGATTCGCATAAGCAAAGCCAGTATCTTGGAGACTTGCTCCCCTAAAGTCAGCCCCTGAGAGGTCCGAGTTCATAAACAAGACACGGTCCAGGTTAGCATTTTTTAGTATTATTCCATGAAAGGTTGCCCATCTCATAGTACTGTCGTGAAGTATGGTTCCAGTCAGATTTGCATTATTCATTGTTACAAAGTTAAAGTCAGAAAACTGCGCATCAGTTGATACCATGCTAGCACCTGAAAGATTGGCACTTGAAAAATCAGTGTTTGCCATCTCTGCGTTATTGAGATTGGCACCGTTTAGGTTTGCCTCAACCAGATCTGCTTTGAAAAGATTAGCATGTGAAAGATTTGTTCCTTGAAGATTTGAGCTATCAAGATGGGCGTGACTCAAATATTCGCCCGAATGATCACACCCATGCCAGTCCACAAGGGGGTAATTGTTGTCATTACAATTTTTAGACTGTGAAATTACGCTAGGAGATGCAGTGGTAGTTTGGTTTACTGATACAGTTTCCTTGGATGAAAGACTTGTAATAAGATTATGGATTTCCTGCATGAATTGCTGGTCATTTATGTTACCTGAAAGCCAAATGCTTGCATTGTCTCTGAACCATTGAGGTATCTGCTGTCCAGTATCAGCACTTGCATAATTATGAGATGATGTCAAGTTGAACAATAAGATAGTGACAAGAGCATAAACTACTGTAAGCATTGAGATTCTTTTTGGTGTCATAAGCCTATATCTGAAAATATTTGGTCAAATTAGATAATAAGGTACATGGTACATTTGATAGTTGTACCAAGATTGAAAATCCAAGACTGCGAATCAGGTACATGTTTTATCAAATGAATTTGGCGAAAATATTGGTTGTGTGACATGTGTTTCTTTTTGTGCCCGGCCCAAATTTACTTTCTTTGAAATATTCTTGACATGGCGATCACACCAATAAATGATATCATCACAAGCAGTATTGGGATTGGAAACTCTGGTACGGCAGAAATATCAAATGCAGATATCAGGTTAGGATGAATTTGCAGATGTACTACCATCATAACATCCATGCCAGTATCTCGCGCATCTATCTTCTGTTTGAGTTCATTGAGTGCAGTACCAACCTTGTCAAGATAAGGCGACGTATTTGATGGTGCAATAGATTGTAAATTGCTAAACATGTTTTGAGCCGTACCCTGCTAGTGCTTGAGCACTTTGGTATGCAGCTACATTAACAATTGGAGTGCTTGTCGTTTTTGACATGCCGCCTCATGCCAGACATGCCATTTCCAGATGACGAACTATTCATATTCATGTTATCCATGTTGGTAAGATCAATTGTTGATCCTATTGCAGTACCATAATCCTTTAGGACTTCATTTATCACGTTAACTATTGCCAATGCCTGTACCGTAGAGTTATTTTGTGATGAGCTGCTAACTTCTTGGGATTCAGCTTGGTCCAAAAGTTGGCTTGTCTCATCTGCCTTTTGGTTTGCCATAGTAGGATCTGCGTTTTGTTGTCCTGCCATAGAATATAGGTTATCTATTGATGTCGATAACTGAGTAGCAAGAGTAGAGTTTGTTTGAGAGAGAACACCAATCTCGTTGTTTCCCCAGTACTCTTGACTTTTTGATAGGTGCCATTGAGATAACGTATTATTTGAAATATTATCTGCCATCAACTTTGATTCAACCTTGAACTCTTGAATTTGTGCAATCAAACTTGCGTCGGAATTTTGAACAAAGGTATGAGCAAATGCAGGATGAACAACCATTGTACCGCTGAATATAATGACCATTAACGATACAACAAGGGTCCTTTTCATATCAACAGGTGCACCAGCATATCATTTTAAAATATTTTGGTATATACGTCAAAGAGAATCAGGTTTGATTTTTACGTGTTAGTGCTACAACTGCAATCACGATTCCTGCAACTCCAATTCCAATTCCCGTGATGCTTATCATAAACAATGTGTCTGTAATGTTTTTTACCTCATCAAATGATTTTGCCACGTTTGCGTAACTCTGTGTAGCTATATTGGCGTCACTTGCTGCTTTGGTGATCTCAGCAGATAATTGGTTTATGACTTGAGAGCTTACATTATTTTGTTCGGATCCTGAAGGTACTGTTACCGAAGACGAGGGTATTGATGATGGTGTAGAGCCAAGTGGTTGATAATATGCATCCTTATTCTCCACTTCATCAAGTGGAAATACTGCATTTACTGACTGTCCATCTATGGTGCCATTCACTATTACATTGTAAGAGCCAACCTTTGGTTGGGATCACCGTAGCGTCATACTCGTCTGGAGTGTCATCACTTGGGGTAAACTGTAATGTCTTTTGCAATCCGCCATATGTTATCACTATAGTCATGTTGTCTAGCGCTGTTTCTTGTATTGGAGTTGTATTGTTGCCGCTTCCCTTGTCTACGAACACTTGTACAGTATTTGTGTCTCCAATAAGAGGTGGCTCATTTGCAAGCCCTATCTTTACTGTCACGTCTCCAAAGTTTTTTGTTACATGTGCGCTGGCAGGGTGCACTGCAAAAGGGATTACAATAAGAGCTACAAGTATCGGGATCAACATGATGCTAAAATTTTTCTTCATTTACAAATCGTCCTTCTTGTCATATAAAATATTTTGTGGTACGACAGGCGAATGCGAACCAGTATGGTAAGAGCCGTATCTTTTCACATCCCGTATGCTGTTTGTAAGATCTGTTGCTGTTTTGGTGTAGAAAAACGAGGATGCAACAACGAATACTGCAATCAATGGAGCGGCAAATCCCGCATAGTTTAGAGGCGAGACAGGAATGATTGGAGCAACCAGATTACCTGCGCTGTTTGCAGATCCTGCACTGTTAACACTTGATGTGATCAAACCAAGCGCATGTGCTCTTTGTTCTGCAACCACTACTCCTTTATCCTGTAGCCACAAGCCACTGTGTGAATGAATTTTTTGACGGAATATCAATTTGAACATATTGACCTGTACTTGGGTCCACTACCGCAACTTTGTCATAGGTATGCTGTGCAATCCACAGGTGACCGTCAGCATCAAGTGTCATGCCATAAGGCAAATTGGAAGGATTTTGATCAAGTGGATATGATTTGAACATGCTAATCAAAGAGTCCAGAACAAGCAATCCATGACCTTCATGTTCTGTTACATACACTTGATCGTTTCTCGGATCTTCCAATATTGAAGTCAGATCGGATTGGGTTGCATTTATGTTCGGATCATGCTGTACGACATTACCATTAGTAGGATCAACTTCTGCAATCTTACCACTGCCCCCTCTGCAATCCATATTTTGCCAGAGTCAGCGGCAGTTGTGATTCCAAGCGGCTCTGAGCCAGAAGGTAATGAAATTGTAGTAAACGATCCTGCTTGAGGATTAAATTTCAGTAATTGATCACCGTTTGCAACAATCAACCATATTTGTGATGTTTTATCTAATGTCATACCCGATATGATTCCGCTGTTTGGAATCTTGTATTGCTTATCAGAGTTGTCGTCAGGATTATAATGACCTAGAATTTTTGTGATTGGATCAACATACCATATCATGCCGTCAGAATCAAGCACCATCCATGTTACAATATTGACGCCAGATAGCTTGTGTTCAGTGTATTTATGAGAAGTGAGATCAAATCCAAATATTCTACCGCTGCCTATGGCAGAATCGCCAACCCAGACAATCTCTCTGTTTTTGTCATATACCGGATACAGTGGAAGTGAGGCATTTTGCGGCATATGGTATTCAGTGAGATTAAATGAAAGTTGGTTTAGTGCAGGTTTCAAGTAAAAATCGTAAGTAGTTGCAAGCTCTATGGAATTTGCTTGGGATTGAAATCCGTTTACCCCTATCTCCCAATTGCCTCCAATACTAAATGGAACATTTGCAGTAAAAGATCCGTTACTGATCTTCTGCATCTCTACATTTTGCAATGAAATTCCTTTATCAGTTTGCGTAGGTACCAATTCTACTGATTTCATATCCAGTTGCTTCATAGATGGATCAAGAAATGTTACTGTAAAATTATCAATTCCAAGGCCAAATGGGCTCAATGTCATCATTACCTTATTTCCATCAACGGTTTTTGTATCTGTGAATACATTGTTGTCCACATTGCCAAGTGGAGCCATGGCAAACACATTTGGTATCGCATCTTGCTGAATTGGAAACTCATTCCCAGGGGTTCCAGAATTAGTAAGAACTGCAACCGAGGCAAGTAGTGCCATTCCAATAATAGCCTCAATCTTTGTGATGTTAAATGATAGCGATTCAACTGGACTGATCGTTGATGTTCCATTGGTTTTCACTAGTGTTCTTAAAAGATTTGATGCTTTTTTGTGAATAACTAGTTGAGTGTAAGCTCCTATCGATAGCATGGCTGCAGCAAGCAATAGTTTTATGATCAGGATCTTACCATATGTAGACACAAGCGTAAGCGACAGATTGTTTTCAAGTATATACAGCAGGAATGGTCCGGTTATTGCTACGACTCCAAGCGAAGCCACGACAAGTATTGAAAACCTTGGAATTATGATAGAAATTAATGAGAGATATGCTTCTTTGTTACTCAGTTGTTTTAGTACGGGAGATACTGCAAATGCGAGATAAAAGATACCCCCAATCCATAATGAGGCCACTACATTATGTATAAAGTCAATCAATGTGGCATATACATATCCTGTAGCTGTACCATGACCAACCAAACTTGTAGTCAACAATGTACCAACGCCCATTCCAAAAAGTACCCATGTGGAATATTTTGTAACTTGCTTGCCTTTTCTCGTATCAAGATACACTGCAGCCGAGACTGCAAGAAGTCCTGCTGAAATAATTATACGAACAATCATCATATTGCCAAACTTGGTAGATAATGCATCTCCAAGACCACCGCCGATAGCAAATGCTTCAGCTACTACCATTCCAAAATCTGACGCTACAAGCAATATCGAACCTATCAATGCCAATTTTATCATTCTCTTGTCAATCAGCGTCCTGCTCGTTGCAGTAGATGCATTTAGCCACGAGATCCTCGACACTGGTTTCCAGAGCCATAGTGTTGCCGATGCAGCACCTACAACCATCACCTGTGCCACAAGTGTAGGAAATCTAGCAATAGCCTCTGGTATTGAGATCTCAGTGAGATATCAGATGACGATTGTGCAAGATTTTGTGATACTTTGGCATTTACTCCAAATACAATTCCAGGCGTAGTAACATGGCCGTCTGTTGCATCAAGTACCTTAGTGGATACGGTATAGATTCCATTTGGGAGTCCAGGTTGAAGTGTGATTTCAAGTCCAGTATGATCCGAGTTGGTATAATGCAAGTCATTATTTTGAACTTGATTGCCATTTGGACCGGTAACTACGATCTTACTATACTTGATATCCACCGGATCGCTGAAAACAATGTCTATTGCAGATGGAACAGAAGATACGGATTCATACGCATTTGGGGTGCTGCTTGAGATGAAGGCATGCTCGTATGACACAGGAATGGTCGAAATAGCCAGTATGCATGAAACGGATATTGATGCAAGTAAAATTATTTTCAAATTCTGAGGGTATTTCATCTAGTATTACATCATAATGGAGATTACATGTTATTTTAATCTACTAGTACAAGAACAAAATTTATTCGTCGTCTGTACCACAAAATATTTTATATGACAAGAAGGACGATTTGTAAATGAAGAAAAATTTTAGCATCATGTTGATCCCGATACTTGTAGCTCTTATTGTAATCCCTTTTGCAGTGCACCCTGCCAGCGCACATGTAACAAAAAACTTTGGAGACGTGACAGTAAAGATAGGGCTTGCAAATGAGCCACCTCTTATTGGAGACACAAATACTGTACAAGTGTTCGTAGACAAGGGAAGCGGCAACAATACCACTCCAATACAAGAAACAGCGCTAGACAACATGACTATAGTGATAACATATGGCGGATTGCAAAAGACATTACAGTTTACCCCAAGTGATGACACTCCAGACGAGTATGACGCTACGGTGATCCCAACAAAGGTTGGCTCTTACAATGTAATAGTGAATGGCACCATAGATGGGCAGTCAGTAAATGCAGTATTTCCACTTGATGAAGTGGAGAATAAGGACAAGTACTATTTCCCACCCTTATCATAAACAGACAGAATGTCACTGAGATAAAAACTGATTCCAAATGTACATCAAGTTATTTTTAAAAATCAAAACAGTAAGATCAGGCATTTTTTATCCTGGTGCAAAAAGTCACCATTAGAGACTGCTAGTTCGTATGTTGTACCACTTGATTTAAATTTCATTTTGACTTATTTTGATTGTGTTCAGACCCCAAACTCTGATCGAGACCAAGTCTACACTGCTTAGTGTCATAATATTTGCACTTGTTGCCGCGTTATCAATTCCTGTCATATTACCACACATATTCCAGCAATTCGAGCTTTTCCACATACTTTTACACATTAGCGGAATAGGCTTTGCTTCATTTCTTACAATAGTTGCCGCAGTGGCATATCACAAGGTCAAGACCCGTAGGCTTCTTTTCACCACTATCGCATTTGGCACTTTTATCTTGGCAGAAGTATTTTCCCTAATTGATGCAGCATGGGAATCAAAATATTATTTTTGGACTTTTTCATCAGCCGAGATAGGCCATCTAGTCATGTTCTTTCACTCTACTAATGTTTGCACTAAGTGTGTTTAGGAGAGATTGAAGATGGATAGAGTTACGCAGATAATTTCAGTTATTGAGAAAAATCCAGGAATAAAATTCCGCGAGATAATGCGAGAGACGGGAATGAAAAATGGTGTTCTGGGATATTATGCAGACAAGCTAGAAAGAGACGGGGCTGTAAAGATTGACAGAAGCCCTGGCCAGACAAGGTTCTATCCACCTGGAATAGCAGACGATGACATATCATTGATAAAGAATCTGAGGCAGGAGACACCAAGACAGATTCTTGCATCTTTGCTACATCACAAAACTCTATCATTTAGCGAATTAGTTTTGAAAACACAAAAATCGCCAGCTACAGTTTCCTTATACCTTGCACAAATAGCAAGAGACAATCTCATTGAAAGTAAACTTGTTGATTTCAAAAAAAGATATCATGTTAAAGACGTGGAAAAATTGCAAAAAATTATTGATAAATATCATCCAGGCCTGATTGAAAGATCGGCAGATCATCTAGCTGATACTTTTTCGTCACTTTAAAAATATCAAAAATATTATTTTCAGTGTCAAAGATAAAGACAGATTCCAAGAATGAAGATCAGAGTTTATTTAGAGTCCAGAGGAAGCCACGATAAGAGTAGATACGTAATGAAACCTGTATATTTTCTAGTTATTCTAGTCATCGCTGTTTCTCTTTTTCTTGTTTCAAAAGCACAGGGAGACGGGTTGGCCAGCGAGATTCTCCCCCCTTCCCTGATAGGAAACACAAATGTTACCTTGTCCATTGGCTCCATCCCATTTTTAATTGACAATAATCACGCAGGTACTCAGCTAAATCTTGTATTGATGGATGCGTCAACCCAGCAGCCAATACCTGATGCCACGCTTGCAATTTCTGCATTCAAGGGACAAGATGCAGTTTTTGGTCCACATATTCAAAAGTGACAGCGGGAATTTTGTTTTGAGTTTCTACCCACAACAATCAGGCAATACAACATTTAACGAACAGGGCGGACTCCTTTCAGGAGTATTTGGTCAAGACAGCGGAAACTATGACGTCAAAGGTCCAGTCTTTGACACAGGCGGATTGTACAGGTTCAAAATTGAGGTAATCACTATGGGTGCATATGACAATCAAGTGAGCAAGTCGTATACTGCCGGTATATCAATACCAGAGTATGACAATCTTACAATCAATGACCCCGGTTATGGAACACAGCAGATGCAGATCATAGCATATTATGATCGTCTGCACAATATCACATATGATCCAGTCACAAAATTTGTTAATTTCACCATGCCATTTGACTGGTCTACTCAAAACATAAGCCAGCTTACGGTAGTACACCAAGAAATAAGGATTCCAAGAACTTTGGGAGATTTTGTGGTAACAAAATATGACGCCTATGTGAACAACATCAAGATACCTGACAAGTTGATATCAATAGATGATTATTCCATGGACGCATACAGGATAGTGCACCTAATTTTATACAAGCCAGATGTTGAGAATCTTTTTTCAGAACAAAAAGATCCTGGCCAAGAGATGAATTTTGCAATCAAACCAAGTGATGAAAATATTTTTCCAGTTGTCCAGTTCACAAGGAATGCACAGTACAAGATAGCACTAAGTTGGAATCCAGAAAAAATTCTAGAGGGTAACACTACACAGTTCAACTTTAAGGTTCTAGATCCATATGCTGCAAATAAAACAGTGAGCCCAATTTCCTATGATTTCTCAGTACTTGAGGGAAAAAACGGAGTGATATATCACCAGATAGGAAAAACAACTGATTCAAGCGACGGGGATAACATCAATGTCGCGTTTCCATCAAACTACTACAGGGTCAATCACAATAGCATTTGAGAACCTAAATGGAAGCAGTTTCTCGGCTACAGAATTCCCATCTACAGTGAACAGCCCCGATACAGCAACTAACCAGTCCACAGTGCCCGAGTTTCCATTAACTGCATTTGCGGTACTTGCAACTATGTTTGGATTTGGGGTCTTGCTTTCAAAAACAAGATTGTTCAAATCAAGGCAGATTTGATTTACCCTTTCATGCCATATCCGACTAGTACAGAGTAGCATCCAAGACCACAGTCTTCGCAAATGGGTTTCATCGATTTGTCTTCTGCACTGCCTATACAGCAAGGCTCTTTTCCCTTCCCATATGGTCTACCGATAGTATGGCCCACGTAGGACAGTCTACAGGAGTAGTACCTTTTCCACCCCAGTTCTTTTTCATCAGTTCAAGCTGGCTGTCTGGATTGATGATATAATCAGGATATTTTTCTCTCATTGCAATGATATCATCTACAACACGCGTTCTTTCCTCTCCAAATGGAAGCCACAGTGGATCGTTTTTCATAAATGGCGTATGAAACTGGAATCCAATTTTATTTGAATAGTTGTGCCACTCTTCCATGACGTCCTTTACCGTCTTGTAGTTAAGAGAGTTTATGGTCATTGTGATCCACATGTCCTTGTAGGCTAGCTTGCCATTTTTTTCCACATAATCAATAACATTGTGTCGTGTTTTATCCCAGGCACCGTTGCCGCGAATCTTGTCATGAATTTCTTTTGTTCCATCTATTGATATCCAATAGAAATACAGGTTGTCATATTTTTTCAACGGAATCGTTCCATTAGATACAATGCAGATTCGCTTTGGAAATTCTTTTATGAACAATTCAATTACATCTGGTCTCATAGTAGGCTCCCCTCCAACAAGCGTAATTATGAAAACATGGTTTTTCTTGAATTTTTCATCAATTACCTTTTTCCATTGCTCTACGGTTAGCTCTTCATTTTCTTTTCTATTGAGCCACCAATAGCAATGAGTACAGTGTAGATTACACACGTTGATTATATCTGCAGAGCCATATACTGGACTGCGTTTGTGAAATAACTTGTATCCTGCAAATTTAGTAAATATATGCACATAGCTTGGAGTCTCTTGAATTATCTGTCTTACTCCTCTACCCATTATTTCCATTATACCCTAGATATGTCTCAGCACCTTATAAGATCTTTTTAATTGCAAAGTTTTAGAAATCTTGCGATAACAGTCTTTGTAAAATCTGTGCACGTGTTCAGTTAGAACATATCAGTGTAGTAGTGCATCGGATTTTATCAAGACTGCGAATTCTTGTAGTTATGGTGTGCTTGATCTCGTCTACTTTGGCAGACTGAATCTTGACTAGCACGTCATAGTTACCAAATACGCCTGTGACTTCCTTGACGCACTCTATTGGCTTTAATTTGTCTATGACTGAACTCTCTGACCCCATCTCACAGTTAATCATCACATATGGCAGTTTCCAACCCATGATATTACGTGATTATAGTATATGAGATTTACATATTGCAAAGATCAAAAATAAAAAAGATGGGAGTTACTGTGCCCCAATTAAGAAAATGACATCAACCGTTGTTGTTATGTCTTGATTTGATGTAAGTATCGGTGTTTGTGCCATCATAGGTACAGCAGCACTCATCGCTGCCATGCGATATTCTGGAACTGGTGAAGGCATGTCAAACCCAGATAGGTTCACCATTTTCACACCAATGATTTTCTGGCCAAGTGGGGCAAGCGCCTTTTCAGCCTTTGATTGTGCGTCCAAGACCGCCTGGGCGATTAGACCATTTTGAACACTCTGCTGTTTTGCAGGCGAAAGTGAGAACGATACACTGTCCACCCTATTTGCCCCTGCTCCAACTGCTACATCAAGTATCTTTCCTGCAAGACTCATTTTGGTTGTTTTAATGAGTAATGTATTAGAAACCTTGTATCCGACAAGCTCGTTTTTGTATTCGTTGTATGGAGGATACGGGCCAGTCTGATTATAGACGGGGTCTATGGTAAAGCCGTTGGTGCCGGTTTCATTGCTTGCAATGCCAAGATTTTGTATTGCAGTAATTGTGGCATTCATTGCTTGAGCATTTTCACTCATTGCTTCTTGTGCTGTTTTTGCTTGTGTGTCAACTCCCAGCTGTATCATAACAAGATCTGGAGAGACCGACGCGGTAGCAGTTCCAGTCACAGAAGTAGTGTTTTGTTGTGGCGGGAAATAATACGGTGCTTGTTGCGCATATGCTTTATTGCTAGAGGTTTGCATGTCAGCGAAGACAGTTGTTGAGACAATTGCAATTGCGGCAAGTGCAGCCAGAATTATTGTGGTTTTATTTGTCATTAGTATCGTATTAGATGCTAGATCTTATAGGTTTTGATTAAATTTCACTTTAACTTAATTTTATATGAAAAAATCATGTTAATCTGTATGATACACAAAAATTTTTATTTTTAGCGATACATCGAAAAATTAATGTGTTGTTTTGATTTTTTTATTTTTCAATCTACTAGCTAGTTTTATTCCAAAAAACACGGCACAGAACATGACAGCTCCCCCAACCAATGCAAGCAATATCATCACCTGATCTCCTGAAAGAATAGACTGTTCAACAGGTGCCGGAGACGGTTGAATTGAGACAGATGAGTTCACTGCCCCGTTAATTGCAGCATGCATTGGAGTGGCCGACTGTAGCATGGTCTTTGCTGCCATTTGAGGAACATATGCAGACTCTGCCGGAGTTTGGTTTTTTTCAAATATGTATAGTCCTGATGCACCTATGACAAAAGCTGCCACGCTTGCCATATAGTGTCTGAGTTTCATCAGTACGGTATCTTTTTTTGAAACCTGTATGGCATCATCAGAAGGACTGTCAGGAGGAATTATCACAAGTGCAGTTTTTACTGGTCCATAGTATTTCATTTGCTTATTTTTTTGGCTCATCTCAACCTTGTCTACTTTGATAAGACCTACACTCAAAAGCCGGTTTATGTGCCAGTTGACAAGAGGTAGTGAAATCTCTAGTGTCTTTGCAAGTTCATTTGAGCTTGTAACGCCTTGCGATATTTTGCCAAAGATTGCACGACCTGTATCATTTGCCAGTTCTTCTCCTATTATTTTTATTCGCTCATCGTCGGTACTAATCACTTCAATGTATTCTTCAGGTTTGACCGAGAGATCTGATTCTTTATCAGTACTGTCTGGCATCGTTTTTTCTTCCACAGTCCCTTTAAAATGCCTTGACAATATACTTCACGGACTCATTGTACGCAATTGTTATAATTTTCAAATGACTTGACCAATCCGTAGGAAAAGTCGATCTTTCAACTAGCTTGCAAAATTACTACTCTGGCACTTATGCCAGATCTTGCCAGTGTTTAAGACAGAATTCCAATTCGGAATCAGAAAAAGCAGTATTGTTCCACAGTTTTTTTGTATTGTACCAACAAGCACAGGTATGGGAAATAATTACGGAATGGAAAAAGTGCTAGTAGGTTTAGCCATAGAACATACCCTTTTGCAGATCGGCAAACCTGTCTTCGATAAGGTTGAAAATCAATTTCAAAGGAAATACCAACACTCCCTAATAGACGGCTATGACTATCCACAGTACCTAAATGAGATCTTAAGAGAAGTTTTCGGCAAATCCCATTCAGACATAATAAAATCCATCGAAGAGTTCCTCGAAGAATTCAAGCATGATCAACCAATAGAGACATTCATCGAAAAAATAAAGCAATAAGCAGGTACAAAAATCTAAAACATGCCCAGTTTTCAGGCAAGTTTGAAGGCAGTTTTACCTACCAGACATACTCCACTTTTCTTCTTGATTCATCTTTAGTATTTTTTCAATTGAAATGTCGCTGTGGTCTTTGCTCAGATGTGTTGTATATTCAAGAAGGCTAGTGAATTTCTGCTTGCAGATAGGACAATCTTTCTCAAATCCAGTCATTGCCACCTTGAAAATAGGAATTTTTCTATTTTAATGTATGCCAGATTATCACGTACATGATTTTTCAAACTTTTCTCATCATGGTAATCATTCAAGCATTTTCATTTATGCCAGTAGCAGCAAAGTCTCACTTGAATGGCATTATTTTAGGCGCAATTTTGAAATTGCAGCAAGGATATTTTTCTGAATTATTTTGTCATACATGCTTGGTATAATATTGTTATAGTGGAGTTGCTTGATTTTAGATTCTTAATTTTTCCTGTAACAATTATCTTTCCTTTTAATTTCTTGTGTAGTGCAAGTGCGTTCTTTGAGTTCTGGTCAGAAACCATATGCTATCACTCTAACACCTGTCTTCTAAGTCTTTTAATCATTCTTGCAAAATGGGACAGCTATTACCTATCGTCGTTGCACGCATATTTTTTATCAAGTCGATATATGATGGTATTTTCTGTTAAATCAAATCTCACATTGCATTCAAGCTCCTTGAACGCAGCATCATAAAATGTCTTGAAATGTTTGGACCATTTTAGCCCCATATCATGACGCATGATAAACTTGATTTCATCCTTATCTTCCAATTGGGTAAAGCTAAAGCCGGCAGCCTTTGCCCTGCCGCGTAAAACAGATATCCATTCCCATACATCGTATTTTCCTTTCATTGCAAATAGCATATCTCTTGAAACATGTTTTCCTTTTTCCTCAGCAATGCCTAGAATTGTCTTATCATCGAGTTTATCAAACCAAGATGTGAGAAGCGCTTTTGGCACTGGCACCCACCCAGATTTTGATGCCACGATATCCCAATCTACGGCATGCGCCAAGAGTTGATTGACAAGCGCATTTAGGGTAATCCTCTCAAATGTGGCATGAGATTTTATCTTGTCAAGAACCTCCTTGTCTATCCTAAATGTTACTGTCTTGTTCTTCTCGATTGCAGATTCATCGTCCATGATACAGTTTTTGTTGCTTGCATACTGATTAATATTGCGAAACAGAGTTCATTTGGACTCATTTGTAATATAGCCAGACATGTCATTTTGGCGCCTGGCCAACTACAGGCTAGTGTCGGATTTCAGAAGCCACGATATTGTATTTGCCTAATTGATTTTTCATCATATCACGGAATTGTTTTGAATTGATCTTTTGAATCAAAGGCGTGCAATCCATGCCCTTTTTTGCAATGGCAATTATTACATTTGAAAATATAGGTATTGATATAAATTTTAATTTGCTTCTTTCTGTCGCGATATAGTTAACAGTTCCCAATTCTTCGTCAAAATCAGCATACATAGAATGCTGCAGTCTTGTACCCATGCATAATATCTCCATCTTTTCTTTACTCAAATCAAGATTTTTTGGTGCTTGCTCTAGTATTCTACCTTGAGCATTTATGATTCCAATATACTCCAAATTGTATTTTAACAACGAATTGAGATGATCTGCTAAATCTTTCTCTTCCATGTAATCACATGGTTGCTCTTATGCTAAAAAAGGAGAGCACTATTATGCACTAGAATGCAATACAAGAGATCCTAGAGAATAAAATCAAATGTCACAATCTCAATATCATTCGACATGATGTTGTACTGTCAACTGGTCATAGAATCGCACTGACTTGATATTGACAAATTCCAACATGCCGTATCTTGACAATTCTCTTCCAAAACCACTTTGTTTTACTCCACCAAAAGGTATTCTTGGATCAGAGACAACAACGTTGTTTACTGCAACAAGTCCAGATTCAACCAATCGTGACAGCTTGTCAGCTTTGTCCAGATTCTGAGTCCAGATACTCCCACCTAGGCCAAATTGTGACTCGTTAGCAAGGCGTATTGCCTCCATCTCATCTTCCACTATAGTTACTGGTGCAACTGGCCCAAATGCTTCCTCTTGTGCCATACGCATCTTTGGGGTAACATTACCAAGTATTGTAGGACTGTAGAAATACCCCTTGCCGTTCATCCTCTTGCCGCCAGCTAGTACCTCAGCGCCTTTGTCTACGGCATCTTTTACAAGTTCTTCTATCTTTTCAAGGCCTGCAGAATTTACCATGGGTCCTATGTCAGTATCTTCAGATGTTGGGTCACCCACTTTGAGCTTCTCTGTTTTTTGAACAAATTTTTCAATGAATTCTTTAGCAAGATTCTTTGTAACAAAAAATCTTTTTGATGCAATACAGCTTTGTCCACAGTTGATAAAACGTCCCTTGACTGCTCCTGTAGATGCCTTTTCAGCATCAGCATCAGAACACACTATGAAAGGATCGCTGCCGCCTAGTTCCAGCACACATTTTTTTATTTTAGATGTGGCCCGCTGTGCTACTTTGGAACCAGCCATATTACTACCAGTAAATGTCACAGCATTAACAGAGTCTATGAGTTGTTCTGCCATCGTAGAATCAGCAATGGCAGTTTGGAAAACTCCCTCAGGTATACCAGCTTTTAGGAACATGTTTTCAATTTCTATGCCGCATTGCATTGTGGCACTAGCAGGTTTTAGAACAACGGTATTTCCTGCCATTAGTGAAGGAGCTGCAAACCTCAAAGCTTGCCAGTACGGAAAGTTCCATGGCATTATACTTCCAATTACCCCAATTGGTTCAAACGCAATGAAGCTCTTTCTAGCATCAGTGTTTATGGATTCATCGTGAAGAAAGGTTTCGCTGTTATCTGCATAAAACTCCATCACCCAAGCACACTTTTCAACTTCGGATAGTGATTCCTTGATTGCTTTGCCCATCTCTTTTGTAGCAGTGAGTGCCAATTGTTGCTTGTTCTTTCGTAAAACATCAGCAAAAATATTGATAAAATCGGATCTTCTTTTAATATCCTTTTTCCAGTCAGAAAAAGCCTTTTTTGACTTTACAATTTTTTTATCCAGTTCCTCCTTTGTTATGACATTGTATTGTGCCAAAACTTCTTCCGTGGTAGGATTAATTGTCTTGATTACCATATCAGAGTAAGATACGGGGTCGTATATAATCTTCCAACTACCTAGTTGCAAGTGAACAATTTGCAATTTTTGAAGCTTTTAATATTTTGGTCAATAACGCATAGCATATGCAATCGCTCTCTTCTCGCGAAAAACAAAACCTGCAATTTGAGACAGTCCTTGTCTTGCAGGGAGGAGGATCCCTTGGAGCCTACGAATGCGGTGTCTACAAGGCATTGCATAGACACGGAATCGAGTTTGATATAGTAGCAGGAACTTCCATTGGAGCAGTTAATGCGTCAATTATCACAGGAAGTAAAAGTGACGAACCAGCAAAGGCATTAGAAGAATTTTGGCTTGATCTGGCAGAAGGTGTAACTTCGCCTGGCTTACCTGACAATATACGACCATACTTTGCATCAATGTATTCTGCAGTTTTTGGAAATCCCAAAATGTTCTTTCCAAAATGGTTTATTCCCAGTGCAGATTATTTTATGCCATATTTTTGGCAGTACATGTACGACATCACCCCCCTCAAGAAGACACTAGATCAGTATGTCGATTTTCAAAAGATTCAGAGTCCTAAAAGACCAAGGCTCATAATAACATCTACAGATATCCAAAATGCAAAGCCCTCTGTTTTTGATAACAAATATGACCACATTGAAGCAGATCACGTACTTGCCAGTGCAGGATATCCATTTTACGGCATATCGTGGACCCAAAAAAGTGGAAAATATCTCTGGGATGGAACCCTTCTAAGTAATACACCTCTTCGCGAGGTGATAAATGCTTCACCAAAACTCGACAAGAATGTCTATGTCGTTGATCTATTTCCAAAAAATCAGCCCGAGATTCCAAATAACATGTTTGAGGTCTGGCACAGAGCAAGAGACATCATGCACACTGACAAGACAGAGAACAACATACACATGTCAAAGACAATCACTCGCTACTTGAAATTAATACGAGAAATGCATGATATTCTTAGCTCTTCTACACTTGACGAAAAAGACAAATCCAAACTTCGCATTGTTAGAACAGGAATATCACAAACTTGCCTCAGAACGAGGTAGCATCATAAATCAGATAGTAAGAATACAGCGTCACTGAGCATGTTCATTTTCTCTTAGAAGATGCAGATTTTTCAGTTGCCACAATAAAAGAATTAATAGAAAAAGGCGAAAAAGATGCAAAAGAAGCGCTTGTTACCAACAACGTAGAATAGCAAGCCATAAGACAAAAGCCAAAAAATCGACCAAAGACAATTTACACGTGGTCAAATGATTATAACGAAAAAGACTTATCATACATGCTTTCTCCCTACGTATAGTTGCAAACCAAGTTTGCAGATGTTTGGGGGCATAAAGTAAGATACCTAGAGGAGGGCAAGTCAGGCAAAACGATCCTCCTCATACACGGATTAGGCGGTTCTGCAGAGAGATGGTTAAAAATCATCCCTAGCCTGAGTTCAAAATACAGGGTTATTGCACCAGATATGATTGGTTTTGGGCATAGCGACAAGCCGTCATTGGATTACACAATAGAGTTTTTTGGCAAATTTCTATCTGCCTTTATTGATACACTGGATCTGAAAACAGCTATTCTTGTGGGCACGTCTCTTGGCGGTCAAATTGCAGCAGAATGTACCAATACCAACAGATCCATAGAGAAGCTAGTCCTTGTTGCCCCTTCCGGAGCCATGAAACGATCTACTGCAGCAGTTGACGCATACATGATGGCGGCTCTTTATCCCAATAATTCAAGTGCCAGAATCGCGTTTGAAATGATGTCTAATTCAGGCACAGTTGACGAATTTACAGTATCCGATTTTGTAAAAAGAATGTCCATTCCAAACGCAAAGCTTGCGTTTATCTCTTCAGTTCTAGGAATAAAGAACTCGAAGATAGATGAGAGTTTGCAGAAGATTATGGTGCCCACATTATTGGTGTGGGGAAAAGAAGACAGAGTCATACCCATCGAATATGCAAAGCAATTTGTCTCCTCAATTAGAGATTGTAAATTCTTAGAATTTGAGGACTGCGGCCACCTACCACATGTGGAAAAACCAGACATTTTCTCCGAGTCAATACTGGAATTCCTAGATTCAAGGCTCGTTGTGGCCAAGTAAGAGTTAAATACCATTTGTTGGTAACTATTACCAATGACTGGTAATAACAACCAATACGATCCTGACTGAGATGTTCCACGAATGGATACAAAGGAGTGGAAAGGCACAGATGGATTTCATGAAGACTTTTGGCGAGATGATGAGCAGAAACAACCAAGTCAATCCACTTGACACATTAAAAGAGATAACAAACAAGACTACCAAAGCACAGTCCGATTTTGTCCAAAATTTTACAGATATGCAGTCAAAAGGCATGTACAACATGTTCAACCCTTCACAACTACTACCCTCGCTCCTATCATGGGGTACTTTCAAAACATCAGTAGGAAGTAATGGTCGCATTTCGATACCGGAAGCAGAACGAGAGGCGCTTGGAATCAAGGAAGAAGACCTTGTGCAAGTAATCGTCATACCGGTCGAAAGGAGAAAACAAAAAGCGGAGGTGAAAGAATGAGTAAGACAACAGAGACAAAAGAAATCTTTGCAGTGTACAAGCAGAATGTTAACCGATGCTTTGATGAAGCAGAGAAAAATGTTGCACAGTGTTTACAAGCAGTAACTAACCTACAGCAAGAATATGCAACAGCATGTAAAAACACAATCGAGAACGCAATATCAATGCAACAGGAATACGCTTCACGAACAGGTCTATCTACTAACGTACCATCAGCATACTTCAAAATAGTAAATGATGCAACAGAAGAGATAGTCAAGACAGGTTCCGTTCAGAGCAAAGCAGTGCTTGCAACAATTGATGCAATCAGACAAAATGTAAAGACATTCAACGACAATACAAAATCATTTTCTGATATGAACGCAAACATACTGCAATCTTGGTTCTCAGCATGGACACCAACAAGAAATTAGTTAGTAACTAACTATTTTTTTTATTTTTCAGATCTTTCTTTTATCCATTGACCTAGTTCTGGCAGTACCTTTTTTTGAGAAAACGAGCTTGCTATCATGCCTACATGTCCTGTGGCATACATTCTCAATGTTTTGTCTTCGCTTGATACGGCATAGTGTATTGGCATACTACATTCTGGAGATACCAAATGATCTCCCACTGCCACCTGAGTAAATACAGGCATTGAGATGTTTTTGAGATTTATCTGTCTGCCAGATACATGCATCTGGTTTCTAATCAATAAATTGTCTTGATAGACATTCTTCACCCATTCCCTGAAAAGCTCGCCTGGTATAGGAGGGGTGTCACTTAGCCATTTTTCTACGCGGATAAAGTTTTCAACATACTCTTTGTTGTGGATATTTTTAAAGAATTGAGCATATTTTTCAAGACCTTGTTCAAAGGGTTTGAGAATAGAGAACACATAATACATGAATTCAGGCGGTACGTTGCCTACGATATCTGCCATCTTGTCCACATCCATGTGTTTTGCCAAGTTTGCTACTACTGTACTATCCCGACTGCCGTCAATTACCGGTGCCGTTAAAATCAAGTTTTTTATTTTTTCAGGATACAATGATGCATAAACTGTGGCCAGAGTTCCCCCCCGTACAGTATCCTTGCATTGAGACCTTGTCGACACCTGATTCGTTAAGAATAAAGTCTACACAATTGTCCATGTAACCGTTCACATAGTCATCAAAACCCAGAAACCTATCCATAGTAGTTGGAGTCCCCCAATCTATTAGATATACATCCAAACCTTGTTCCAACATATTTTTAACCCAGCTTTTTTGCGGATGAATATCCAGTATATGATATCGATTTATCAAAGCATATGTGATCAGAAGAGGCGTTTTTACCTGTTTTTGTTGCGTAGAATTAAAATGCAATAATCTCATTTTTCCTTCAGAATATACAACATCATACGGGGTCATTCCCAAGCTAATCTCATCTGGTGCGGCAACCAATTTTGGTGCGTCAAGAATATTTCGGTTCATTTGCAGGAACTCTTCCAATATTCTTGGATCTATCCTAAGTTCACTTTCCATTTTCATTTCCTCCATGATTAGCTATTTTTTCAAGTTTGGCAACTCTTTTTCGCAATAAGTGTAATTCTTTGTACAGCTCGTCAATTTCTTTCTTTGTAGGCATGTTAACAGTCTCCAGCATAAGCGATGTCACATTATTCCAGTGTTTTGCAAGTTCAAGTTCGCTTGATACTAGTTTTCCAAAGTTTTCTGCAAATTCTAGAGAATCAAATAGTCTTGTAAAGTAATTTTCGAATATGTCTATCCAGATACGCTTGGTAGCATCAAGATGTTCAGTGTCTGTTGGAATCTCTGGCACTTTTTTGCTAAATTGTTTTTGTGCCTCATTCCACGTATCTGTGAGCTGTTTATAATATTCTCCAAGGCTTGTGTTAAATTCAGCCAGTTCTTGGTTGATTTCTATCATTTCTGCGCTAACCTTCTTGGCATTAACGCCTAGTTTCCTAAATGGTCCTGTGGACATGAGCGATTGCGGCCTACTTGACATCAAGGATATCAAATCCGTCCAAAATAGTGAGACGTGTTTGTAATATCCTAATGATTTCTTATACTCTTCCGTAGAACTCATTAAGTGTATTAAGTAACATTCACATCTTATAGAGATTGCTACGCGGCATTGAGAGAAGGATCTCAGAACGTCTCATCGATATTAAATAATGATTAACAAAGTTAAGGAGTGGTTGTAATTGCAGATATTTGGCATAATAGATTTAACTGCGCAGTGCGAATCTTGATGTTTTGGACCTGCAAATCATTAAAAGATACCTAGTGTCACAGTAATACAATGACGCAAAAAAGACCACAGCCTACAAAACCTGACACTGTAGAAAACAAGTCAACGATTTCTGTTTGTGATATCATACACACTAATGCCAATAATGTAATTGAAAAGATGGAATCTCTTTTACCCATAAACATGCAGATGTATTCTGATTTTTATACAGAATATTTACATTCTCTGCAAGATCTTTTTGGTGCATGTTACATAGCAGAAAATGAAATCTTGTCCAAGATGGGAATTGATCAGAAGACTCTACAATCCTTTGACACATATGCCAAAACAGTTGCCAGATCAACAATTTTTCAAATCGAAATGGCCAACAATATCCAAAAGACATATTTACAGACTCAGATATCGTCCATCAAAACACTTGATGAATACATACGTCTTGCACTTGATTACTACTCAAGGATGCTTTCCAGATCTCTTGGTACTCCTTTTCAGAAAATTTCAAATCACTAAGTTTTCTGTTTCGCAAGATAATATTTTAAATTACATCTAGACTCAATTAGTTGCCAAAATTGGCAAATAATATAGATTGACAAAAACTTATGTCGTGATAAAATTGACCAAATCATACATGCAAGAAAGGCACGTCACAGTAAATGGAAATAAAATAAGGTATATCGAGGAAGGAGATTCTAAAAATACCATAGTTTTACTTCACGGGTTAGGAGGCATGGCGGAGAGATGGTTTCCGTGGTGCCATTTCTGAGTAAAAAATATCGAGTGATCGCAGTGGATTTGATCGGATACGGTCAAAGCGATAAACCTCAAGTAGACTACACGCCAGAATTTTTCAGAGATTCCATACTTGGCCTTCTAGAAACTCTATCACTGGAGAAGGTATTCATGATTGGCACATCGCTTGGAGGTGAGATTGTAGCAGAGTGTGCGGCTACACAGAATTCGACAATTAAAAAAATTGTCATGGTGGCACCGGCTGGAATAATGAAGAAATCCACTCCTGTTCTTGACGCATATACAATGGCCGCACTATATCCAAATCACGAATCGGTGAAAACTGCATATCAGATGATGATGGGAGAAAAGAAGGAAATAAGTTCCCAATCAGTTGAGAACTTTATTTCAAATATGACTAGACCCAATTCCAAGATGGCGTTTCTTTCCACGCTTTTAGGAATGAAAAACTCTCCTGTCATAACAGAAAAACTAAAACTGATCAAGATACCGGCACTTCTCATATGGGGAGATGCTGACAAGATGATTCCAATAGAATATTCCAAAGAATTTGCAAGTTCCATTCCAGATTGTAATTTTGTGGTTATGAACGGATGCGGGCATACACCTTACGAAGAAAAACCCAATGAGTTTTCAAAGATAGTGCTTGACTTTTTGTAAGGTAGAGGAGCTGGATTTTTCATGATAAAAATAAAAAGAGTTTATGAGGTATCGTCTGAAGAAGACGGTTTTAGAATTCTCATTGACAGACTGTGGCCTCGTGGACTATCAAAAGAATCTGCAAAGATAGATGCGTGGTTAAAGGACATAGCGCCTAGTGATGACCTCAGAAAATGGTTTTCCCACGATCCAAAAAAATGGACAGATTTCAAGAAAAAATACCGTGAAGAGCTCAAGAGAAAAAGAGATACCGTTTCAATGATCAGGTCACTTGAAAAAGAAAAGAAGATCATAACATTTCTCTACTCTGCAAAAAATAAAGAATACAACAATGCAGTTTTCCTACAGGAATATATGCAAAAATAGAAGCAAAATCAAATACCATATTCCCCAAATGTGCCAATCCAAGACAAATCAATCACAAACAAAATAATTATTTTGTACTTGACACCTCACACAATATTCATGTATCACATCTATGGTTTCAGATACATGGATAGTAAACAAGATGGTGAATTTCTTGACGAAGACCTAGAAGAAGGCGATAAAGACACAGAATATCTGGATGACGAATTCGAAGAAGATGACACAAAAAGCAAATGACGTATTGTTGTACATTAGAAACAATCCAAAACTTTACCAGAGGTACATTGGTTGAAGAATAATTTGTTACAATCACTTAAAAGATAGACCGGTTTCTACATTATATTGAACGAGTCAGAATACAATTCCCAAATTGAGAAAATCTCAGTGATGATTACAGAGGACAACATGTCACTTGATGAACAAGATCCTATGAAACTTCAAAGGTATTATGATTTTGTGAGAAAACACTTCCATGTTGATGGTGAGCCCGCCATTCAACTAGTCAATGAAGCGTTCTTGTATCTGAAAATGAAAAAGTCTGATTCAATCGACCCTCTCCAACATGGAGATGAATTCGGAGCAGGCTTTAGCTAAATTAAGAGTATTCTTAAGATACCAATCTACAAATCAAACTTGTACTTGGTCTTTGAAGAAATTGCAATTATGATAAAATCGATACTGCAAGAACAATAAATGACAGAGAACCAAATTCTGGAAGAACTTGTGTTCCTATCACTTCAATTCTTTCAGTGCCATTAGTGAATGCAATTGAGAGGGTTCTGTCAGTTCCAGTTTTGCTTTCATGATAGTTACTATAAGTATCATCCAAGAGAACGATGAACTGATCGTCATTTGCTCCTGCCTTTGCATCAATTAAGGTTCTAGGCAGATCGATGATCAGATTTCCATCACTTGTAGAATTTATTGAAATTACAAGCGATGTCTCATGAGTATTAATCAACATGTCATTTACCGTTGCACCTGTCAGGGTATAGTTTACGTTGTAGGCTTGTCCACCTGCAGGGTTTTTTATGACATAGGTATTCATCGATTGTGCAAAAGACGGCATGCCTGCCATAGAGATCATAAATACGGTCAAAATCAAATATGGTTTCCAGTGCACAAGAGGTTTGACATTGACTTGTATTTTTCCTTTGCGAGCGATTCGGCCTCAGATGTTATACCACAGTCAATTTTTCCAGTACATGAAAGTCATTGAGATCAAGCATTAAAGAACTTAAATTAGGTTCAAAGAAAACCAATCTTGAGCACGAATATTTTTGCAAAGTCGCATTTTCATATTAGTTTTGATAATTCTTGTAATTACAGTAGCTTGTTATCCAAAAATGTCATTTGAGCAAATACCTGCAAATAACACCATTAGTGTCAATAGTACTAGATTTGTGATTCCTCACATAATTACAAACGGAACAATACTTGCAATAAATCTTGACAGCCAATCAAAATCAATGACGCTCACAATTAAAACCACAAATGCTGGAAGTCTTATCATTAGTTTGCCTAGAACCTTAATTGATGCAAGAGATAATGGAAGTGACTCTCATTTTACAGTCTTGACAAACAAGCATGGAGTAAACTTCCAAGAACTTACAACTCAGAACTATCGGCAACTGACAATACCATTTGCCAATAAAACTAGCACCATAGAGATAATCGGCACTCAAATCATTCCAGAGTTTGGAGGTCTTGTCACTTTGACACTTGTTTCCTCAGTTTTGCTGACCATTGCAATGGCTAGCAAGACAAAACTCAGATTTTGATCTAAAGGCGTACATTGGTTAATTCAAGTTATTATAGTACTTTTTTGCCCTCTAGTAATGAAAGAATTGCCTGATCCAGTACTGATAAAAAAATTAAAGGAGAAAATAAGCCAGAATGAGAGTCGTCTGCAAAAATTGATGGTAGAATCTGAGAACATTTGGGAAGAAACAGGATTAGATCCGAAAGACTCATCCTATCTCGTAGAAAAAACTATGCGTTTTGAGCTTGCACAAAAAAATATCTCGGTTATATTTTCTTCCTTTAGGGATTTAATTGAAAACTACAAAAGTCTTTGCCAAGAACTAGAAAAAATAGAGGAATAATGCAAATAATAGAATCTGCCGAGCTATTTGCCAAGGAAAGATATGTTGGCAGAACAAGAAACGATGATACTTCTTACTTGGATCATTTGAAAGGAGTAGTGAACAGACTGAAAAATATAGGAATGTCAGACCAAGAAGTACTTGCAGCAGCATGGCTACATGGCATCATAGAAGAAACCAATACAACTTTTGACGAAATTGATAAAAGATTTGGTAGTAGGATAGCAGTTCTTGTTCTTGCATCACACAAAGACAAAAATCTTCCAAGGGATAAGATAGAAAAACAGTACATCAAGCAATTAAAAGAGTCTCCCATTGAAGCGAAAATAATTGAGCTTTGCAATATTTCAACAAATCTCAAAGATTTGAAAAACAGTACATGGTCCAAGACCAAAAAAATAAAGCAAATTAAAAAAAATCTATATTATCTCAGTACAATAAAGTCCGAATTATCCAGTAACAAGATCCAGTATCCAGGCATTCAAAATATCATAAATGGTATAAATGAAGCTATTTCAACACATGGCCAAAGACCAATTGTGTTGTGATTGGAAGTCGGATTTTTCACAAGAAGAGATATCAAGGAATGTTTCACAGTCATAATCATGACAGAGGAAAAAAGGAAAATAAAATCAAATACAGAAGATGAATATAACAAGGCCTTGGCCTTGGATGATCCAACAAAAATATCAAAAGAGGCTCAAGAGACATTAGCGCGAGAAGCAATTAAAAAATTCAAGTCTTTATGATATATCCTATCGCTTTTATCTGGGATTGAATACGCATCATTTATTGTCTGACAACTTGGCAAGTTCTGTTCAGCAGATCATCATTCTTGGCAAAGGAGATCGCGGAAGATTAGAGTACATTCTCGAACTCTTAACAAAAGACAAAACTTTGCCCATATCGGATCAAAAGTATTTGGAAAGCATCATTCCTTTATACCTAGGCTCACAAGATGCAGAATCTCTACAAAAACGCATGGAGAATACTATAGATGCACTACATGGTGAGATTAGAATACTCAATGAGAGACTTTCAAAGCTCGAAAGAAAAGGATTTGAGAAATATGTTGGTAAAAAGTCAGTATTTTTCTTTGCTACTGTGTTTGTTGGCTGGCATGTATTTCAGAGATACGTAATGTATTTTCTTGGACCATACTTGCCTTCTGGTGTAGAGCAATACATATTTCCATTAAACATGTTAGCAAATAATTTTAATGAAAATCCTGTGATTTGGTTAGCTTTCATTTTTATGGCAACAGCGTGGCCATTTATCGGCGCGGTACATTTGGCAAAATTCATAAAATCACGCAAGAGTGCCTCTCCCATCAAATAAGACAGAACCACTGCAACATACAAGAAACTGCAGGGTAAGTTAGAAGGATGGGGTTGGAATATCTAACATTATCCCACAGTTTCTGTGAACTGTGCTGACAATCTGTTATTAAGAAGATAGCATTGAGTTGCAACTGGTTGCAATCTTCATTTTTGACCCATTTTAGAATTGAAAAAACCGCAATTTTGTCTTTGTTGAAATGATTATAATCGAAACCATCGAAAGAACAAGAATCGCAGATGCAATAGACCCAAATTCTGGCACAGAGGTTGTGGCAAATTCTAGCACTCGGTTGTTGTCAGTGTCTGCAACCCAAAGGTTACCACTGTTATCCACCTTTACGTCATATGGTTCAGTCAACATGTTGGCAGATGTACCCATATGCATTCCAGCAAAATCGGTTTGACCTAAGACAAGAGATGCGTTCATCCCGTTGCTAAATGGTGGAACATATTCCAATACTCTAGCATTGTTTCCGTCAGTGATCCACAAGTTCCCTGATTTGTCAAAGATTATCCCATATGGAGTGTTCATGGAATTGTCCGTAACACCCAGAAAGTTTGTCGTAAAGGTGGTTTGCCCAAGTACTAATGTAGCAGATTGATCAGTAGAAAACGGATAAGAGAACTCTAGCGCCCTATTATTGAGACTATCAGTAACCCACATGTTACCTTTCTCATCAAATGCAATAGCGCTTGGCAAGTTCAGCCTATTTGCAGTCATACCATCAGAATTGCTTGTGAGATCAGATTGTCCGATTACAAGCGACGCATTCATTTGATTTTCAAATGGTGGAACATATTCCAATATTCTGTTGTTATAATAATCCACTGCCCACAAGTTTCCAGATTTATCAAATGCTAGTCCATATGGAGCAGCAAGTGAGCCTGCCGTTGTAGGGTACACTCCTTTGTCAAAACTTGGATAACCAATCACAAGAGACACTGCCTCACCATTTGTGAATGGTGTCTTAAATTCCACTATTCTGTTGTTATTGGTATCAGCAACCCACATATTTCCAGCATTATCAAATGTCATACCATATGGCTGATCAAGACCTGTTGCAGAGAGTGCAGGAGTAGTGGAAACAAAATCACTTTGACCTATCACAAGAGTTGCTTTTTCCCCACTTGTAAATGGCGGAGTGAATTCTAGCAAGCGATTGAATCCAGTATCTGCAATCCAGAGATTTCCCGATTTATCAAACGCAATGCCGTCTGGTAGAGTACAAGACACTTGATGTGGCGTTGTCATGAATTGTTCCTCCCGTATCAAAGTCATCATGTCCAATAACCAGAGTTGCATTTTGACCCGTTGTAAATGCAGATGAGGAGGCAGGAACAAAAAGTAGAAGAAGTAAAAAATATTTCATCATAAAATCCATTTGCTCAAATAGAATAAAAAGTCTGCTCAATTTTACACTTTTTTCAAACCAAAGATGAACAGTCTACACTATAGAGTTATTTCATGAAATGTAGTATAGCGCATACCTTAAAAACAAAATCATTGTTGTGTCATACTTCTTATAGCAGATACCGGAAACTCTTTTAAATTGAGATTAGTGTTTTGTTCCATTTTGTTAGGAGTTGTCCTAACTTTCTTAATGACAAATCCCGCATGGGCAGAGGGCAATGCTACACAGAGTGCATTAACTTCCATGTTTAATGAAGGAAACATTCAAACCAACACCTACAATGATCCCACATACAGCTTTTCCATTTTGCCTCCACATGGATGGATTCCCGTAAGCCAGAGTAATCAGTCAGATTCGGCATTGGTAGAATTTGCAAATGAGAATCAAAATGGTGAAGCCACATTTGCAATTTACTTTTATCAAGGAAAGCCCATAGATGATGCGGTATTAGCGACCCCAGATAATCAGATTCTAGATCTTGCCATTGCAAAGTTATTTGATACTTCAAAATATGTCGTTTATCAGAAAAATATTCAGAGATTTTCTGATGGCTTTGTGATTCAAGCAGTTGTTGCACAGAATCAGACCACTACGCAGAATAGTCCAGTTACTGAAGAGTTTTCCTTTTGGCTAAAAGACGGTAGACAGTATTTTCTTGTCATGGTCTCATCGCAGAAGGGGTTTTATCAAAATGCTGCAGATTTTGAGAGATCAGTATACACGTTTTACGTAGGACCGCAACCTACCGCTAACACTCAGATTCCAGAATGGGTCAAAAACGATGCTAAGATGTGGTCAGAAGGCGCCATTAATGACCAGACATTTGCAAGCGGAATTCAATACATGATAAAAAATGGAATCATAGTTGTTCCGTCCACCGTTTCTAGTGCTAGCCAATCACAACAGATTCCGTCATGGATAAAGAACTCAGCAGGATGGTGGGCAAGTGGTCAGATATCAGACAACGATTTTGTGAAAGGAATTCAGTACCTTATCAATAATGGAATAATCAGTGTTGGATAATATTTGAGTCAGTTACTTGGTTTTGTTTTTTTCCTAAAGTCATTTACAGTTATCAACGAACCTACTATCAACGTAATCATTCCTACAATAACTAGTCCAATTGCGGCAGGAATGACATAGCAGTTCATCCCACTAGCAGAATCACATGTTCCACTAAGATATGGATCTTCTCCTAACACCACAGTGACATTTACTGGTTCATTTCCTAGATTTAGTATGTTAAAATAATAATTTCCTTGTTCCTGTGGTCTTTTTTCTATGATATGGTACACAAATCCATTTGTACTTTCCTTTTCAAATACTTCCCCATTGGGCTCTGTTACTTGTAATTTTATCAAACCCAATGCAGGTACCGCATGAACTACTAGTACTGTGTGTTCAGTTAATTCATCCCAAGTAATTGTGGAATTAATCAATTTCCCCTGCAAAATTTCCCTATCTTCAATTATGTTATGTTTGTCCTTCATCACGGATTCAACTGAATCATACGAGTTATCAAAAATGCCAGATCCTACAACAAGCAAGACTACTCCAATTGCTACAATCATCAAACCGCGTAAAATGCGCAATTTTGCCAAATCGCAGTTACAAAATGAATCTGCCTAATAAGAAACTACCCTGTAATTTGGAGAAAGTTTGTTAAATTTAACAAGATGTAAAAAAATTGTAGCGTTCACTTCTTGGGCTCAATAAAAGAGGATATGTCTATGGTGGAACAAGCGCATTTGCAATATACGTTATTCTTACTTTTGAAGGTAAAGTGTTTTTTTCCACTTTTGTCTATCGAGCCAGACACTAGCAATAGTTTTTTGTCAGATAACCTCTTAACCTGTCGATATATTGTGGTCAAGGAAACATCACAATCCTTACTTAGCTGGTAGGCACTTTTTGGATAGATGGCAGAACGTAGAATGTGTTTTACACTTTCATCTGAAAGTATCTTCAATAGGTGCTCTGGAATTATTTCATCCTTTTGTTGATTTTCAGGTGTGTTGATCGTGTCCATATTAAATTATCACACTCCTAAAGATAAACTTGATTTAAGCGATTGCAAATGATTGCAAAGACGCGATAAAATAACTTATGACGAATTAAAGTATTTTAGCGCATCTTGGATTGTGTTTATCTCAATTACACGCATTCCATATTTACTCTCCATTATTGGTGAGAGCGGTTTTTGTTCTGTAGTACATGTTTGATATGTTACAGGCCCTTCATTTTTTTCACTACAATTTTGAACAGAACTAACTGCTTGTCCTTGAGGTACAAGAAATATCTTTGCACCATATTGACCTGCGGCATCAGCCTTTACATCTGCTTCTCCTATTTGCCCTATAGTACCATCGGGTTGGATTGTACCAGTCATCAGCACCTGATTGTTAATTTGTTTTCCAAGTAGTTCTGACACCAGCAATACGGTCATGGCGCCTCCTGCACTTCCACCATCAACAGCCTGCAAGTCTTGATTATTTCCAGAACTAACTGAGAAAATTACATCTTTTTTTGACAGATCTATTCCAGTGACGTTTTGTGCTACCATGACAGCAGTATGTGCAGAAGACTGGAAATCTACACCTGTTGGAATGGCAGTATTAACCAACACAAGTCCAGTTCCATCTCTAATCTCAACTGTAATTTTTAGTATCGACCCTTGATAACTCGTAGTTTCAAAAAATCCATCGCTTTCTATGACAGGGGTTACGGCCACAGCTGATATGGAAGCATTATTTTCACCAGAAGTAGAAGACTGCGCAGTTATGCTACGGACCTGTTGCAATAATAGATTGTATTTAGATTGCAGTGTATCATATCTAGTTTGGAGGTCGTTTATCTTCTGCAATAATTTCAGATTTTGTTGGTTATCAGACATGTTCAGAACACCCGACGAAGATTGAACTTGAGTATGCAACATACCATGGTCAATCAGATACTGAATAGCCATCAAAAAATCAGAGTCGCTGGTTTGGTTCTGTGACCACCATCGTGCAGTAGTTTTAATCCAGTTTGGTATTGACGACTCTTGGGCAAAAGCATTTATCGAATATCCCATAGCCACAAACGTTATCAAAACTAATGATAGTGTAATAATTGCGAGCTTTTTCATAACTAGGTCGCGAGCTACTTGATAGGCCGGTTTTCTCAATTATAAATTTTAGCCAGATTCTCAAAGATTGCAGGATAACACTTCATGTTCATGACTTATCCTTTGTTCTTCTTCATGTTGACAACAAAGGCAACTAATGAAGCTGCATAGATTGCCCCATTGATACCATAGAACTTTATCCAGTGAAAACTAAGTTGTTGACCACAACTTTGTGCTCTTTCTTCAGACGAGCCTATCTTCACAGAATTAGATGAGAGTGGCTTGGTTATGTTACAATCAATATGTGTAAGTGTGCTATACCATACCAAAGAAAATGGAATCAATGCTGCATATATGGCAACAAGTATAACCAATCTTAGTTTGATCGAGCGTTTGTTTTGTCTTATCATATCACGTACACTTGTGCTACCCTATTTCTTTTGAGATATCATATTAGAGTCATCGTTTGGCATCATGGTATAGGATATGGTTTTTCTAGCAATTACGCCTGGTAACTTTAATGTCATCTCGCGTAGTTTTTCCATATCACGTAGACCGGATTTATCTTTTGTTACATCCGGTGTATGCAAATTCTGTTCAATGTATCTTAAGATCCATTGAATTTGTCTTTCTACCTCTACTTGTAATTCCTTTTGATCCAAAATATTGTTCCAGAATTTATTAACTAGCACTTCAGCCTTGACACATAGTCTGCAGATTTGTATTACAGGACAGAAGATGCTAAATCCACCCATCGATAATCTTCTCAATTCTCCACAACGAGGACATGTTTCTTGTCCGTGATCAAGAAAGTCAGACGGTTCCATCAGTGATATTCCTAAGACTTTCTTTTCATACTCTTATTTAATCTGAACTATTGAAATTTATCAACTAGATTTTTTCCGGCAAATAGAAAAGCCTCAGATGATAAAAAGGTATAACATTTACAAAGAATTTGACATTGAGGCAAGTAGTTTCTCAATAATTTAGAATCAGCAAGGAATAGAATTTATTTTCTGTAGATAAGATCATCGAAGCGCAATTTCTCAGATATCAGATATAAGAATGACCACAATAGATAAAATCAAAGTATGACTTCTTAAAATCAGATGGATCCAATAAATACTGCCGTAATTGTCAAACTTGAACCCGATTTTTCAGAAGGAAATGTAAGTTATAACCCAGATGGCACTCTTAATCGAGCTGAAACAAAAAACATACTAGGCCCGCATAGCGCCATCGCTGTTTCTGCAGCCTTTTATGCCAAGGTAAAGTATGGTGCCAAGATCTCAATAGGCTACGATGGGACCACCCATGGCAGAATCCATGCTACAGCATGCACAATTGATGTCTGATGCAGATGAGCTTTGCCTTTATAGCGATAGAGTCTTTGCAGGTGCCGATACACTGGCAACTGCCGAAGTACTCAAGGCAGGAGTGCAGAAAATGAATGGGAAGATGGATATTGTATTTTCTGGGCACCGAGCCTCAGATGGTGAGACTGGACAAACAGGCCCCCAAACAGCATGGAAACTTGGAATGACATTTCTTGGACATGTAATAGACTATGAAATAAATCTTGAAAGCAGAACAATCAGGGCCAAAAGACTTGTCAGAATGCAAGGAGTTTACGATGTAGTTGAAGAGATTGAAGCTCCACTTCCTGTTTTCATTGCAATAGATCCTTCATACAAACCCAAATTCAATACAGTATCACAACGATTAGCTTACGAGAAATACCAAAAGGAGGCAGGCGAGCGTGCTCAAAACTTTAAGCAATATCTAAAAGTCTTCAATGCCAGCTCAGATAGAAGCGGATCCAAAACTTATTGGAATATCTGGCTCACCGACTATAGTATACAAGGTAGAACGTATACCAAAAGGCAAGGCCGCAAGACAAGCCGAGATCATAGACGGTTCAAATCAAGAGCAGATCAGCAAACTTGTCGCAAGATTGCGGCAATCCCTATCCACAGTGGTGATAAAATGACAGAAGGAGACTACAGACATGTGTACATTATAATAGAACACGAAGAGGGAACAATATTACAAGTAAGTCTTGAAATGCTCGGAGAAGCAAGAAGAATATTAGATAATTTCAACAAGAAATATTCATCTAAAGAAAAAGTTGTTGCGGTTTTATTGGGGTACAACATAAAAGACATGCCAAAAACTTTGATTCAACATGGAGCAGATGCTAGTAATTTGTGCAGACAATCCAGAATTGAGATATATCAGAAATACAATTTACACTAAGACAATATCCCAGATTGCATTAGATAGAGATATTGCAGCAAAGATAGAACCAGAATACGCTTCACAGTTCAGGAGACCAAGATACATGTTCTTTGCTGCCGATAGCATAGGAAGACATCTTTCTGCAACAGTTTTGGCTCACCTAGATTCAGGTCTTGCATCAGATATCAACAAATTGGTTGTAGGGGATCTTCAGATTACTCACCAAAACAAGACAGGTGGAAAACCTCTCACTTATGAAAAAACACTTGAGATGTACAGACCAGACTTTTCTGGATTTTTGTGGACTACAATCCTTTGTCTAGATAATAAAAATCCAGCAATGCCAAAAGACTATCATCCACAAGCTTGTAGTATAATACCAGGAGTTTTTGAAACAATTCAGCCTGACCAGAATCGAGAGGGGAAGATAATTGAGTATACACCAAAGTTTGACGAACAGGATCTGAAGGTAAAGGTTATAGACCGCAAAATAATCAAAAGCGAAATCGACTTTGATAGCCACAAGACAATAGTAAGCTTTGGCCGAGGAGTCAAAGACTCACCTGAACAAAACATCAAGTTAATTGAACAACTAGCGGCAGAATTAGATGCGCAAATTGGAATCACCCTACCTCTATCCAAAAAACCATTTTCTGTAAGCCAAACAGTCGATTCCACTTACCTAATACCAGACAGGGTGATAGGAACTAGCGGAAGAAAAGTCAATCCAAAATTGTACATAGCGGTTGGAATCAGCGGCGCCATGCAACACATCGCAGGCATGAAAGAGTCAGAGATAATCATTGCAATCAATCCAGACGAGAACGCATTAATCAAAGACGAGTGCGATGTCTTCATAAAAGGAAGAATGGAGGACGTCATTCCAATCCTCATAGAAGAGATAAAGAAGCAAAAGCAGGTAGTTCAAGCATAGGGTGGAATGGGTTGGAAAAATATGATGTAGCTATCATCGGCGGAGGCTCGGCAGGACTTGCGGCACTGAAGCGACTGTCCACATTAGGAAAACAGGCAATTCTTTTTGAGGCAGGAAGTAAGACAGGAGCTAAAAATATCTCAGGCGGTATTCTCTATTCAAAAAAACCGAAAAAAGGAAAAGTGTACAATGTAGAAGACATATATGAAAATTTTCTACAGGATGCCCCTTTTGAGAGAAAGATAACAAAATACATTTTGCATGCAACTTCAAAAGACAAGATCTTCTCCATAGACTTGACTGCTGCCCACGAATATGAAGCAAATTTTGGTTGCTCTGTACTTATGAACAAACTAAACCAATGGTTTTCACAACAAGCAGGAGAAGCAGCTCAAAAACATGGTGGAGGAATAATAACAGGAGTTCATGTCAGTGCCATAAGATGGGAAGACGGACGCACCATCATACAAACAGATGAGCTTGAAGAGATTGAGGTCAAGGCAATAATTGCAGCAGATGGTGTAAACTCTGAAATTGCTTACATGACTGGTGCACGACAAAAGTTTTCTCCAAATGAGCTCTACCAAGGAGTCAAGGTGGTTGCAAAATTACCTGAGGAAATTATTAACCAGAGGTTTTCAATAGGACAAGACGAAGGCGCCGCACATCTTTTTGCCGGAGATGTCACACTAAATCACATAGGAGGAGGTTTTCTATACACTAATCGCGATACTTGTCATTGGGAGCTGTGTACCACTTGGACTCGCTTTTAGAAACACCAAACGAGCCTTATGAGCTTATAAACACATTGCTAAAAAATCCAATGATAAGTGAATTTGTCAAAGATGAGGTCCCAGTAAGAGCTGAGATAGACAAAGATGCTGCAAAAGAAGAACAGATGCGGGTTCGCTTTGCTGTAACAAAAATGATAAAGACATGGTCGGAGTTAAGGGATGTTTATTATTCCAAAAAGGAAAAAGAAAGACTAGTCAAAGAAGGAAAATACGGATCAGTTGATGAGATAGGAACCCAATTAGCGTCTCTTAGAGACCAGATGTCAACAAAATATGGCATCAAGTTTGAAACTGATTATGTCGAATTAGAGTATAGTGCAAAGCTGGTTCCAGATGGAAAGCGGTGCAGAATGGAAAAGCCTTACTTTAAAAACATATTATTTGTAGGAGACGCAGCTGGCAGGGGAATATTTGTAGGTCCTAGAATAGAGGGACTCAATGTAGGAATTGATGATGCAGTAAGAGCAGCAGATGCAGTTGCAAGAGCATTAGACAAAGGCGATTTTACAGAAAAATATCTCGGCGAACACTATTCACAGTCAGTAGAAGAGAGCCCATATACTCATGACTTGAAAGCAATAGACAAAGACTATCTGAAGATATTTCTTGACGCTGCAAAAGATGTTCCAAAGGATATCATCAGTTCAAAATACGGTCTAGTTGTAAAGATGATGTCAAGTGACACTTTGAGAAGCTTTGCGGTAGGGTTTGCTAATATTCTAGGATATGAAAAATTATTGCCAATCATCGAAACTGTTGATACATATGTCAAGGTGCCAACTGAGCTTGCAGAAAGACTTGGCAAGAGCATATCAGCATCTTATACTCCAACCATTCCATCCATTGCCCAAAGAGTTGCGAAATTAAAATTCAACGATGACAGTAGTTCTCACATCAAGGTACTAAAACCCACCAGTGAATTCATGAAAAAAATGGTAACTTTGTGTCCCACAAGATGTTATCTCATGGAAAAAGATGGAGTGATGATACAACACGAAGGATGTGTTGAATGCGGTACTTGTTCAGAAGAGACAGACTGGAAACATCCTCATGGAGAGAAGGGAATCAATTATCAGTACGGATAGACAACATTATTTCAAACTTTATGCAGTTATTCTTGTTTTTTCTTTTTCAGTTTTTCTTAAATCTTCGTATGCTTCCCTAATTTCAGAATAAAAGTCGTCCATTCTTGGCTCAATGATAGTATAAGCAATGTAAAAGTCCTCGGCTTCTTTCATGTATCGAGATACTTTCTCGTGCCCAGGAACCTTTGAAATGAATCTCATGTTGTTTAACCTGTCTGCCAGCTTGATTACTTTTACATCATAATCAGATTTTGTTAAAACATTACAATATTCACGAAACCTCTCCAATTCGCGTTCTTTGTCAGTTAGTCCAGGGTAGATTTCCAATGGTTTTGTTTTCAGAGTCGAAGCTGCCCTGTAAACATACTCACCAAATCTATGACTGAAGTACGCATCAAAACCATATGATTTTGATGCATGAAGATCCAAGATTCGCTCGTTGTCTTCCATCACGTCATGCAGTATTGCAGAAACTATCTGAATAGTAGTCATGGGTTTGTTGGCACGCTTGTAATGTCTGATTACGTTTATTGTTACTGGAAATATATGAGTCTCAAGAAATGACGATGCTCCATCTTCCCTTCGGACTCCAGAATGAACCTCCTCGGCCAAATGTATGGCGCTTTCAATATAACTATCAATGTGGATTTTTGCTTCCTTTTCTATAAACAATAGAAAATCTTTCTTCCTAACAGACTCTGTCATGGATAATGTTTCACTTGATCATTGAAAAATATGATCTTTTATGGTGCTGTGTAGTCCTCGTCAGTTATTCCTAGAAGACAACAGTGTGGCCTGATATTTTATACCTATTTTAGGCGTTATAGAAAAAAATCGATCAAAAGAGATTGCATTATTAGTCGGATTTACAGCATTATTGTAGGTTTGAAATTTCCCTCGTTGAATAGGTTCAAGTCTCCTGAGAGAACCTTTCCCACATTGGAAGAACTTGAGAAAAGCATAACAAGGTTCAGGGCAAAGGTTGACGAAAATATAGCAGAGTCCAAAGGAGACAAATATGTATTAAAATCCATTGCAAAAGAAAGCTTTCTTGCACTGCCTGCTCCCTTTGACTCAATTGCAAGCAGAATCTATGACAATTCACCAGGGACTGCAAAAGAAAGAACAGTATCCGTACTTTCATTTTTTAAGAATCTTCAGAGTATTGAC
This sequence comes from Candidatus Nitrosotalea sp. TS, assembly GCF_011319465.1. Lineage (GTDB taxonomy): Archaea > Thermoproteota > Nitrososphaeria > Nitrososphaerales > Nitrosopumilaceae > Nitrosotalea. The sequence continues at coordinate 176,853 of NZ_RCMB01000007.1, forward strand.
GCAATTCAGTATAACACAATGTTGACTAGGATAGATGGAGCAATTTCAATTAAAGATCAGCCACATTGGAATTCTGAAGACAATATAAAAAAAATTCAAGATATCATATCAAACAGCATTAAGAAAAACAATACTACAGAGATACGAACAGAAGACAGTCAGACACAAAAACAACAAGAGATGGAAACTCAACCAAGTGCCATAGCTCCGTCTCCTCCACAAGATGAAAATTCCAAATTTGAAGAAAATAGAACATACGTTGCAAAGATTTTGGCCGGAACAGGTCTGCCACTTGTGCTCAGATCAGAGCAAAACATGACAGTACAAGACGAGATAAAACAAGAAGTGTCATCGCTCCTAGAAGAGAATGACCAGATGAGAAAAAATCTTTTACAAGCAAGCAAGTCAATAATTGAAGAAGATGAATACCTACTCAGAATGGCCAACTTTTATCATTTAACAGGTAATTCTCAAAAAGCAATTGAAACGTACGAGTATATTCTCAAAAAAAATCCTACTAAAATGGCAGTACTAAACAACAAGGAGTGGTTTTAGATTCTACTGGAAAATATACTGAAGCATTAGAATGTTTTAACAAGGCGCTGGAACGCGTACCAGAAAATGTTCACGTTTTATCCAACAAAGGAATTTCATTGTACAAGAGCGAGATGTATCAACAGGCAGTCGAGTGTTTTGATGCTGCATTAAAAATCGATGCCGACTATGTCAACGCCCTTACATTCAAAGGCCATTCGCTATACAAACTTGGACAAAATAATGAAGCACTTGACTTGTATAACAGAATCATTAGGCTTGATCATGGCAACTCCGAAGCATTGTACAATAAAGCATGTTTATGTTCCATAAAGGGTGATGAGTATGGAGCAATCACATCTCTTGAAAGAGCAATTCGTCTTGACTCTTCATGGAAAGAGGCAGCCTCCCAAGATAAGGATCTTGGACGCTTGAAGAACAATTCTCGGTTCAAAGGCATTGTAAACTACGTATCAAACTAGAATTCTGTAAGCAATATGTCAGATAGGTAAATCATTTACAGATATTTTTTGTTATTTTTTCTCAAATCAAAAAAAATCACGGATACGCGTTTGCTTTTTTTATGGATGAATACAAGTGTGCAATGGTTTCAGGAGATGGATGCAATTTCTCAAGCATTTCACGTTTGACTCCATAGTGCTCCAAAGCTTTCAACATTTCATCTACAGGTATCTTATCTACGTTTGGCATCAATTAGAATCTCAAAGACCGATAATATGACTCAATGTGAGGATTTTCACAGTACCTACTCAGCTTGTTTGATCAACTACCAAAAATAGACAATATGCCATCAGATAAGACAGATTCAGAGAGTGTCTGTTCTCTTATAGATGGATTTGAAATCTTCTGCAATTCTATAAGCAATAGTTTGTAATTTTGTAACCTCTGTCATGTTTGTTTTTCCACGTGCTATCTGCCTCATCATTGTCATGCATTTGTGTACTTTGTTGTGCTCTGACGAGGTATGCTCGTCCGACCAAGCCTTAAAACAATCATCAAAGTCTAGACAGAAATTCAGTATAACTTTTTCCCAGTCTTTTTTTGTTGCAGGGTAACCTATTGCTTCTGCAAGTTCTCGAAATTCGTTGCTCTTATCAACGTAAAGCATCTTAAGTGCCTTATCTGCGTTCTTACGATCATAACCGTCAAGTGCGCTGGAGCCTTGCATGCATCGATTTCATTACTTCTCCTATTTTAATACATTAGATTCTATACGCATGTCTGCGTACAGCGTGTCATAACTATGAACGGGATTCGACAATTACCGATACGTTTGATTCAGGGTGTAGGTCTTGTCAATTAGTAAAATGAGATTAGTTTGGAGTGGTGCGCTGGCATTAATTTTGACTGCTGTCATCATGCCAGCGTTCGCAGATGGATCTAATGTTTCAGTAAATATCACAGGAGGTAGTGAAGCAGGTCAAGGTTGTATTTCAGCCAAGAACTGCTATGATCCTGACACAATAACTGTGCCACCTAAGACAGTGATTTCGTGGACAAACATTGACAGTACCACACATACCGTAACAAGCGGGACACCGTCAGGGAACAATACTGGACAAGTGTTTGACAGCGGCACGATAGAGTCCGGGGGGAACATATTCTTTCATATTCATAAGCTCCGGTACGTATGATTATTTTTGTTCAATCCATCCTTGGATGACAGGAGAAATAATTGTGACATCGCCTCTTGCAACTAATTCATCAGGCAATAGTGCAGCTACACCAGAATTTGGTCCTTTGGTCATTCTTGTTTTTGTGATTGCCATATTTTCAACAATTTTTCTGACCAAAAATAGACTAATTTTCAGATTTTAGAAGATCGTATCCAATTACGTGCCAACAATTATTGCAGTGTGTCTTATCCTATTGTTGAGAGCCACAATGCATGCAGAATTTCGCTTCGGATTGAAGCGGCAGATTGCACTTGTTGCAGACTCTCTCGTTAGAAGGTACTGGAGAAGCCCTCATTGTTGCATTAAGAGATTTGATCTTTTGGTTAAGCCATTCCCAAAAATTCTTTTCAAACTTGTGTGCTCTGTAAACTTCGGCACCTGCCACAATTGCACCAGCACCAAATGAAACTGCACTTGCAAGAAGTGCAGGAATTGCAATATCTCGTCCCCATGCCCCAGTCCTAAAAGTCAAGTCATAGTTATTACTTGATCCCGTTATCAATATCTCAACATCTCTTATGCTTCCAGTTGATGGCAGACATTGTTCCTCCCTTGTGAGCTTTTATGCTCCAATATCCTTCATGATTGTCCTCGTGAATTATCTGGAGTCCCAACTCTGTAAAATGTTGTTTGACGCCTGAAATTAATTCAGATACCTCAATGTTGCTTAATTGTACAACCTCTTCTTTCATCTTCGATATTTTGTAAAAATCTCTATTTGATACTTGCTATTATTCCCAGACATGATGCATTTCAAATCTCATCCCATTCTAGAAAACGCATCTTTATCCATCATGAACCATTAAACCAATTATTGGACAAACCAATCAAGGTACCAGATGATGCCAAGTCTCTCCATAAGGACGGACTTGAATTCCAACAGTTTGGGAGACATGAGGAAGCAATATCTTGTTTTGACAAGGCACTGGAGATAGAACCACATAATGCTGAATTTTTGTATGACAAGGCAATATCGCTTCAGACCATGCTTAGATTTGAGGATGCGATAAAATATTATGACGCGGTATTGAAAATTGAATCAGATAGCTTTGCATCTCTAATCAACAAAGGACTTTGCCTGTCAACTCCAAGCATAAACCGACAGGAAGAGGCGTTGCTGTGTTTTGAAGAAGCGTTAGGAATAGATCCAGACGATCTTGGGGCATTGTCTTTGAAGGGTTATTCTCTTGATAGTTTGGGCAGATATAGGGAGGCCATAGGATGCTTTGACAAAGTGTTAGAACAACAACCAAATGAGCTCAACATATCAGTAAACAAGGGTCTAGCTCTACTTCACCTAGGCAAGTACGACGAGGCAATTGCATATTTTGACAAGGTGCTCGAATATGAGCCTGACAACCTTTTTGCATCAGAGTGGAAAAAAGATGCAGAAAAGATGAGAGAAAAAGACTTGTTCTCTTAAAATACGAGTAGAGACTGATCAGCCCATTACTAGATTAATTTGGTGCAGTATAGCTCTGCCATGTTCCAGTTACGAAATTATTTAGCGTGTCATTTTCCAAATAATATGCTGACATGTAAACACTTTCTGGGAATAACCTGTATGTATTGTTATACTGTATGACTGTAACCACCGGTATAATTTGTTGATCTACTTTAAAGTCTTCAGGTGCCAAGTTGTACAAGTCACATGTTTTTAGGAATCTCATGTACTTGTTATCAAAGTCCACAAAGCAAGTAGTCTCAAGATTCCATTGAGCAACTTTGCCAAGAGATACAGTATAGTTTCCCGCAGATATTGGCAAGCCAGTTATCGTATTTGAGAGTGCAGTCGTAACATTTGCGGAGGTCTTCTTTGTAGTAGGATATGGATTTACAGTATATGTTGAGCTTGCAAGTGCTTTTACATATCCAGTTTTTGAAATAGTGACATCTATTTCATAAGTACCTGGAGTTGCCGGAATGGCAGACTGGTATCTAAAGTCCCCCTGATTGTCAGTAGTTGTCGTTACGGCTTCAGATCCAAACAAGATTAGCACTGTTGCATCAGCGACTGGCTTGTAGGCTTGATCCGTGACATTTCCCATTATTACCGGATAGTCCCCTTGCAATATGGGATTTGTTTTAGGTTCTACGTTAACAAGCATGTGGTAAGAGAGAGTAGAATGTGATACCTGTATGCTTGAAAAAGCAACTATGAAGACTACAAGTGCTACTGAAACTGATACTATTGGAATTCCTTTCAACTCTTGATACTTTTTGCTTTTGTTGTTAATCACTGAAATCTAACTTTTTTCTCCATTGGCTCAGAAATGTTTAAGGAAGTGTTTTCATCGCATGAACCAACAGTTTTACTGAAGCGCAATTTACATCCGTTTTTATTAGGATGGAATGTGACGGGGATCAAGATAGGAGGTGCAACGATGAGTTATAACCAAGGCGGTTTTGGAGGAAGGTCTAACCGTGGATACGGCGGCCGAGGATTCGGAGGCGGTAACAGACGATTTGACGACAATAAACCAAAACCAGTAGAAACCGGAAAGGAATACGATGTTTCCGTAACGGAAATTAGCAGAAAAGGCGACGGTATCGCAAGAGTAGAAGGATTTGTGATATTTGTCAAAAACGGCAAGGTTGGTCAGAACACTAAAGTAAAGATTACTGAGGTAGGCCAGAGATTTGCTACTGCAGATATAGTAGAAGGTTCTCAGCCAGCAGCTGAATAATCAAGATACCTAGTTCAAGGAACTAGATTTCCAAACTTTTCTCACTTTTTAATTTCATTTCCTAAATAAACACATAGTTGGACATTGTTCCATGGAAACACAATTTTGTATTTCAAACATACATTTCAAGAATATAACAAATAAAATAAATTTTGATAAATGTTTACGGGAATCCTTCTGGGCTGTGAAGCATGTCTTGTTTCAATCTAAGAGCTCGGTATATGATTGGCGCATGATCTGCCTCCACATCGGTTGTAATGTAGAGTATATGATCAAAATCTAGCGGCATTGTGATTCGTTTTATCTTTTCATATTCTACTAGAGCATATTTTCCCCTACCAATCTTATCGGAAACTTCGTTACGTGATTTCCACGCATTTATGGCAAGCTGAAGAGACTTTTGACTTTCCTCAGGAGAGAGAAAATTCTCAACTCCTTCCCTATGACTGCTGTATAGTACTTTTCCGCCCATATCAAATATTGTAGCAAAGCGAATCTTTGGATCTATGGCCATTACCTTTTCAAACAGGGACTTGTAATCCGTGTCATATATCACACTTTGAGAATGATAAAGGTTACTGGAGAAATTTAGAAGATACAGAGACAATAGCCGGAGAGAACCGAAATCAGTCAACATAACCATGAATTTCTGATACTAAAAACCGATCAGTGATTCTTGGAGGCTATTTTTCTGAATAGTTAAATATCAAACATTTAGAGTTGTGGTATTGAACAAAGTTGAAGCACAGGAAATTGCAGAGAGAATAAGCGACATTAGCCCCTATGTTAGGTTTGCAGGCATCATAAATAACAACGGCTGGTTAATCTCCCATGTAAGAAGAGCCGATTTGACGCCCCTGCTTAATACAAAAAATACAAAGAACAAGTTTTCCCATCTTGCAACCCAGAGAGGCATGGCAACGCAATTTAACAAGCAACTTGGAAATGTAAAGTTTCTCTGGGAAGAACGTGAAAAAGTTCAGACGATTTCATTTACACTAGGCAAGAACACAGTATGGGTTTCAATTGATAAAAATGTAGTTCGTTCAGAAGTTCTCAGGATAATAGACAACTGCCTACCCATTGTAAAACATTATCAATGAGTCCCTAATCAAGCATTTCCAGTATCTTCATTGAAATTTTGCCGTGATCTAAATCAGTATTTGCAGATACATACAGAATATCATGTTCGTTAATGGGAAAACTCATGATGATTACTTTATCTCTAAGCGACATTGCAAACCTGACCTTTCCTAATTGATTGTCAAACTCTTTTCTCATCCGTGCTCTCAGAGCAACCTCGGTAAAGAGCATCTCGTCATCTTTAGGATCCTCAAGAGACTTTAGTCCTTCACGTAGTCCCCCTGAGAGGAGTTTTCCTCTCTCGTTTATTACTCCTACAAATCGTATAGATGAATTAAGATTTAGTACCTTTTCGCATATAGAATCATAATCCAAAGATCTGTTGGTTGACAACTTGACCAACTATACCCAGACATATGAAATAGATAATACCTTCGGTAATCAATTAAAAGTAAAAAATTGATTTAAGCGTATTTCAGCCTAAAATCTTCTTTGTGTACGATGTTTGGGTAAACATTCACGACAATACACTGGTTTTCCTTCAAGCGGTTTGAAAGGAACCTGTGTTTCTTTTTTGCAATCCGAGCATACTGCTGGATGCATTTCCCTGTCTGCTGACATGGTTTTCAGTAAAGACCAGTTACATAAGAACTCTAGCATTTTATGTAGTTGATATTCAAGTTAAAGCAGGTCTATTAGTTCTGACAAAATGCCGCCTATATGACATTTGGACTACCACAGCAACATCAGATTAAGAGAATGAAACTGTGGCAAGTCAAGACATGATAAGCGCACTATGGTCTGGCTTGACAGGCACTAATACCACAGTCTCTTTCAAATTATACACTATGAAAAGATAAGAAGTTGTGCAAGTATTTTCTATAACAAAAAGATCAAAAAATTTGCCTAACGATAGGCAGGCTCTACGAATAACATCATGGACAAAAATCTAGTAGTGAAATATAGTATCCCCAATAGTCTTTTTCCAGTCTGCACGAATTCCGGGTTTTCCCTTTAGGCGTTCTATGTAATTGAATGCCGAGAGTCCAGCAGTTGCCCCACCTGCGCATGCTGCCACAATCTGTTTGTACGGGATGTTGGTTGCATCACCTGCAGCAAATATTGCTGGATGTGCAGTAGCATTTCCTTCAGAGATCTCAATTTCTCCCTTTGTGTTAATTTTTACCAAATGTTTTACAAAATCCAAGTTTATCTTCGAGCCCATCTCAATGAACAAACCATCCACCTGAAGGGTTGTCTCCTTGCCCGAGTTGTCTAAAACCACAATTGATTGGAGAGTATTGTTGCCAGAGATGGCCTTGATTGAGGATTGTGGCACTAGTTGTACATTCTCCTTCTTTTCAATAGATGCAATCATCTCTTTGTCTCCTCCCAATGCACCTCCTTTGTAAATCAGGTATACTTTTGATGCCATCCTTGAAAGCAAGATTCCAGATTCTAATAGATATCCGCCCACGCCTACAGTAGCTGTTACTCTACCTTGGTAAAATGGGGCATCACATTTTGTACAGTAATGAACACCTTTGTTTGAAAATGTCGATTCGTTTTCTACACCCAGATTGTTTGGAACTTTGCCAGGAGCAAGAACGATTGATTTTGAGATATATTCAGATCTGCTTGTCTTGACTTTCATCCCAGATTCAGTCTCCTCAATCATTTGAACAGTATCGTAAACTATCTCGCCATTGAACGAAAGATATTGGCTTTCCAATGTTTTTGCAAGCAACGGTCCACTTGACATTAACGTGCCAGGATAATTCTCAAGCTTTGGGATCAGGTTCATTTGTCCTCCAAGATCTTTTGATATTAGTAGACAGGATGTTTTTTGTCTTGCAACGAAAATTCCCGCACTCAATCCCGCAGGACCGCCGCCAATTACAATTATTTCGTATTCTTGAACCAACTTAGTTAATAGAGATAAGGGAGGTGAGATTGTTTATACCGTCTATATTATGCAAGTCTACATCTATTGTTTGCTTAATTTCTTGCATGTTATTTGATTCAAGTACTATCAGAATATCATATATGCCATAAGTGGTTTTTACGGATTTTACGGTAGGGAGTTTTTTTGCCTGTTCTATTATGTTTTTTTGTTTTTTATAATCTACGTTTAGTAGAACATACGCTTCGTTCACACATTATGCATCAATCCAATTGTAATAAAGTTTAAGGCGTTGGTTGTAGAGTATCATTTTTAACCAAACAGCCTATGCCAATGTTTTCTATACTAGGCGCTCTTGTTACTTACATTCTTTATGGCTTGAATGATTTTCTCTTGACGTTTTGATTCTAAGAGTATTGTTTGACCATTCTTGAATTCTAGTTTTATTCCACGTTTGCCCCCAAGAGAATATGCTTTTTTTGAAATTGCGCATCTGAGGCTTAGTTGATTTTCTTCTTTTCCCCTTTGTTCATAAGGTTCACAATTTTTGAGATCTGCAAGTGAGATCTTTTTGAACGAAGACTGGAATGGGATGATCCTTATGTACAAGCCATCATCGCGCACTTGAATTCTAAGCTTGATCGTAAGAAGTAATACTGGTAAAATGAACCCAATTGCCAAGAAAACAGAGGATGCAACTACTACTGTAGTTGTTGGAACCCTATCGCCTGTCAACTCAAAAAGCGGTGGCAGTGCAAAGTAAACACTGCCAAAGGTAATACAAAGAACAACAAGCCATATCAAAGAATGCGAAAACGTTTGCGCTTCACGGTACAAAATGTTTTTCGGGCTTTCCATTTCATAATAGTTTGACTAGCCTGATTTATATCCTAAACCAGAATCTCGCACTCAAACCAGAGATATAGTATTTGAAACATTACCTACGCTGCATCTTTTGAAGTTTAGTTGTGATAGTGACTATTTTTGTTATAATTTCGTCGTTACTACCTTTTCCTTCCAGGAATTTACAGAGCCAAACGATTTCGTCATTTGTCAGTAAATTTTCCACGATTTTCTCTTTCTAGTGTAGTATATAGTGTTGTTGTAGATATCAGGTTTTAACCTAATATCTTGGTAAGACTCTAAGCCCGGTCTTTTTTGAGATTGCAATTATCGATATGATTGCAATTGCAAGTACCATGGCTGCGATTGGGCCAAATTCTGGAATCGCAAATGTGCCGATTATTTCTATTTGCTGTGTTCCATTCTTGAATGGAATTGCAAGTGTTCTATCTGTGTGTGTAGTCATGGTCTCATTTGCCATCATATTTTGTTGGCCGTCGTTTAGAACAACGAATTCAGTATCAGTACCGTTTGAGTTTGTTGCATCAATTACTGCCCTAGGCATTGTAATTGTCAACAAGCCATCACCTGTTGTCTGAATTGACACTGTCAAAGACTTTGATGCTGAATCTGCCTTGATATCAAGAACTTTACCGTTTGTTATAGTGTAGCTTATTGAATAACTTGTACCATCAACTTGAATAGTGCTTGGACCCGATGATCCTCCACCAGAACCTGAGAACTTGAATGACGTAGTTGCAGATCTGTCTGGACTGCCATATTGGACAGATATTGTATACGTTCCAGCAGATTGCCATAAAAGACCAGTAGCAATCACAGAAGTAGAAAAGGTCTTGTCTGTTCCCACTGTGATCTGGTCTACTTTGATTATGTTTCCAACTGGGTTTCTTAGAATAAGTGTAAGAGGAGTGCTGTCACCCATATAATCTCGGGTAGTACCTGACACCGTTACCTTGTCCCCATCGTTATAAGATGACTTGTCAGTTGTTACGGTTACCGCAACAGATCCTGATGACGGAGTTCCAATAGCTGAACTTGCATTATTGAGCATGTAAGAAGGAAGACTGGATGGAGTGCCTTGTCGTGCCATAGTCGTATTAGTGATATTTTGTGAATTTGCCTGCTGCGCAAATGCTGGAACTGCTATGGCAGAACCAAGTATTACTAGAAGCAGCAAAAGTCCATCAAGTCGAATATTCAATAATTGCGAATCAATTTACCGTTATATAAGCAATTGTAAAAAAACTTTTAATTTATGGATCAGATGTATTTGGCAAGATTTTACCAAAAGTATTTTGTTTCAATCTAGCCAAACCTGTCAATGATTGCATTTTACAGCCATTGATTGCTGCAAGTGACAAATGATCCAATTTGTACCAAATGACAAAATCTTGGAAACAACATTCAGATGCATCGAAGAAAACCCTCGTACCAAAGCCATCTGCCTTGGTACTTTGTGTCTGGAACAGGGCTTTCTTCAGTACATCATACGCATCTCAGATATTTAAGAAAAGGTTACAGATTTTCAGTTTTCATAATTATTATCATGAAAATAAAATAAAGAGATACGAAGACAAACCAGTATTTTCAGGATCAAAGGCTTTATGTTTTAAAAATTACACTTGTCATCAAGACAGGTTTTAAGATGCGTCATCTTGGCGTATAAGCGAGTCAATTTTTCGGTGTAATTCAGTCATTGCATCAAGGGTTGATTCATGCTTATCATCAAAATCTGCTAATTTTTTCAGTATTGCATCATGGTTCTCCTCTAATTCTTTGATTCTGTTCAGTATGTGATCCTGCGAATTCGAGGTCTTCTTCTGCCTGTCATATATCCACCAGCTTACTACGCCGCCTATTATTGCGCCTGCTATTATTCCCACATACGTAGAGGCGGCATTACTCATGTCAACACAGTCTTTTGAAAGCTCTGTCATGCATCCCCAAATACTCAGCAAGATCAATAACATGTTACAACAATAAGATCATCTAGACATGTTTTCATACTTTCTATGAGTATCAATTAACGAGATTGTAAAATTGATCAAATTCTTTTTTGTTGCAATATATCACGATATCATTAGAGAAGGAGTGAACCTAGTTTGGTTTCATCAAAATCTTACCAATAAAACTACCTTTTAGCATCTTGGTGTGTGCATCTACAGCATTTTCAAAAGTATAGATTGAATCAATTATTGATTTTATCTTTCCTTGGGACATCCAGTACAAGCCATCTACAAGTTCTGCGCGAGTCCCCTGAGTGGAGCCCAAAACATTTATGCCTTTGAAAAATATATGTCTGAGATCAGTCTGTACATCATACCCAGTTGTGGCACCAGTTGTGACCAGAGTTGCTCCGTATTTTAGCAATGTCAGCTCCTTGTTCCAATGCGATCCTCCAATATGCTCAAAGATAACATCTACCCCCGGAGCGATTCCCTTCTTTTTTGCAATGTCTTTTGCAATAGCAAAGACTTCTTTGTGCCAATCATCCTTTCTGTGATCTATTGCAAAATCTGCTCCAAGCCTTATGCATTCCTCAAGCTTGTTTGGGCTTGCAGTGGCAATGACATCACAACCGTATAATTTTGCAATTTGAATCCCAAATGTTCCCATTCCAGAAGTTCCGCCCATTATGAGAACTGTCTGTCCTGGTTTGATCTTTGCTCTACCCACTAGCATGTGCCATGAAGTGGTCATTGTCATTGAAGCTCCTGCAGCTTCCTCATAGCTGATATTTTCTGGAATCTTTATCACGTTTACTTCTGGCAGATGAGCATATTCACAGTATCCACCCCATAGAGGCCCTGTCTGGAATCCCCAGATTTTTCTATGTCGACAATCATACTCACGACCTTCGGTGCATGCCATACAGACCCGGCATGACAGGTTACCGTGTGATACGACCCTGTCTCCAATCTTAATTGTGGTGACATCTTCGCCCACTGCAACGACTTCCCCTGCAGCATCAGTTCCAGAAATATGCGGCATTGGAATCTCGATTGGTTTTCCTCTCATTCCCCAAATATCATCGTGGTTTAATCCTGCAACCTTTACTTTGAAAACAACTTCATTTTGTTTTGGTTTAGGATCAGGTACTTCTTTGATTTTTAGAATTTTTGCATAGTTATCGTCTGGCGCATATTCTTCGTAAACCAGAGCTTTCACAAATCATATTGTTTAAAATGACAATATTAAGAAATTGGTTATCAAGTCATTTTATTGGATATGACGGAATTGCTACGAATCGACAATAACAGAAATAATTTCATAAAGAATTTGAATGAGATAGCGAAAACAGTAAAAAATTAGTTCTAGTGGCTATGTCCGCAACCACAAGAATCATGACTTTCTGCAGCTCCGTGCATTTCCTTTCCTGAACATTTAGAACATTTATCTGAGCCAGTAGCAGAAAAGAATCCTATTCCGCATACAACACATTTCATGCTTGTCATAGATAAACTACTTTTTACCGGTATTTATTGATACAGATTTGGAGCGAAAAAATGCAAGGCATTACAAAGGAAAACGTTAGAGTTTTTGACTTTTTTGGTATTTCTGAACCGTTTTGCAAGAAATTTATTCAAAGAAAAGACATCCTGCCAATCCAAGTATGCAATATTTTGCAATCAGGCGTGACCTAGATGTTTGTAATTCAATTTTCCATAGCAAACTACGTATGTACATCAACGGCAGATATAGCGATTCATAGAATTTATTAATTGATTATGTCGGTATGAGGAGTATGATGTCAAAACCAATGGGCGCATTATTTGGTGTTTTGACCCTAGTTGCGATTCTTGCAATAGCTCCGTCAGCTTTTGCACAAGAGTCTGGAACAACCGTAAACATTTCAGCCGGCGCAGGCTCAAGTCCAAACTGTTCACAAGCAAACAACTGTTTTGACCAAGATGTTATCAATGTAGCAACAGGCACAACTGTAGAATGGAAAAACAATGACAAAGTCAGCCACACTGTAACAAGTGGTAGTCCATCAGACAATCAGACTGGTACTATCTTCGATAGTAGTTTGATCGCATCTGGAAAGGACTTTTCGTTTACCTTCAACAATCCTGGCACATACAACTACTTTTGCCAAGTTCATCCATGGATGACAGGTCAAGTGATTGTAGGAGCAGCAGCTGCAGCTTCCAACCCAACTAGTACAACACCAACAACATCTAGTACAACACCAAGCATGAACATGTCATCACCTATGTCTTCAACATCAGCTAGCAATCAATCTAGTACAACACCAAGCATGAACATGTCATCACCTATGTCTTCAACACCATCTAGCAATCAACCTAGTAGCACAACACCAACAACTAACACACAACCAGCACCTGCTAGTACACAACCAGCACCCGCACCAGCACAACCTAGTGAAACATCGTCTACCCTAGCACCTCCAGCCAGCACACAGTCAGCCAATAGTACAGATTCAGGCCAAATGTCCGGATGGGCTACAGGTATGGCAGTTGCTGCAATTCTGAGCGGTATAGGAATTTGGACAGCGGTGCGACGCAGATAATAGATGGAAGTCAAAAAAAAGACTACATTCTTTTTATTTTTATAAAATCATTTCAATCAGATGTTTTTGTTTAGCAGCTTCAGGCGATTTTTCAGGCGTACGCCAGTATACTTTCCTTTTTTTAAAAGAGGATCATAGACTTGTGAGACAAAAAGAAGTGAAACGCGAGTCTGCCGTGTAACAACAAGAGGCACAAACAAGGTTGTGCGCTTTATCACTTTTTCAGAATAATCCCACATTTCATCTTCGTATTTGCAAAAGTCATGATATGCTTTTTCTGCATATTTAGTATATTTGCGCCAATTCTTTTTGAGAATTTTATTTGGATGGAATTCATTCCAGTATGACACCTTCGAGTCAGTGCCATTATCGCGTGGAACTTGGTCATTGGGTTTTAGACGAGTTAGTTCGCCCATACAGCGAACATGGTCTGTGCGAAGAATCTGATATGCTTCGTGTATTAACTTAAATTTTTCATTGTCTTGTTTTGATACACTTTTGTCAGGATGATATTTTAGTGCCATCTTCCTATATGCATCTTTTATCTCACGTACAGACGCTCCTTTTTCCAGACCAAGTAGGCGATAACATGTGCAGTTATTCAATGGTATTTAGTTGTCAATCTGTTTTAAAAAAGTTTAATTTCATTTTCTTGTTCTAATTGAAAAATAAATTCGATCAAGAGTAAATGGATTCACATATCAGACAGGCGTCAAAAAAGGCCATTGTATGCATCTTGCCCACAAATAGGATAGCCAATCCAGTCACCGGCCTTGGACAGAAGGACATCATTGAAATATTTAGCAATCAATTTACTACTAGTTGAAAAAGCCTATACTCACAATAGTAATTGGTGGAGCTCTTGCAGCAATTGTCATATTTTTTGCTCTCATCTTTCTTCCCATAATACCTCCTTCTCAAAAATACGACATCTCGATTAATCCGATACTTGTAAAGGACGAGATGGGCTCAGAGACTCATGTTACTATCAAAAATACAGGAATGAACGCGCTTACCAATGTTACGGTCAACTATGGCGGAACCGCAAGACCTGACATAATTCCCATTCTCAATCCAGGAGACAAGATCACGCTTTCCCCACCTGAGGGCAGTGACCTCACCGAGGTACGAGTTACAACAGACCAAGGAATTGATGTAACACAGCCATACAACGTACCTGCAAGTGCGCCGTTTATTGGAAACTCTGGATATGGAGGATGACATTTTGAATTGCAATAACTCAGAAGTATTTGTGCCCTCATGCAGTCAGGTAAATTCTTGCAATCATGTATTATAGAATAGAGAAGAGTTCGCATCAACTTGGAAAAAAGATAATTACCAAGCGATGTGTTTCAAGTATGAACTTGTAGACTTATGGCCAAAGTAAAAATCAACCTATCATGTGGGGAAATTGTCATAGAATTTACAGACATGAATGATTTGGAAGAGCAATTGAAAAAAATGGATTTTCCCAAAATAGATTTGCTGCTCAATGCCAAGAAAAATGAAGATACTATACATGCAGAAAATTCCAAAAATACAACAATTCCAGATGTGGACAATATCGTAAAGGAGCTTGGCACGATAAACCTCTTGAAGATGTCAGAACGTGGTCAAGATGCAATAAAGCTGGCAATATTTTTGGCAGCAAGTGGAATGAATCGTGAAGAAATCAAAAAAGTCACCGGAATTACAATTTTGAGCTCTTAAGAGTTGCCTGGTTGTTATTTCACTTCACAGATCGTGGGCACATCAATTGTAATACGTCTAGTTGATTTGTATTATCAATAACTTCAAAAATTCATTGTAGTTTTATGGTGTCTGGCGTGACCCCCATGCAGAACATGGGGAAATCACTTCCCAATGAATTGCACCAAAGTGCCTTTCACTCACTAGTTTCTGCAGGGTCACGCAGGTTAGTTATCTGCACTTACACAAGGCATTGATAGGTTTACGTATTTATTGTATTTAAGGTACGGTACGAGGCATGCAGACAAACAAAATTTTATACGTGTTTTAGTTTCTCTTTTTGTTTCTGCGTTGTGTACTGAGACAACCACAGCCTCTTGCTGAATGATTCCACAATGGAATCAAATTTCATATCACAATTCCATCTTCCTTAAGTCTGTTTTTGACGTTAGCCATAATATCGCCATGAATATAGACAAAAAACGCATAGTTACTCTACCTATAACAATCTGGATGTGCGCTATACTGTTAATTTTATTTTTTCCTCATTCTTATGCAATCACACAATCACCTAGCGGTCCCCAATGTGAAAGCACGTATACGATTATCTACAATGATCCTATGAAATTCAACGAGGCCAAAACAACTGACGCTCTAAAACAGAGTTTATCAAATATTGATTTTAGTGCAGACGTTCTTGATGGGCATCCATGGTGGAGTTATATGCACATCAGTAAACCTGACACAAACGCTACATCTACACTTACAGTGCCCACCGTTTCAGGCGCGGTAGACAACATCGTAACAAAAACAATGCAAGGAATTGATGGAGTACTAAAAGTAGACAGCATGATGACTACTTGGTGTAACTAAAATTAGATATTACTAGTCTCTTCTTAATGCTACCATTGGAGAAAGCCTTGATGCTTTCCATGCAGGATATATTCCAGCTGCCAAACTTAGAGTGACTGAAAGAATCCAGACTTTTAGAAGATCAGTTAGAACATAGATAGGTGGAATGTGAATGCTACCTGAACCTTGAACATTTGTAGTGGTAAAGATGCTCAGTACATAACCTGCGCCCATGCCAATTATCAATCCTAAAGAGGCTCCAATGATTCCTATCAGTGCAGCTTCCACTATGAATAGCTCAAGAATATCAAGATTCTGCGCCCCAATTGCCTTCATGGTACCTATCTCACGAATTCTTTCTGTCACAGAGTTGTAAAGTGTTGTTACGATTCCAACTCGCACCCACTACAAGTGCAATTATTCCCACCATTAGTGTAAAGGCGGCGATTGCCACTTGATGCTTTTTGTGTTACTGCCATTATCGCAGACGGTGTAGTTACACCTAGTGTTTGTCCATATTGAGTTGTTAGTTCTTGTTGTACCGTAGTAACATAATCAGGCGATACAGCTGCCACAACTAGCTGATCATATTTTGTAGATTTGTGCAATAGCTGGTTACCTGCATCCAAGCTAATTATAATAGAACTGTCAATTCTCGAATTTCCAGACGGTTGCATTATTCCAGATACAATGTAATTCATGACTTCCGTTGCCGGCTTTCCATTGGCCCCAGTATAGGAATACGTGAGTTTGATTGTTTGTCCTAGAACAACAAACGGGGATGTTGCTCCAGGAGGATTTGCTATCGTATCCCCAACTAATGCAGATGCTCTATCATTTGGTTTTACAGTAGAGCCGTCAACATACTGAAGATTTGGCAAAATTACAGTAAGTTTTGTTGGGTCCATGGCAGTTACTGAAACATGTTGGGTCTCTCCTTGACTATCAAGTTGGGCAGATCCCGAATACTCTGGAACTACGGTTTCTACATACGGTAGTGTACTTATCTTACTCAATACGGCATTATTGATTATGATTGAAGCTTGAGAGGATGAGCCATGGTACGAATGCTGTCCTGAACCTACATAAATTACATTTGCAGCTAATGCGCTAAACTGGCTTTCTAAAAAAGCAGATTGGCCTGCACTCAACCCATTGAGTACTACAACCAAACTGCTACCTAGAACTACCATCAACACTGTCAGTATGGTCCTGACTTTACTGATCTATCAATGCATCAAACGATAAGGAAAATATATCTCCTGGGTGCATATCACTTTTTGATTGGACTGTCCAGTGCAGTCACTATATCAGTGTCGCTTCCTGTAAGCATCTTCATTTTTTGTTTTTTTGATTTTCTTCTTCTTATTACAATCACTACTGCAATTGCCGCGATAATAATTCCAATTAGTACTGGGAGAGGAATTGGAATCTGATCAAGTATGGAGTCATGTGTGTGACCAGTATTTGTCTGGGGTGCTCTTCCTACAGATACGGTTCCATTCAAGACTACAAAATGTTGAATCTTTAGATCGTCTGCATATACAACTTTGAATGATACAGGATATGATCCTGGCTGGAGAGAGTTTATGCCATTAAGGGGAATGCTAAACGGTATGGGGGAGTCAGGAGTCAAATCTCCCAAGAACTGCGGAGCCATGGCTTGAGATCCTGCACCCATTCCACCGCCTCCACGAGTACGACCAGAACCCATCCAAGCCACCGAGCTGCCAGAGCCTCCACCATTGTAGCTGCCAGAGCCTCCACCATTGTAGCTGCCAGAGCCTCCACCATTGTAGCTGCCAGTACCGTTACCAGTCATGTTTGCCATTCTTGCCGCCCTTATGTCTTGCAAGATTGGAGATTTGTAAAGTTGTACTGTAGTATACAAGCCAGTCGTACTTCCTTGATTTAACAAACTGCCTGCTAGGTTTGGAGTATTTCCAACATAGTTTACTGCCAACCCATATAGTTGCGGCTTGACATCTCCTATTACAAATGCACCAAGTGTAAGCGAATTAGTATTTGTCTGCCCTTGAGATACATAATTTGCAGTCAGAGTAAACGATGTCGGGGTATCAATCAAGGAATTGGCCGCAAATACACTGGTTGACAATATTCGTTGTTCACCTGGTGCCAGTGTCGGAATAGACCACGTAGATTGTCCTACAACAGAAACAGAAGTAGACGAGGCAGACGGTACAAGTGAGATCACTACGTTGGATGCAGTATTCGTACCATTATTTGATACGACAAAATTCAGATTAGATAGATTTCCCGAAGTTATGACAGGAGATGTATTGTTACCAGCATACGCCAGACTCAATGATTGTGGTGGTACTGGAGCAATGAATATGCCAGTATCTAACTGCGTGGTCAGCTGTTTACCCCACGCATTTTCGTATACTAGCGATACCGATACATCCTGAGTTTGGCCAGCTGCAGAAGTGGCAGGAAAGACGGTGATGCTTATTGGTGCAGAACTGTTAGCTGGAATAACACCCAGGTTGAATTGATTAGCCCCAAGATTGACAAGATTGGTTGTAGTCGATGACAGTGTTAGAGTACCTGTTGATCCTGAACCGGAATTTCCTTTTTGACCAAGATTTGTGATTGTAGCTACCACACCAGTGGCAGGGGCCGAACCCTTGTTCAAAACAGTGATTGTCATAGGATCAGCCTGTGCAGCAGTTATGGTTTTTGTATCTGTTGATATATCCATGATTACTTTGCCTGGAAGAACAAATGGAACTTCAAGTAATGCTGAAGTACAACTCTGGACACCAAATCCTGCTGCGCCTACTCCTATTTTGTAATTAACTACCAGGTTAGTGCCAAATGTACCAACCTTGGCACTATCTAGCACGTCAACATCAAAAAATAATATGAATGTACCACCAGCAGCCACTTGACCATAATAGCTAGCAAGTGCGAAATTGCTTGTTGCTACCTTTGATGCAGGATTATATTGTTGGAGAAGTTGTGGTATCTTGCTTTCACCAGTTGCAGCAAATCCAGCTGGCAAGTTCAGATACGCAGTTACCGAGTTCAGAGGATTATCTCCTCTATTATTTAATACGACCGCAAATACTTCAGCACCTTCTCCTGGTCCCACTTCTTTTTTAATTGGATTAGTGGCAGATACGCTAGTATCTACTACTCCTTGATCAACCCAATATGCATCTACCACTACAGGTCCTTGATAGTTGCTATCAATTGTTGTGGTAAGTGGTGGTGAGCAGTCATTTTCCTGCATGACTTGTGCCGACGCTGATATTACACTGATTGATGAAGCAAACAACATCACAATCAAAGCAACAGACGCAATCTTTGGTACAAGATCTCTTCTGAAAACAATATGAAACGTTTTAGATGAGCTAGTTTGTAACATCGCGCTCGATTCTCCCATCTTTTATCAATATAGATCTGTCTGTAGATTCTGCAAGTTCTGGATTGTGTGTTACCATAATTATTGTACGCTTGAACTTGTGTGATAACGTCTTGAGCATATCAAAAACATCGTCTCCGGTTTTTGTATCAAGATTACCAGTAGGTTCATCTGCCAAAACAATAGTAGGATTATTTACCAAAGATCGAGCAATTGCCACTCTTTGTTGTTGACCTCCACTAAGATTAACGGGTTTTTGTGTTGCCTTGTCTGCAATTCCCAAAGCCTCCAAGATTTTCATTGCACGCATGTTAGTTTCAGTTCCGTCCATGCCAGCTATTGTTCCGGGCAATTTTACATTCTTGAGAACAGTGGTCCTGTTGATAAGATTGAATGATTGGAAGATAAATCCGATGAGACCATTTCTCATAGTGGCTATTTGTGAGTCGTTCAAGGAAAATATGTCAATTCCATTGATATAGACATTGCCAGAAGTTGGTCTGTCTAGCGCGCCAATCATATTGAGAAGGGTCGATTTTCCGCTACCTGAGGGCCCCACTATAGAAACAAATTCGCCTTTTTTCACAGTGAAATTAATGTTATCTAGTGCCACAACTTTTCCTGCAACAGAATCAAATATCTTGGATAGATTTTTGACTCCAAGTGCTATGGAGTTTGAATTGGCATCAAGCTCTGTTAATTCGCTTACCATTTTAGCAGAACTGTTCCTGACACCTGATTTATCTTTATTCAAAAGGATTGCTACACTCCGGGTTGTCTTTTACGGTATAATTAAATGACTTTACAAAAAATTTATCAAGATTGTAAAAAAAATAATCGCCATGCAAAATACATGATGACAAGTGTTTCATCATAAAATGATAGTATGAGTGGGCATATCTATCAAAGGAGCATGCACTAGGATCAAAGGGGTTGTGAAAAACTCTCGTTTCCTCCGCGATAGAACTTAAAATCATGCCCACGTTACTCTCATCCATCAGCGCAATTAAATAATTGTCAAACTTTGTTCAGGAACATTGTTACTGCAAGATACATCAAACAAGAATAGATCTTGCAAAAATATCATGTAAAAGCTTAATACAGAATTTTACTTCCAACAAGGCGATATCCTTGTCGCATGAGTATCGTGATCGGGTCTATATAAGAAAGGATATACTTTTGAAGCTCACAGAATTTGGCGAGCTAAACCAAACAAATCTTCTAAGCTATTGTGGTTTAAACTTGATGAAACATAAGGACATACTAGAAAGTCTGGAACGGAAAGGCTTCATAAAAAGGACAGAAATACCATGGGGGAACAAGAAAGTGATAAAGTATTCAGTCACAGAAAAAGGCAGGCAGCTCTGCAAGATGGTTTTGGAGCCTTATGAGGAGATCTTTCCAAGAAGTGAAAAAAGTGTTCAAGAACAAGGTTAGCGAAATGTTTTATTTATACGCAAGGTAGTTGGTCATCAAATTGTCTAACCCAGATAAAGAATCAAGTGAAGACACAGACAACAAAGAGTCTCCAGAAAACCTGTTTAAAATGATAGATGATCTTCTAACTCATACAAATAGCTCAAGGCGCATATTTCTCATCTTTATTGCATCTGCCCTAATTTTTGCCCCTGTCGCACTTGTGATGGGTGGAATACTTCTAGGTCACCCACGATACAGCATATCTAACCTTGAAAGTCATCACGAGCAGATGGGCAACAACATGACCTTTGGCAACATGACACATAACGGTACTCAGTTATTCCTAGTTGAAAAGAATGGCAATTCCATTGTTAGGGAGATTCCTTTCCATCCACCTTTTCGTGCCATGCATCAAGATATGCCAATATTTTTAGGAATTCAAATATTCATCTTTATCTGCATAATATTTGCAGCAGTATTGCTCTTTGTTGCACTCAAGGAGTATAGATTCTTTTCAAAATGGAATGGCAGATACAAGAAATACAAATCAACACAAGACAAGATAGATGACGAATTGGGTAGGGATTAAACAGTATTTCCAATTGCATTTCTTGCCGGACAATTAACATATTTATCAGATATTCAGTGTAGCAGAAAATTTGATGCCACATGACTTTCGATACCCATTTTATATGATCACTAACCTTGTTCGTTAACAAGGTGGCGCAATCCATTATAAATCAAATCCACTATTACAGGGTGCAATGAACATACAAGAACTGAAGACACATCAGAAACTGCTTGCAGTGATTCTGGGCGTTGCAGTGATTGCCTCAGTAGGCGGCTCACTTGCATATGCACAGACAGCAGGCTCTGGTTCAGGTCAGACACAGACACCGATACAGGGTTCAGTAAACCTTACACAGATGATTCTATCTAGTGTAAAGATCCAATTTGTAACCGCCGCAGGAACAGCTGCAGGACAGGTAACAGGAGGACAGGTGTTATCAGGAGGTCTTGTGGTAATGCACGGTTCTCCAGTCTATGCCTTCAAGGTAACAGACGGAAAAAGCGTCTATTCTGTAATAGTAGATGCAGGAAACGGAAGCGTACTCAAGACATCACAGGGTCATCCATTGACCTTATCTTCCTTGATTGGAGGCATGGGCGGCCATGGAATGATGATGCACGGACACATGGGAATGATAAAGCCAAGCGGCAGTACGGCTCCAAGTGGCAGTACAGCACCCAGTGGAACTACCCCAAGTGACTTTCAAGAGTAAACTCTAGAAAGCCTTTTTCTTATTTTATTTTTTTATGTTTTTATGCGTTAGAGTATTTTAGGATATCATCATACATCACTCTAACAATTTCTTTATTGTTGTAGAGGCCAGAGTTACAAAAACAACTGTAGCGATTACTAACACCAGTATATCAACTGGTAAATTTTCATACGTTCCAGCAAGAAGCATTGACCTAATCGCATCCACGACATAGCTGAGTGGATTTGCTATTGAGATATACTGGAGCCAGATAGGCATTATTGCTATTGGATATATGGCATTACTTGCAAAGAAAAGCGGCATGGTTAATGCTTGACCAATCCCCATCATCCTGTCCCGAGTTTTCAGATATGATGCAAGAAACATTGAAAAACTTGAAAAACACATCGCAAAAAGTATTACAACAGCAAAAACACCTGCAATGTCAAGTGGATCAAACCTTATCTTGACTCCAATTATCAACGCCAAAGCAAATATCATTATGGCTTGAAAAATTCCCCGCAGACCAGCTGCAAGCGATTTTCCAAGAACTATTGACGAGCGCGGAGATGGAGTTGACAAGAGCTTGGTAAGTATTCCAACATCTTTTTCCCAGACTACAGTTATGCCATAAAAAATTGAGATAAACAAGACTGATTGCGCCAGTATACCAGGAGTGAGAAACTGGATATACGAAAAATTACCAGATGGCATGGCTCTAATGGTGTTAAGGGTCTCGCCAAAAACAAGTAACCAGAGGGCAGGTTGGATAATCCTAGTCCAAAGCTCAGTTGAATCATGACGAATTTTTCTTGCCTCCATCTCTGCAATTGTGATAGAACTGGCAAGGAATCTCCCGATGTTCATCTTGCGCGCCTCACAAAGTCACGGCGAGTTCTACGGGTAGCTTTGTACATTTCATCTCCAAGTCTTCGTTTGGCATATTTCATAAAAACATCATCCAAGTTTGCCTTGTTAATTGAGATCGATTCGACCTTAATTTCGTGTCCTCTAAAGAAATCTGCGATGAGTGGAATCGCTTCTTCGCCATTAGTTGTCAGAATCTGAATAGATTTTTCATCACTGTGTATGACATTTCCTATCTCTTTTGGTAATGTCATGATTGGAGGAGTGGATGCAAGATTCACCGTGACAATATCTCCTCCTACATCTCTTTTCAATTCCTCAGGAGTTCCCAAGATTGCTATCTTGCCTTCTGACATGATTGCTATCCTGTCACAGAGTTCATCTGCCTCGCTCATGTCATGAGTTGTGATAAGAATGGTAACGCCGAACTCTTGGTTTAATTGCTTGATATTTTTCCATACTTGTTTTTTTGATGAAGGGTCAAGACCAATACTTGGTTCGTCTAAAAGCAAAATCTTTGGTCTGTTTACAAGCGCTTGTGCTATCTCTAACCTGCGCATCATTCCTCCACTATAACGCTTGACAAGATCATTTGCTCTGCTTGAAAGATCCATGTACTCTAACGCATCTCTTATTCTCTCATTGCGTTCCATCTTATTTACATACGATAATTTAGAAAATATCAATAAATTTTCATATGCAGTAAGATCAGTGTCAACAGAGATGCTCTGTGGTACATATCCAAGCATTTCTCTTACAGTCTCTGGCGATTTGAAGACATCTACTCCAAGCACATGCAAGGTACCAGAGTTTGCCTTGGTGAGGGTGATTATCATTTTAATTGTAGTAGTTTTTCCTGCTCCATTTGGTCCAAGCAAACCAAATATCTCCCCCTGTTTAACTGAGAAACTTATTTCATCCACTGCCCTAATGTTATCACGATAGACTTTTGTTAAATGATCTGCCTCTATTGCAGTTATTTCTTGTATGTTGTGATCATCAAAAGTAGAATTCATGAAAACATCGTTGTTATCACATGTGTTGCATGTGTAATATAATAGAATCATATTTGATTATCAAATAGAGAACTACCATTTCATTCAAATTATAATACAATTTGAGACTAGATGTATCGAGTTTACAAAATGGAATACAAATGGATTGTGCTAACAAATACTACACTGGCAATTCTAATGGCATCACTTGATGCCAATATTGTCATAATAGCTTTGCCTAAGATCTCATCTGATCTTCATGCATCAATACTTGAGACAATATGGATTGTCTTGTCCTATGGACTTGTCACTACTACCGTTCTTTTGAGTTTTGGAAGACTTGCGGACATGTTTGGTCGAGTCAAACTATACAATCTTGGACTTGTAGTATTCACAGTTGGTTCTGCCCTTTGTGGTTTTTCCAACTCTGGTCAGGAATTGATTTTATTTAGAATAGTTCAAGCACTTGGGGCAGCGTTTCTTTTCTCAAACAGTGCAGCCATACTGACAGATGCATTTGACGTAAAAGAGCGCGGTAAGGCACTAGGACTAAACCAAGTGTCCATAGTAATAGGCTCTGTAACAGGACTGGTTTTAGGAGGATTGTTAACTGATACGCTTGGCTGGAGATACATATTTTGGGTAAATATCCCAATTGGGGTATTTGGAGTCGTATGGTCTCACATAAAGCTCAGAGAACTCGGGACAAAAACTGGTGGTAGAATTGACTGGATAGGTAACTGTCTTTTGGCTTCAGGACTGGTTTTGCTTTTGCTTGGGCTAACACTTGGACCATTACAGATACTATCTGAGATTATAGAGTTGCTCATGATTTTTGGCGGTCTTGCATTATTGGCACTATTTGTATTTGCAGAATCAAAGATAGAGGATCCTATGTTTGATGTACAACTATTCAGACTACGAATCTTTACAACTGGAAACTTTAGTGTGTTTCTCAATGCCATTGCAAGAGGCGCACTCATATTGATCATGACATTTTATCTGCAAGGTCCTACCATGAAGCTTAGTGCGTTACAGGCTGGACTATATCTCATCCCGGTATCATTTACAATAGCAACATTTGGTCCGATAAGCGGATGGCTCTCCGACAAATATGGGTCTAAGTTTTTCATCATAGGTGGTCTTTTGACATCTGCGGTTGGATTTCTAATTCTTACTAGATTACAACCACATGAGAATTTTTCACATCTTCTGATACCACTTGTGTTAGTGGGCTCTGGCTATGGGAATGTTTGCAGCACCCAACAGAACAGCTGTGATGAATTCGGTTCCAGCGCACAGAAGAGGTACTGCATCTGGCATGAGCACTACTCTTGTAACTCTAGGAAATATCTTGAGTCTGGGGTTATCATTTTTAATTATTACACAAGCAGTGTCAGTTTCGGATCTTGAAACAATCTTTACTGGTGGAAATTCTAATTTTACAAATTCAATAAACTTTGTTAATTCTATTCATGTGATCTTTTTCTTGTCTGCAGCAGTGCTATTGGCTTCCATAATCCCCTCAATAATCGAACGTCCCCTCCGACCACAGAGTTGAGCATCAGCAAGTTTCAAGAACATGGTAAAATCATGTCATGAAAGAGATAATCAAATGCGTTTTTGTGGATTATTAATTTTGCAAATATAGGGACAGTTGTTTTAAAAATTCTTGGACTGATTTACACTCTGGGTGTAAATCTCAGCCCAGTCTTGGTCGAGATTGCAATTATTGATACGATTGCAATTGCAAGTACCATGGCTGCTATTGCGCCAAATTCTGGAACTACGAATGTACCTATTATCTCTATTTGTGATGTTCCATCAGTGAATGGGATTTGGAGTGTTCTTGCAGTAGCAGTATTGCTAGTCTCTTGGAATTGGTCGTTTTCTTGGCCATCATTTAGTACAAAGAACTGGTCATCACTGTTGTCAGTCTTCTTTGCATCAATTAGTGCTCTTGGCATGTTAATTGTCAATGTGCCATCGCCACTTGATTGGATTGACACAATTAGCGACTTGGAATTGGTGTCAGCCTTGATATCAAGGACCTTACCATTTGTGATGCTATATGTTACTGTCATGTTAGTACCATCTACAGGAATGGTGGTTCCTGAAGAGACGTGTGAACCTGAGAACTGGAATGTTGTTGTCGCAGACCTGTCTGGCCCTCCATATTGTACATATGCAGAGTATGCGCCAGCAGCTTGCCACAATGCACCACCTGCTGTTAGACTGGTTGAGAATGTTTTATCGTTTCCTACTTGGATTTGATTAATTGTCACAATATTTCCAACAGGATTTCTTAGAATAAGCGTAAGAGGAGTATCACCGAGGTAATCTTTGGTAGCGCCTGAAATCATTATCTTGTCACCGTCATTGTAAGACGATTTATCGGTTGTAATTGTGACTACAGGTGTGGTCAGACTCGAACCTACCATTTTACCCGAATTGCCAGATTCATTTGTTATCATGTAGGAAGGAGGGGGCAGATTGGCAGGAATTGAATAATTGTAAGTCGGGTGAGAAAGTGAGTTTGGAGTAGAAGTATAGCTAGAACCCGTATTCATGGCAGAATGGGATGCCGTGGAATTGGAACTCATGTTCATTGTTGAGTTTGTCATGGTAGAGTTTGAACCCATGTTCATGGCGGAGTTTGACGTAGTAGAATTGGAACCTGTAGAATTAGAGGCGGCAAATGCAGGAGCTGCTCCAGCGGCACTTAACAAAATACCAAGTAATAACAGCCCTTTAGCGTTAATCTTCACTAAGGTCGAGTCTGTTTTCTTGTATATAAGCAATTGATTAAAATTAATTAATTTCTGAATGAATTGCAATTGGCAAAACTTGGGTCCAGAATCAGTTTTTTAGTCCCGTTTCTTCCCCTAGGTTACCATTTATCTCCACGAAAGATCTTAGATCGTTTAAAGAATGGCATACAAAATCAGTGTTGCCAAGAAAAAGATAGGAACTAGTCTGGCTGCACATGTGGGAATAGATCCAGAAGTGGACTATGAGATAGGAGTATTCTTTGGTTCCAAACTTGATGAACTCACAGAGGCCGGAAGAAACAAGATCATGACACTTTCATCAAAAAACCAAATCTTTGCATGGGCACTTGGTCACGGAGCTGGACTGAAATTTAAAAAAAATTCCTTTGAAGTCAAAAAAATGATATTGAATTTTGCAGACAAGAGTCCATATTTTTCAGGAGGGCTTGGACATGGCCTTTCAAGACACATAAGAAAACTTGCAACATCCAACTCTCTTGAACCAATCATGGAGTTTGCAGAAGAGCATCCAGTATTTGCCTTTGATCTGGCATATGATCTTGGATATCATTTTGGTGCATTTTCAGAAAAAATAAAGCAGACGATATGTCACATTGCAACAAAAAATGATCAATTTGCATTTCGGGTAGGTGACGCCATAGGCGGAATATATGAGGAACTAGAAAGTAGAGACAGGGAATTTGTCATGGACTATACAGGAAAAAATAAACATTTTTCAAAAGGATTTTCCAAGTCGTCGCATAAAAAAGAGTTATGAGTAATTTTGTATTTTATATTGTCTTTTGATAACAAGCTAATACTTACAGTGCCCCAAACTCCTTGGTCCACTTGGTGTATCTATCCAGCATGGCATCGTTAACACTGGGCTTTCGTCTTGTAATAACATCCTCAAAGTCTTTTGTGGTTATGTTTCTAGGTTGAGATCCACCGGCAATGTCTTTTTTCTGTGAATCCATTTTTTCGAAAAACTCGTCAATGATTTGCAATTGTGTGGACTGGCAGATATCTTTGATATCACTTGCACTGTACCCGGAGGTAGCTGCAGAAAGCTTTTTCAGATCTATCGAGTTTTCACCTTTGATTTTTGAAATATAAAGAGAAAACAGATTTTCCCTTGCTTCAAGAGAAGGAAGTGGGATGTAGATCCTCTTTGTAAATCTCCTAAGAAACGGCCAATCCAAGTTCCACGGTTTGTTGGTTGCTGCCATCACGTACATTTGAATGTCCTTTCCTTTGCTGTTGATTCCATCCATCTCTGTTAGAAATTGGTTTTTTACTCTCACTTCCCCGCCGTTCTCACTTTGTGTATCTCCAAGAAGTGAGTCAACTTCGTCTATAAGCATGATAACAGGATTGGTTTTTGATGCATATCCTCGCGCCATAGTAAATAGCTTGGATACATTTTTCTCCGCTTCTCCCAGCCATTTATTCATCACCGACGCTGCATCCACATTTATGAAATCTCCTTGTATCTCACTTGCAGATGCAGCTGCAAGAAGAGTTTTTCCACATCCGGGAGGCCCGTAGAGAAGGATTCCCCGCGGCCAACCAAGAGTAAACAAGTCTGGTCTTCTAGTGGGATAGACTATTGATTCTCGCAGTGCCCTTTTGGCATCTTCGTGACCTATTACTTCGGTCCAGCTAACATTTGGTTTTTCTTTGAGTATCATCTTGTCCATTTCACCGCCACGGACAGGTACGTTTGCAGTAGATCCTGGCTTCATGTCATGCGTGGGCTTTGCATCAGATCTTGGTCTAACGTCAGAGTTTGGAGTAGATTCATTGTATCCACGTAGAGAGTTTATCTTTGATTGGTATACGCTACAACGGTCTTTGTATACAGTGTTTATTGGGTTTTCAGGAAAAAGTTGAATCATCTTAAGTAATGCATCAACAGCTCTTTGATAGTTTGCAACTGCCATACCGTTTGCGCCTGTCTCCTCTTGTCTTATTGCCTCTGCAGCATACTTGCTGGCAATAGCTTCTAGTTCTACTACAGCACTCATACCTACAGTAATCTATGCATACGACTCAAAATCATAAAATGTGAAGGTATGTATGATTATTTGTTAAATTAATTACATTCAATCTACGTTCAACAAATAATTCGCAAGAAAAATACAAGCTGCAATCAGTTGCAATAAATTACTATGGGCAATACGTATGATGACAGTTGGGTTGTCTGAAAGAATGCAGCGTTAGTGCTGATTAACTATCAATCTCTCAGAGTTTATGAAAAAATCCCTCTAATACAGAAATTGCCTTGCTGAAGATCTCTTCAGGTACGTTTACTATTTGACGTACCACTGCGGCTGAACTAGTTTGTTGCGGGTTTGAGCTTGATGAAGCAGTATTACTTGATTCACTTGATGATGTTGATGTGGAAGGAGATGATGCTGGAGATCTGGCTGAAGATACGGATGGAGTGGATGACGTGACAGATGGAGTTGTAGATGCAGTAGAAGACGAAGATCGAGGAGATGATGGCGTAGATGGAGAAGATTGAGTTGATGGTGTAGATGTAGTTGAGGGAGTTGTAGATGCAGTAGAAGACGAAGAGGGAACTGATGATTGAGATGGCACAGGTGGAGTTGTCTGTTCAGTAGACGGTGTAGAAGATTGTTGTGGAGTTGATGGTGTAGATGGGGTTGATGGCGCTGGAGATTGTGTAGAAGATTGAGCGGATGACGATATGGATAATGATGAGGTACCAGAACTTCCTGAATGAGTAGAATCTCCAGCATAGGTAGCAGTTATTGTTATTCCTCCAGATATGCTAGTAGGCGGAGTATACGTTAGAGTACATTTATTATTTGAAAGTATACACACATTTGGACTAAAAATTCCTCCTGCACCATTATCGCTCCACGATATTATGCCAATCATGGAAGAAGACGGGTTTGAAGTGTCAGTAACAGATGCTGCTACCATAATTGAACTTCCCGGAGTAAATGTCGTAGAACTTGATGTAACGGAGGTAGTTGTTGCATAGGTTTTATTTGTCGATACTGGCGATGTAGATATTTGCGATATAGCTGAGCTGCTTGAATGAGTACTATCACCAGAGTAAGTAGCATTAATTGTAATTACATTTAGTGGATTTGCCACTATCCTGCCTGCAATGGCAGATAGCAGTATCATATTTACTGACAGCAATAGCACTTCAGTTCAAAGCAGCACGGATTCTACATCTGTTACTGTATCATCAAATCGGTCCACCGCAAATCCTGGTTCATCTGTAACGTTTACTGCCACTGTTAGTGACACTTCAAGCTCTCCCACCACCCCTACTGGGACAGTATCCTGGAGTGATAATAATGCCAGGGGAACATTTAGTCCATCATCATGCATATTGGCATCGGGTGGTTGTACCACATCATATACTATCGCCACCAACTCTCCTTCTACGGTTACAATAACTGCAAGCTATGGAGGAGATTCTATTCATACCACAAGTAGTGGCTCATCAACTTTGACGATAAATCACCTCAATCCTACAAGCACAACTATGACACCAAATTCTGCTGTATTACCTTCCAACAGAACATTAACTTTTACAGTTCAAACAAGTGATACATCAAGCTCACCTACTACACTTTCAGGCACTGTTTCATTTAATGACAATAACAATGGCGGCACGTTCAATCCAGTCTCTTGCACATTGCCATCTGCGACATGTGTAACAACGTACACTTCTCCGGCAAATCCTCTAAATGTAATTACAATTAATGCTACTTACTCTGGTGATAGTACTCATTCAAGCAGCTCAGCTATATCGCAAATATCTACATCGCCAGTATCGACAAATAAAACCTATGCAACAACTACCTCCGTTACATCAAGTTCTACGACATTTACTCCGGGAAGTTCAATTATGGTAGCAGCATCTGTTACTGACACTTCAAACCCGTCTTCTTCCATGATTGGCATAATATCGTGGAGCGATAATGGTGCAGGAGGAATTTTTAGTCCAAATGTGTGTATACTTTCAAATAATAAATGTACTCTAACGTATACTCCGCCTACTAGCATATCTGGAGGAATAACAATAACTGCTACCTATGCTGGAGATTCTACTCATTCAGGAAGTTCTGGTACCTCATCATTATCCATATCGTCATCCGCTCAATCTTCTACACAATCTCCAGCGCCATCAACCCCATCTACACCATCAACTCCTCCACAACAATCTTCTACACCGTCTACTGAACAGACAACTCCACCTGTGCCATCTCAATCATCAGTTCCCTCTTCGTCTTCTACTGCATCTACAACTCCCTCAACTACATCTACACCATCAACTCAATCTTCTCCATCTACGCCATCATCTCCTCGATCTTCGTCTTCTACTGCATCTACAACTCCATCTGTCACGTCATCCACTCCATCCGTATCTTCAGCCAGATCTCCAGCATCATCTCCTTCCACATCAACATCATCAAGTGAATCAAGTAATACTGCTTCATCAAGCTCAAACCCGCAACAAACTAGTTCAGCCGCAGTGGTACGTCAAATAGTAAACGTACCTGAAGAGATCTTCAGCAAGGCAATTTCTGTATTAGAGGGATTTTTTCATAAACTCTGAGAGATTGATAGTTAATCAGCACTAACGCTGCATTCTTTCAGACAACCCAACTGTCATCATACGTATTGCCCATAGTAATTTATTGCAACTGATTGCAGCTTGTATTTTTCTTGCGAATTATTTGTTGAACGTAGATTGAATGTAATTAATTTAACAAATAATCATACATACCTTCACATTTTATGATTTTGAGTCGTATGCATAGATTACTGTAGGTATGAGTGCTGTAGTAGAACTAGAAGCTATTGCCAGCAAGTATGCTGCAGAGGCAATAAGACAAGAGGAGACAGGCGCAAACGGTATGGCAGTTGCAAACTATCAAAGAGCTGTTGATGCATTACTTAAGATGATTCAACTTTTTCCTGAAAACCCAATAAACACTGTATACAAAGACCGTTGTAGCGTATACCAATCAAAGATAAACTCTCTACGTGGATACAATGAATCTACTCCAAACTCTGACGTTAGACCAAGATCTGACGCAAAGCCCACGCATGACATGAAGCCAGGATCTACTGCAAACGTACCTGTCCGTGGCGGTGAAATGGACAAGATGATACTCAAAGAAAAACCAAATGTTAGCTGGACCGAAGTAATAGGTCACGAAGATGCCAAAAGGGCACTGCGAGAATCAATAGTCTATCCTACTAGAAGACCAGACTTGTTTACTCTTGGTTGGCCGCGGGGAATCCTTCTCTACGGGCCTCCCGGATGTGGAAAAACTCTTCTTGCAGCTGCATCTGCAAGTGAGATACAAGGAGATTTCATAAATGTGGATGCAGCGTCGGTGATGAATAAATGGCTGGGAGAAGCGGAGAAAAATGTATCCAAGCTATTTACTATGGCGCGAGGATATGCATCAAAAACCAATCCTGTTATCATGCTTATAGACGAAGTTGACTCACTTCTTGGAGATACACAAAGTGAGAACGGCGGGGAAGTGAGAGTAAAAAACCAATTTCTAACAGAGATGGATGGAATCAACAGCAAAGGAAAGGACATTCAAATGTACGTGATGGCAGCAACCAACAAACCGTGGAACTTGGATTGGCCGTTTCTTAGGAGATTTACAAAGAGGATCTACATCCCACTTCCTTCTCTTGAAGCAAGGGAAAATCTGTTTTCTCTTTATATTTCAAAAATCAAAGGTGAAAACTCGATAGATCTGAAAAAGCTTTCTGCAGCTACCTCCGGGTACAGTGCAAGTGATATCAAAGATATCTGTCAGTCCACACAATTGCAAATCATTGACGAGTTTTTCGAAAAAATGGATTCGCAGAAAAAAGACATTGCTGGTGGATCTCAACCTAGAAACATAACCACAAAAGACTTTGAGGATGTTATTACAAGACGAAAGCCCAGTGTTAACGATGCCATGCTGGATAGATACACCAAGTGGACCAAGGAGTTTGGGGCACTGTAAGTATTGGATTGTTATCAAAAGACAATATAAAATACAAAATTACTCATAACTCTTTTTTATGCGACGACTTGGAAAATCCTTTTGAAAAATGTTTATTTTTTCCTGTATAGTCCATGACAAATTCCCTGTCTCTACTTTCTAGTTCCTCATATATTCCGCCTATGGCGTCACCTACCCGAAATGCAAATTGATCATTTTTTGTTGCAATGTGGTATATCGTCTGCTTTATTTTTTCTGAAAATGCACCAAAATGATATCCAAGATCATATGCCAGATCAAAGGCAAATACTGGATGCTCTTCTGCAAACTCCATGATTGGTTCAAGAGAGTTGGATGTTGCAAGTTTTCTTATGTGTCTTGAAAGGCCATGTCCCAGCCCTCCTGAAAAATATGGGCTCTTGTCTGCAAAATTCAATATCATTTTTTTGACTTCAAAGGAATTTTTTTTAAATTTCAGTCCAGCTCCGTGACCAAGTGCCCATGCAAAGATTTGGTTTTTTGATGAAAGTGTCATGATCTTGTTTCTTCCGGCCTCTGTGAGTTCATCAAGTTTGGAACCA
>NZ_RCMB01000023.1 GCF_011319465.1 Candidatus Nitrosotalea sp. TS
AACCTTGTTTCCCTCATGCTCATTGAACCACAGATCTTTACCGTCATTTATTCCCCGTATCCAAAATGGAAGCGTCGTTGCATGATACACATTTTGTGAAGTTGGATATCGTATAACCTGATCATTTCCAAGTTGGTATTCAGTAAGAAAACTTGTACCATGCTCTGTCAGCCATATGGAGTCATCATTTACGAGAAGATCGGTGGGAGATGAAAGTTGGGTCTGGTTATTTATTGGAATTTCCTTTACTTTTGTTGATTCCAGTTACAACTCCGTTTTCACGGTCTATGTTAAATTCAATAATCTTTTGAGTGGTTATTTCTGCTACCCATACTGAGTTGTCTTTTAGATACAGTCCGGCAGGAGCAGTGCCATTGCCAAGATAAAATGTCAGATACCTTGTAGCCAGTTTGGGTGTCAGCACTTTTTTGTACAACACATAAAGAATCACCGCTAAGTGTTGTAAACCACACATTCCCAGTGTTTGCATCTGCCTTCATCTGAAATGCAGAACCTGCATCTGATGAAATGGAGTGAAAAGTATCGTTTGTAGGATCAAAACGCCATAGTGATTTTGTTCCAAGCGGGAGAAAACCATATGATTCCATCTTTATCTTGAACTACAGTCCAAACCATAGTGGTGTTCTGTCCTGGATTAAAATACTGGGAGTTTCCGTCCTGTATCTCATAATTTTTTAGCTGTCCTGATTTTTGATCAAAACTGTAAAGCATGTCAGACTTGGAGGATGTGACCCATACTGTTCCTGTTTTATCTACAATTAGGCCATTAGGTCCAGAATTATCAGGCAGTGAGTATTCTTGCAGGTATGGATTTTGGCTCAGAGTTGGAGTCAAGACAGATTCTGAAGGCTCAGATGCAGTCGGTTTTTGAGATACAAACCAAGCTGCCGCGAAACCAACCAATACTATTCCTATAATTACACCCATCTTTTTAGATATCAAATACGCTCTCTCTGAAATTCAGGTCCTAGTTTCTTTATTAGTGTCGCGAAGATTCCTGCCTAGTTAGAATCACGACCAAATATAATATACCAAAACTGCCTAATCCACACAATGCAAAAAAAATACCTGCTTTTAGTGGTTTATTTCAGTTTCTTTGCAGGTCTTGTAACTTATGAAATAATGCATCCGTCTTTTAGCACAGACGCTGCAAAAGTTGGCAACTATGAAGTCCAGGTATCTACAACACCTTCAGTCCCCAACGTAGGAGGCGACACAAAGATTCACTT
This sequence comes from Candidatus Nitrosotalea sp. TS, assembly GCF_011319465.1. Classification (GTDB taxonomy): domain Archaea; phylum Thermoproteota; class Nitrososphaeria; order Nitrososphaerales; family Nitrosopumilaceae; genus Nitrosotalea. The sequence goes on from NZ_RCMB01000023.1 coordinate 1,251, forward strand.
TCTTGTGTTAGACCAAAATGGTAACCAAGTTGATAAAATCAGGATGGGTTTGAAGATATACTATAACGACAACCTGATGAAAGAATTTCCTCCAAGTGATTATCCAGGATCATCAGACATTGATTACACATTCCAAGAGCCAGGAAATCACGTATTCAGAGCCGAGATTCTAGATCCTAGTACCGGAAATGTAGGAGTATACGAGTTCAACATAACAACACTTAGCCTGTATGCATCAATTTTTGTAGTCCTAGTTATTGTAGGAGTTGGCGGAGCTGGCGGCATAGTCATAGCAATAATGATCTTTGCCAAACGAACACGCCCAAGATCAAGATATTAATCAAAAGGCGTGACCCATAAATGCAGGACACTTGGAGATTACCTCCCTTTGAACAGCGCCTTTGCGCTTGGTTCGCATGTTAGTTCCTGCAGGGCCACGCTATGTCAAGCCATTTTTTGTGGCTTTGTGAACATGCCATATAATGAATTTCATAATATTTAAGAATTTATTTAAAAAATCTTAAATTAAATTTTAATTATCTTGTTTATTGTTGATATAATGTTATTTTTATCTATAAATTACTAAATTCACCATAAGATCCAAGCAGGTAGACCAAAGTGCTAGCAAATTAAGATTCACTCAAGCATTGTCCAGAACCTAGAATATCTAAAAAGACCAACCCAGCCAGATATGAAAAAGATTAGCGATAATGCAAAGAGAAAATAAAGATCTCTTCTAGCGATGCGCAAGATCCATGTTAAGAAAGATAAACGCACCCATACCAATCAATCCAAAAAACAGGAGCAGCCTCCCAAGTCGCTTCCAATTCAAGTATAGAACGAATAGTACTTGAGATATAAAATGGATCTGGCTTCAAACTTGAGGCCAATCACTAGAAAGCGAATTTAGGAAATAACTTTACAATTACAGAATTCCGCATTTTGCATAGTATTGCTGATGATATTCTTCTGCCTTGTAGAATTCGGGTGCAGGTAATATCTCAGTTACAATTTTTTTCCCAGATTTTTCCAGGTTTTGGAGTTGCTCTTTTGATTGCTTTGCGGTTTTTTCTTGATCTTGGTCATGACAGAAGATGGCCGACCTATACTGAGTACCCACATCAGGACCTTGCCTGTTCAATGACGTAGGATCATGACAATGCCAAAAAGCATTGAGAATCTGGGCATACGATACAACAGAAGGGTCAAACTCGACCTGAACTACTTCTGCATGTCCGGTTTGGTCCGAACAGACGTCCTCATATGTTGGATTACTTAGGTTACCTCCCATGTATCCTACGGCTGTTGATGTTACACCTTTTATCTTTCGAAATTCATGCTCAACACACCAAAAGCATCCAGCCCCAAAAGTAGCCTTCATAGACAGATACCCATGACTGCAGAATTAAATCCTATCGAATGAACGGATAAAATAATGCCGCAACTTCGTTATCGGTAATTTTTCCTTCAGACCACGAACAAATACCTGATTTATCAATTGACGAAGTTTGGTCCTGTGATGGAGGTATGGTAATCATTTTATTTGAATCAAGAAATTGAATTGCTGCCCCAAAGTCACTGTCTTGTATGGTACCATTACACCAAAAGACTGCCAGATTTTTTACCCAATAGGGTATAGATGTGCTTTCTTGGTTTACAGTTACAGGAAATGATTTTAGAACAGAGTTGCCTTCAGGGCTTATTGCAGAACAAGTAACTGTTGTTGTACCAATAGGAAAGAGAGAACCCGATGATGGATAACAAACAGGACCCACCAGTCCTTGTAGCATAGTAGAGTTGAGAAAATTCACACTAGTTCCATATGTGTTTGTAGTTTGTACCGTTATGCTGCGAGATACAGGAACACTGGGCGCCATCACGGGTGCAGTGTTTTGATAGTTTGCAGTTCCAATCTTTACAAATATGCTAGACTCGGACGGAATTTGTTGGGAGTTATCTCCAAATGTAAATTCCAAAGTAGAGCCAAGCTCAACTGGAAAGCCGTCAATTTGGCGAGGTATCTTAAAGGTAGCCGCAAAAGTGTCGGTGTTTGGTCCAGTCTCCCTTAGAGTGCCAGTGCTTGTATGAAATGCAGAATCTGCAAGTGTGGTGCTCACCCCTCCCATGCGGACTTGAATCAAGTTTAACGGTATGTCATCTGGAACTTGAGAATCCAAATTATAATTTGGTGCATAAATCTGAAGTGTGAAATATCGTCCAATGTTTACACTTTGTTCAGAAGGCTGACCTGCAGGACTTGATTGTATGGATGATGGGATGGAGCTTAGAACCACAGATTGCGTTATTGTTTGTGGATTTCCATTGTTATCTGTAGGCTGGTGATATGTCATAAGGACCACATCGCCGTTTTGTAGCGGTCGCCCATTGACAGAAGACGGCAAAGTGAGTTGAAGATAGAATTGCCCAGTATCAATGCCAGTCTCTACCATGCTAGAAGGGCCAGATATTGGAGTTCCATCAATAGTAAAATCAACCAAACCTGCTGTCGATAAAGTCATGACTCCTCTATGATCTGTGACCAAATTTTCGTCGTTGATATAGAAAGATAAAACTGTTCCCGGAGTGGCAGATTGCGCATAACAAAGTGAGATGGGCAATAAAAGCAGCGATATTGCAAGATATTTCATCACAGAATTTACAACAACATCGGCATAATTATATCTCATGACGATTCAGATTTGGACTTGCTGGTGAATTTGTCTGCGTTTTCAATTATCTTCTTCAACTTGGGGCGCATCGATTCCAGATCTCCCTTTGACAGTCCCTTGTACAGTGTCTTTCTCAATTGAAGGACAATTTCTACAATAGAATCAACAACAGATTCAGATTTTTTTGTAAGATACAGTCTGTTGTGCCTCCTGTCTTTTGGGTCCGGCTTTCGTTCAAGCAGTCCATTTTCTTCCATTTTGTCTATTACAGGCACAAGAGTACTGCCGTCAACATAGATCCTATCAGCAAGTTCTCTTTGGCTAAGTCCGTCAAACGAGTTTAGCGCTAAAATAATCTTCCACTGACTAGATGTCAGCCCTAATTTGTTTTTGATCTCACATTCTGCAGCACTTTCCATTGATTTTGATGTAAGAAAGATCAACGTTCCAATGCTGTCTTTTAGGTCTAATTTTCGCATGTTTTATGTTACATTAGGTTGTATACAAATCATTTGTATACAAATAGATTATATACCATAAAGCAAAACATAAGTCATGGCAGAACAAAAAAACCCAAATCACTTCACTGCCGACAATAGTCACGATAATCGCTTTACGATATATCAACATGCACAATATCACGCATGCAAATGACCACAATACAGGCAGATGAAGCAGGCTATGCCACAACTTAGACCATTCTATAGATCGAGAAATTTTATCTTCAGTTTGATAGCATTTGTCATAATAGTTCCAAGCATGCCATTATCGTATGCTGACCGCGTAATTGATGTTCAAACAGTAGCAAACGTAAATGAGCAATCGTTACTTGCAACCATATCGAATGTGCAAAATTATCCACAGATCTTCCCCGATAATGTGAAATCGGTCAAGGTACTAGACAACAAAACAAACTTGGTAGACATGAACGCAGGTGTAAATGGAGTTTTCTTTGATACCCAAGCAATATACCAGCAATTGCCAAACGGCACATACACCGTACAGGTAGTATCAGGAGATCTCAAAGGCACTACAATGACAACTGAGCTTAACAAAACATGGGGTTTTAATGGTGCGCCAGGAATGGGAACTGTGGCAAACATTAGTTTGGATTTGAAGACGTCGGGATTTCTTTCGTGGATGCTAAGTTTTGTTCCTGACAGTTCGCTCAACTATGCGCTTCAGAACGGAATTAGCAAGTTTGTAGACTATGCAGAGCAGAACTAGTCTTAGAGAATCCTTTCCTATATTGACATCAGTTGGTTTTGTGTAGTTTTGGTTTTAACTTGGAGTTTTTCTTTAATAATTCCAAAGCAAGTGCCTTGTTGTTCAGGGCAATGTCATATTTTTTATCAATTTTTAGAGCAGAGTTGAAACACTTTATGGCATCCTTTAGCATGCCAAGCTCCCCAAGTGACAGTCCCTTGTATGCTATTGCCATGGCGTATCGCGGTTGGATCTTAAGAACCCGGTCATAGCAGTCAATTGCATCATGATGCTTTCCTAGAGTATGAAGTGCAGAGCCCTTGTTTACAAGCGCATCCACATTATTGATGTCTACCTCAATGGCATGCGTCGTAACACTTGATTGATTGTTTGACTTTACCTATGTTCTGAAGTGTGACACCCTTGTTTATCAGGGCAGTCACATTATGAGGCTCCTTGTATAAGACAAGATCATAATATTCTAGGGCAAGCGTATACTCGCCTTCTTCACACAATTCATAGGCCTCGTTTAGAAGAGATGAGTTTCTCATCTTTTCGTACTATAAAACCTCATGATATTATTCTTTTAGTAGAAGACATGTTTGTTCTCAGTCAACAATTAGCTTTGCCCCAAGATAGAAAAATAATACTTGCAATGTCAATTGTGTTAATTTTCTCTCATACTATTCATTCACGATCTAGCTGATTTCCACATGTGGAAGAGCATGTGTTCGTAAAATGAGCCAATTTAACAAACCAATGAATCGGGGTCTGAATTCACAACAGTCTTTAAGGGATTTTTAGTGCGAGATTCTAATGCCTACGATAGTCTTTGATTTTGACGGTACCATAGCAGATACCATGTCAGTAGTGATAAAAATAGCCAACAAATTTGCCGAGCAGTATGGATATCGTAAGATACCTCTAAGCGATCTTCCAAAACTTAGAGAAAAAAAGCCCAGCGAGGTGCTAAAGCATTTGGGGATTTCAATCTTTAAGCTGCCTATAGTTGTAAGAAAAATAAGATTTGAGATGAACAAAGAGATAGTCCATCTGCAGGCCGCAGTGGGGATTAGAGATGCACTTGTGAATCTAAGAGAAAATGGATGTGTGCTTGGCATACTTACTACTAATTCAAGAGAAAACGTCATGGAGTTTTTAAAAAATAATGATTTACAGTTGTTTGATTTTGTATATACTGGAAGGGCAATGTATGGTAAGAGCAGATTACTCAAGAAATTAATGAAGGAGAAAACAATTCCTCACAAAGATCCAATTTACGTCGGAGACGAGATAAGAGATATCGAGGCTGCAAAAAAAGCAGGCGTCAGAGTCATCGGAGTTTCATGGGGATACAACACAAGGACTGCACTTCAAAAGGCAAATCCTGACTACATTGTAGAAAAACCAGAAGAGCTTCAAGATATTATTTTAAACAATAGCTGATTGTAGACCTAAGGTTTTTAGAGACACCAAGTGTATCATGCAATTAAATTGAGTGCAGACGTTACAGACGAAGAAAAAAAGGCACTTACTCCTGACTCTGGATTTAACCTGTGTGGTATTGATTACTTTGAATCATTTGGTAGGAGACTCTACCTGATAAAACACTATGATAAATATCAAGATGCGCTCAATGCAAAAAAAGAAAGAGAGAATCCTAATGAATATCTCATAGTCTACAAAGGATCTTAATTTCGAAGAGTATGATATTGATCTGCCGATATCAATGAATTCATTTAATACCAAATAATTCAAACTGTGATTTCATGCCATTGAGTCCTGAATTTAAAAAATATTTAGAAGAAACAATTCATGGCGTAATAATTGGAATTCCAACATTGAAAAAAGAATATCCAAAGTTCAAAAATGATTGGAAATTTAGCAGTGAATTTGATTTTCTGTACGGCTGTATCGTAGGTCAGATACTTGGAAGTCAGTCTTACTGCCTTCAAGATGATACACAGCAGAGAAGCCAAAACGGATGAAATTTTATCAATTGGAGAACTAATCGAATCATATTTTCCACTGATTCGCGACGAGATACAAAACGCATCTTGACTTGTATCTATAATCTTTTGTGCTGTTATTATAATATCATTTTCCTTTGGCAGACTTTGGTTTTTCATATGTTTTTTTGAAAATCCTAATTGCTTCAAGATGCGAACAGTTTGCTTTCAGGCCTTTACCATGATGAAATTTGTAAAAATTCTTGAATCCCTCACACTCACAAGTCTCTGATGTTACAAAATAGGATTTTGCAGGATCACTTGAGGACTTGACCTGATAGAGATCTTCTTCCACTTTAACTACGCCATCTTTAGCTAAAGCCTTTGCTTTTTTGATAGTATTTGCGCTCATAGTTTAGCAATTGGAGCCGTATTTTAAAAAGTACTTGAAAAATACAGAGTATTAACACTGTGCAAGAAGTATCAATGTAGAGCGAACTCCGTCAATACGCCGGATTTTTTCAGAGACGGTAGTGTTGATTTCATCAATTGTCTTAGATTCTATTTCCGCCACTATGTCATAATGGCCTTCAGTGCCTCGCGCTTCAACTATTCTGTCTATTGCCTTTAGTTCTTCGAGTACTTGCTCTTCTTGTCCGTAGTCACATGCGATCATAACATATGCAGTTGGCATAATATCTATACAGCATCATGATATTTCAATAAACCTACACAAACAGAGATAATATAGAAAAATACAACAAATGCAATTTTCCTGATTCACAACATTTAATCTTGCGGCAATGGCATTATCGTTGAGAAGCATATTATGAAACAGGATGATGAATCTGAAGTTCTAAAAGGAATGTTTGAGGAGATAATGAAAATTGTTCGTCAAAAACAGATCAAGATGGAATCCATCGTGCAAAGAGCTACTGAGCAGGATATGATCTCTCAGGATTCATTTAACAGAATTTACAAAATACTTGGCGATTACGGCAAGAAAAAACAGTGGATGTAATGCAGTATCAGGATTCAGGCCAGTTGGCGCCACATGAATAACATATGCTTCTTACACCATTGTATCTCTCATCATAGTACACACCACAGTTCAGAGATTCGCATCCCAGACAATTAACAAGGTTGTCAGAATCAAAAACAATGGTCTGCGAGGGGAATTTGTGATTTAAAAGCACCATTATGGGATGCGCCTTGCTCTTGTAAACTGCATATTTTCTTCCATCTACTATTACAGAAGTATAGACTTGAATGAGATCACACTTCTTTAGATTTTTGATCTTTTTGTACGCCAATGCTAGCGAGACCTTGCATTCTTTGCTTATGTCAAGTGCAGACTTTGGTGAATCAGTCAGCGATTCCAGTATTTTTCTAGAATATTTGTCGCCAAGAATCTTGAAGATGGCATTAACGGTGGACTCGTCTTCTACTGTTTTTCCTCTGAGTATCAATTTCATATTCATGATATACCACGTTCCAGCAAATCGCTGTTTGACTATGGTTTTAAGACTCTGAAATAAAAAGAAATCTGTAACAGCAGTTAGAGCACCTATGAAAAGGCAGAGGCATTTTTGACCCATGGTGCAACTACCTGCCGGCTACAGCATACCAGGCAAGAGGGGATTGGTGGTAAGCTGGTCAAAAAAATCTTGGAGAGGAGCCTTTGGTAGGAACCCCCTCCAATGCGAAGGCCGCTTGCCTGCCAAACGACTGACTAAGAGACACTGTTCCAATGCAAAAAAAGATCGTTTGGGTAAACCTTCTGCATAACATTACACAAAATGGCATATAGGAGTCCCTCACAACTAGAGCTTAATTTTCATAACCTTAGCTGATTTGTCAGAATACTAGCTTTTTGTTTGCATATTTTTTCTAACAATTTTTGTCGTTATCAGGTACAATTCAGATACAGAGATCCCCCAGACATACCGTCACAGTTTCATGTTAAGACTTTTTATCTTCTGAATTATCATGTCGTGGTTTGAGTTGGGCTCGGTGGACAGGATGAGTAGACCATCGTCTAAGAAAAGAGTAATCAATTTCACTTTTTCCTTGGATGTTATCATCCAGTTGGTCTTGCCAAGGGCTTCATTGAACATGTCCTCCCATGAGGCTTTGACTGACGCTTGATAATGAGCCATACTACTCAGTTCTTCATCAAGTAGAGGCGCGGCATCTGGGCTTCTAGCAAAGGATATCAATTTTCTGTCTTTTATTCTCCCTACAAAGCGAACAGATCTATCTAGACCTAAGATCTGCATGCATGAATCCATCTGCTTGAAGCTTTGTGTCAATTTCAACATGATGATACCAAAAAGGAGATTTAATCCTATGTATGACTGGGAGTAATACACATACGATCGCAGTAGATTTTGAAATTTCATTATTAAAAATTGAAAAAAAGTACAAAAAATCTTGGCAAGAAAATCAAGTCTGGAATCTAATTTAACTAGTATTTGTAACATGCAGATTCAGGAATGCACGGTTACAGATCATGAGGTTTTCAAATTTATGTCCATGATTTTGGGTCTTTTTTCCAGATACGAATGCCATCAACGAAGACCTGCTTTTCTTCTTCAAACACGGTATGCCACCTACCATCATGAGGAAACATGGTATTCATCTCATTTACTTTCTCATTAGTGGGCGGAGTATTCATTAGTGCACCCCATCGCATATTTTCAATTTTTGGCATTATTTCATTGATGTCACGCATGACAATTCCATTAGCAGGCGCCTTTTATTTGCTTTTTTTAAAAATTATGATCCACTTGAGAAATACAGGAGTTAGATTTCTTGCTCTTCGTTGACCAGCATTGTAATGGTGGAGACGATCTTGTTCACTCTTCTTATTTTACCAAGCATATTTCTTACGTCTTCCATATTTCCACACTCTATTTTGGCAATTATATCATACACCCCATAAACTCCTTGAATCTCATACTTGACAGACTGGCCAGTCATGATTTCATTTATTTTCGATATTATCTCAACTTCGGAATTTGGCTGGCTATTTAGTAGAATGTATGCAGTTGGCATCACAGTATTTAGGAATCCATACTATTTCAGTATGGACCCATTACAAACCCACATACAATTTTTCACATAACCAAGATAACAGAGTAAAACATCTAGTCTCCTAACTAGGGGTTCACTGGCTATGAACACACATGCCAATGTTTCTTTCTTTGGTTTGTTGTCTGTGATATAATACGTGATCACGAAATAAAAGACTATCCAACAGGCAAAGTAATCTATTTGTAATTTCAATTTCTACACAGTGAGCTTTATTACTTTGGCTGACGAATAATACACATGAGAAAAGAATTCTGCCACGTTTGTAAAGAAGGCGGTAAACAATGCGTCGATGTCGATACCAAGGGTGAAGTGTACCTCAAAATGTTTGAGGTAAAATGCTCAAAATGCGGAGCTCCTTTGGCAGTCTGATATCATCCACGTTTTTGTGACTAGGTTTAGGAGATTACCAGTCAATTAATTCCCTACTGTCGTATAGATATCATGACAACAATCGTAGGAATCAAGACAAGAGACGGAGTAGTCTTGGGCTCAGACAAAAGAGCAAGCAAGGGATTCTTCATCGGATCAAAGATAGTCCAAAAGATTGCAAAAATAGATGAGACGTTGGCAGTGGCAATCGCAGGTCAACTCTCTGACGCAGAATACATAATCAAGGTAGCAAAAGCCGAGCGAAGACTGATGGAACTTCGAAGAGGATTTCCTCTAACTGTAAAAGAATCTACCAGATTGATTGCAAATCTAGCATATTCTGGCTTGAGAAATTATCAGCCATATTATGTAGAGTTGCTTGTGGCAGGAGTAGACCAACATGGAGCGCATGTATATGCAGCTGACATGAGCGGTGCCATAACAGCAGAAGACTTTGCTTCGTCAGGCTCTGGTTCTCCCATTGCATACGGAGTACTTGAAAGTTTGTACAACAAGGAGATCAAAAATGAACAAGCAAAGGAGATTGCCACACGAGCTGTTGCCGCTGCAATGGAGCGAGACCCAGGCTCTGGCAACGGAATAGATGTGTTGGCAATACCAATGATAACAAGGGAGGTTGCTGCATAAATGTCAGAATCTAGTCCAAACTCTGGAAGGTTTCCATTCTATGGACCTCAGGGCAGACTTGTTTTGGTGGACAGCGCACTTGAAGCAGTAAGTCGCGGGTCAACAACTATTGGAATCAGGACTCCAAAGTTTGCCATACTTTCAAGCCAGATAAAACCAACGCACCCATTGATAGAGCCATCTGAGAAAATATTCTCAATTGATTATCACGTAGGTGCCACTGGTTCAGGATACATTGGAGACATCTTGCAGCTAATTGATACCCTAAGACTAGAAGCTCAGAAACACAAATTGACGTATGAGAGTCCGATAGATACAGATTCTCTGGCAAAACATCTCAGCACTTACCTACACAACTATACAACGTATGCTGTAAGACCACAAGCTGCTTCAATCATACTGGCTGGCGCAGATGAGACTGGAGTACAGATGTACCAAGTTGACCCAAGTGGTACTTTCTTTAGAGGCTCTGGTTTTGCCATAGGTCAGGCAGCTGACATGGCGTTGGATGTAGTGACAAAGGAGTACAGTGCAGATTTGACCCAGCAGCAGGCCATAGATCTATCAAAGAAGGCAATAGAGAAAGCGCTTGGTGAGAAACCAATTGTTGAGACAGGCATTGTTCTTTCAGGCGAAAATACGTTCCACAAGATTCCCTTTGAGAAGGGAAACTAACTTTTTTATTTTTTTAGATATACGGTATCATCACAGAGTCGTATTTTCAGTTATATTGATTGAAAGAATCCAAACTATTCCTTCCGCTAGGTTTTGTCTTCTGGAATACTTTGGTTATTTGCTCAAATATACGATATGCACTAACCATGGCTTCTGCCTTGCTTTTGTCTCCTATGGCATTGCTCTCTACTACTGCGTATCTTGATACAATCTTGAGGTTGACTTGAAACTTGTCATCGTTGGCCCATTGTAGCACATATCCTCCGTCTCCATCCATCAATCCTATCCATCTCAAATTACCAAACCATTTTCCGACAAGCTTGTTTACAATTTCTTCAACCTCAACAGTGCTTGGAATGTACAGCTGAAGTACCTGGACAAACTGAATGTGTTGCTTTGATATTTTCCTAGACAAATTCTCAAGATCTAACCTAGACCTCTTGACTAGAATTGATCTTAGGTTCTTACTTGGCCTATAACCAGCCTCGCTTTTCTCTACAAGACCGGAATTTTCCAATCTATGCAGAGCTCTTGATAGACTTTGCTGGTGCATTCCCAGTTTTCTTGCCAAGCCATTGAAAGTGTACTGATTATCAGCTAAATCATTATCTTGGTTTAATATCGACAAAACTTTCTTGTCATTTGCTTGAAAGTCATCAAGCGATATTCCAGTAGAGTCATCAATTATGAGTTGCACTATCTTGTCATCTAGTGTTATTTCTTTTTCCTCCTTTTTTTCCTCGATCTCAGTCTTGATTTCTTTGTTTTCCATTTTTTCTATCCCATAATGAGCTTGCTACTTATTTAAGGATAGGCGACATTATCGCGCTATCTTCTTCCTGTCTTGTCACCATATTGGTCAAAGATTTGTACAGTATGTTTAGTCTATTTTTTCTTGACCTTGCATTTCTTGAGCTTAGTCTTAATTTATTATTGCAACACGGACAGCGATACAGAGGATATGAATTTACATCAATGAAGACACCGCACACAGAACACGGTCGCTGTCCTGCCACAAATCTGAATCCGTCAGATGGTCTCTTTGCTGCAAACCTATTGCATATTCCTTTACATCTCAAAAATCATCAATTCTCCTTTTGACAGGTACAAAAATGCACATAACTTTGATTTGATACGACATTGATAAAGTGACTGATATCCAATAAACCTAGTCACAGGTACTGCGTACATCAATGGATTGACCAAACATGTTGTCATCGCTAATAGATCTAATTCTTGTTTCTAGTTGCAAAAGCATATCCAAATGATGTTGATACTATTGCAACCGCCAAGACAGGGCCTGTAAATTCTGGCATGACAGAGGATTTTGTCAATATTTCATACGAAGCAACGAATGCAACTATCATTGCTGCGCCACTCAGGGCGTATGACATGTATCGAAAGCCACGAGTATTGAATATCCTTGAAAATGCAGAACGAAGTATTACACTGTCAAAAGTATCAATTGGAATCATGCCCAGAGCAAAAAAGCCTGCCAATATCAATGCAGATTGGACACCTGTAGTAGCTGACGCCACTGCAGATAACGAAATGGCTGAAATTTGCGTTGCAGTATCAAATCCAAGGCCAAATACTAAACCTGTTACAAGTGCAGACCCGACAGGACCTAGCATTCCGGTTTTGCTGAGAATTTTGCTTGCCAGTATCGCAGAACCGCTTTTTCCCCATTTCTTCATGGAATAGATGTTAATTGTTCCTATTACACCCAAGGCGATAGCCCCTATCACTCCGCCCCAAAAGGCCAGATTGCCAGTACTAGTCATGCTGCCAATGACGTAGATTATGAAAACCATTTCTGCCAATACGGATATCATATGGCCTGCGCTGAATCCTGCACCTACCCATCTTGATCTCTTGATTGCATTATGTAGTCGAACCAGAGTTATCAATAGCCGTAATATGATCAACGTCAAGAGCATGACGCATGCCAAGCAAAATCATTGTTGGAAGTGATACAGCGATAAACGGCCACATGTCTACCAAATTAGATTTTCCCCATCTCAGCAAGTGATATGGATGTATGTTTTTAAATTTTGATTATTCCAGATTAATTGTGAAACAGACAGAAACTGTAGATCAATACATTTTTGGCACAATTCCCAAATAGATTCCAACAATTTAGATTAGATTTTAGTTTTCAACAGTGAGAATCAATTACAAACAGGATTATTTTTACAATGAAGATTGGCACCGGTAAGAATGGCGCTGCCCAAATCTGCACTGCTCAAATCTACACCGTCGAAATTGGCATTAGTTAGATTCGCATAAGCAAAGCCAGTATCTTGGAGACTTGCTCCCCTAAAGTCAGCCCCTGAGAGGTCCGAGTTCATAAACAAGACACGGTCCAGGTTAGCATTTTTTAGTATTATTCCATGAAAGGTTGCCCATCTCATAGTACTGTCGTGAAGTATGGTTCCAGTCAGATTTGCATTATTCATTGTTACAAAGTTAAAGTCAGAAAACTGCGCATCAGTTGATACCATGCTAGCACCTGAAAGATTGGCACTTGAAAAATCAGTGTTTGCCATCTCTGCGTTATTGAGATTGGCACCGTTTAGGTTTGCCTCAACCAGATCTGCTTTGAAAAGATTAGCATGTGAAAGATTTGTTCCTTGAAGATTTGAGCTATCAAGATGTGCGTGACTCAAATATTCGCCCGAATGATCACACCCATGCCAGTCCACAAGAGGGTAATTGTTGTCATTACAATTTTTAGACTGTGAAATTACGCTAGGAGATGCAGTGGTAGTTTGGTTTACTGATACAGTTTCCTTGGATGAAAGACTTGTAATAAGATTATGGATTTCCTGCATGAATTGCTGGTCATTTATGTTACCTGAAAGCCAAATGCTTGCATTGTCTCTGAACCATTGAGGTATCTGCTGTCCAGTATCAGCACTTGCATAATTATGAGATGATGTCAAGTTGAACAATAAGATAGCGACAAGAGCATAAACTACTGTAAGCATTGAGATTCTTTTTGGTGTCATAAGCCTATATCTGAAAATATTTGGTCAAATTAGATAATAAGGTACATGGTACATTTGATAGTTGTACCAAGATTGAAAATCCAAGACTGCGAATCAGGTACATGTTTTATCAAATGAATTTGGCGAAAATATTGGTTGTGTGACATGTGTTTCTTTTTGTGCCCGGCCCAAATTTACTTTCTTTGAAATATCCTTGACATGGCGATCACACCAATAAATGAAATCATCACAAGTAATATTGGAATGGGAAACTCTGGCACGGCAGAAATATTGAATGCCGATATCAGGTTAGGATGAATTTGCAGATGTACTACCATCATAACATCCATGCCAGTATCTCGCGCATCTATCTTCTGTTTGAGTTCATTGAGTGCAGTACCAACCTTGTCAAGATAAGGCGACGTATTTGAGGGTGCAATAGATTGTAAATTGCTAAACATATTTTGAGCCGTACCCGCTAGTGCTTGAGCACTTTGGTATGCAGCTACATTAACAATTGGAGTGCTTGTCGTTTTTGACATGCCGCCCATGCCAGACATGCCATTTCCAGATGACGAACTATTCATATTCATGTTATCCATGTTGGTAAGATCAATTGTTGATCCTATCGCAGTACCATAATCCTTTAGGACTTCATTTATCACGTTAACTATTGCCAATGCCTGTACCGTAGCGTTATTTTGTGATGAGCTGCTAACTTCTTGGGATTCAGCTTGGTCCAAGAGTTGACTTGTCTCATCTGCCTTTTGATTTGCCACAGTAGAATCTGCGTTTTGTTGTCCCGCCATAGAATACAAGTCATCTATTGATGTCGATAACTGAGTGGCAAGAGTAGAGTTTGTTTGAGAGAGAACACCAATCTCGTTGCTTCCCCAGTATTCCTGGCTCTTTGAGATATGCCATTGAGATAACGTATTATTTGAAATATTATCTGCCATCAGCTTTGATTCAACCTTGAACTCTTGAACTTGCGCAATCAAATTTGCATCTGAATTTTGAACAAATGTATGGGCAAATGCAGGATGGGCAACCATTGTACCGCTGAATATAATGACCATTAACGATACAACAAGAGCCCTTTTCATATCAACATGTGCACTGATATCATTTTAAAATATTTTGGTATATACGTCAAAGAGAATCAGGTTTGATTTTTTCGTGTTAATGCTACAACTGCGATTACGATTCCCGCAACTCCAATTCCAATTCCCGTGATACTTATCATAAACAATGTGTCTGTAATGTTTTTTACCTCATCAAATGATTTTGCCACGTTTGCGTAACTCTGCGTAGCTATATTGGCGTCACTTGCTGCTTTGGTGATCTCTGCAGATAATTGGTTTATGACTTGAGAGCTCACATTATTTTGTTCGGATCCTGAAGGTACTGTTACCGAAGACGAGGGTATTGATGATGGCGTAGAGCCAAGTGGTTGATAATATGCATCCTTATTCTCCACTTCATCAAGTGGAAATACTGCATTTACTGACTGCCCATCTATGGTGCCATTCACTATTACATTGTAAGAGCCAACTTTTGTTGGGATCACCGTAGCGTCATACTCGTCTGGAGTGTCATCACTTGGGGTAAACTGTAATGTCTTTTGCAATCCGCCATATGTTATCACTATAGTCATGTTGTCTAGTGCTGTTTCTTGTATTGGAGAGGTATTGTTGCCGCTTCCCTTGTCTACAAATACTTGTATGGTATTTGTATCCCCAATAAGAGGTGGCTCATTTGCAAGCCCTATCTTTACTGTCACGTCTCCAAAGTTTTTTGTTACATGTGCACTTGCAGGGTGCACTGCAAAAGGGATTACAATAAGAGCTACAAGTATCGGGATCAACATGATGCTAAAATTTTTCTTCATTTACAAATCGTCCTTCTTGTCATATAAAATATTTTGTGGTACAGACGACGAATAAATTTTGCTCTTGTACTAGTAGATTAAAATAACATGTAATCTCCATTATGATGTAATCCTAGATGAAATACCCTCAGAATTTGAAAATAATTTTACTTGCATCCATATCCGTTTCATGCATACTGGTAATTTCGACCATTCCTGTGTCATACGAGCATGCCTTCATCTCAAGCAGCACCCCAAATGCGTATGAGTCCGTGTCTTCTGTTCCATCTACAATAGACATTATTTTCAGCGATCCGGTGGATATCAAGTACAGTAAGATCGAAGTTACCGGTCCAAACGGTAATCAAGTTCAAAATAATGACTTGCATTATACCAACTCGGATCATACTGGACTTGAAATCACACTTCAATCTGGACTCCCAAATGGAATCTATACTGTATCCACTAAGGTACTTGATGCAACAGACGGTCATGTGACTACGCCTGGAATTGTATTTGGAGTAAATACCAAAGTATCACAAAATCTTGCACAATCGTCATCTGATATCTCAACTGAGATCTCAATACCTGAGGCAATTGCTAGATTTCCTACACTTGTAGCACAGGTGATGGTTGTAGGTGCTGCATCGGCAACACTATGGCTCTGGAAACCCGTGTCGAGGATCTCGTGGCTAAACTGCATCTCTTGCAACAAGTAGGACGTTGATTGACAAGAGAATGATAAAATTGGCATTGATAGGTTCGATATTGCTTGTAGCGTCAGATTTTGGAATGGTAGTAGCTGAAGCATTTGCTATCGGTGGTGGCTTGGAGATGCATTATCTACCAAGTTTGGCAATATGATGATTGTTCGCATAATTATTTCCGCAGGACTTCTTGCAGTCTCGGCTGCAGTATATCTTGATACCAGAAAAGGCAAGCAAGTTACAAAATATTCCATATGGGTACTTTTTGGAATGGGTGTTGGTGCATTGCTGACTACAAGTTTGATTGGTCATGGCACAGCTACAGGATATGTATATGCCACATTGATTGACTTTATACATAATGTAGTGGCCTCATTATGGATTGGTGGCGTCTTTTATCTTGCATTTGCAGTATCTCCGGTGCTAAAACAATTGAGGAACAAAGAAGCATATCTTTCACTAATTTCTATCGTGATTCCAAGGTTTTCAATACTTGTTGTAGCTTCACTTGGAGTCGTAGCAATAACTGGACCATTCCTGCTGTATATACTTGAAAACAATCTGTCGCTTACACTTGTGTCTACATATGGTAAGATCCTGATCATAAAACTATTGCTTGCTGCAGCCATGATATCAATAGGAGCTTACACTCAACTAGTCATTCACAAAAAAGCATCAAATCTTTTAAGAACAGCAGTGAAAACCAACGGAACATCGACGATCAGCTCAGTTGAATCGCTGTCATTTAACATCACAAAGATTGAGGCTATTATTGGAATGGCACTACTTGCCTCGGTTGCAGTTCTTACTAATTCAGGAACGCCTGGGAATGAGTTTCCAATTCAGCAAGATGCGATACCCCATGTGTTTGCCATGACTCCACTTGGGAATGTGGACAATAATGTATTCACAGATACAAAAACCGTTGATGGAAATAAGGTAATGATGACATTAAGTCCGTTTGGCCTTGGAATTGATAATTTTACAGTAACATTTCTTGATCCGTCCATGAAACAACTGGATATGAAGTCAGTAGAATTGGTACCTACGCAAACTGATAAAGGAATTTCATTGCAAAATGTAGAGATGCAGAAGATCAGCAACGGATCTTTTACTGCAAATGTTCCATTTAGCATTGGAGGCAATTGGGAGATAGGGGTAAATGGATTTCAATCCCAAGCAAATTCCATAGAGATTGCAACTACGTACGATTTTTACTTGAAACCTGCACTAAACCAACTTTCATTTAATCTCACTGAATACCATATGCCGCAAAATGCCTCACTTCCACTGTATCCGGTATATGACAAAAACAGAGAGATTGTCTGGGTTGGCGATTCTGCTATAGGTAGCGGTAGAATATTTGGATTTGATCTCACTTCTCATAAATACACTGAACACAAGCTATCTGGCGTCAATATTGTAACATGGATGGCGCTTGATTCTGACGGTATGATATGGTATGTTGATCCAATCAACAAAAATTCTAGGCCATTATAATCCTGACGACAACTCTGATAAACAATACAAGATTCCAAACAGCGGAATCATATCTGGTATGACATTAGATAAAACATCGCAAATATGGTTGATTGTTGCAAACGGTGATCAATTACTGAAAGTTTAATCCTCAAGCAGGATCGTTTACTACAATTTCATTACCTTCTGGCTCAGAGCCGCTTGGAATAACAACTGCTGCTGATTCTGGCAAAATATGGATTGCAGAAGCGGTCAGTCGGTAAGATTGCAGAGGTTGAATCCTACTAATGGTAATGTGATACAGCATGATCCGAACATAAATGCAACCCAATCCGATCTGACTTCAATATTGGAAGATCCGAGAAACGATCAAGTGTATGTAACAGAAGCATGAAGGTCATGGATTGCTTGTTCTGGACTCTTTGATTAACATGTTCAAATCATATCCGCTTGACCAAAATCCTTCCAATTTGCCTTATGGCATGACACTTGATGCTGACGGTCACCTGTGGATTGCACAGCATACCTATGACAAAGTTGCGGTAGTGGACCCAAGTACAGGTCAATATGTTCAAATTGATATTCCGTCAAAAAATTCATTCACACAGTGGCTTGTGGCTACAGATAAAGGAGTAGTGATTGCAGAACAAAGAGCACATGCGCTTGGTTTGATCACATCAAGTGTTAACAGTGCAGAATCTGCAAACAGCGCAGGTAATCTGGTTGCTCCAATCATTCCTGTCTCACCTCTGAAACTATGCGGGATTTGCCGCTCCATTGATTGCAGTATTCGTTGTTGCATCCTCGTTTTTCTACACCAAAACAGCAACAGATCTTACAAACAGCATACGGGATGTGAAAAGATACGGCTCTTACCATACTGGTTCGCATTCGCCTGTCGTACCACAAAATATTTTATATGACAAGAAGGACGATTTGTAAATGAAGAAGAATTTTAGCATCATGTTGATCCCGATACTTGTAGCTCTTATTGTAATCCCTTTTGCAGTGCACCCTGCCAGCGCACATGTAACAAAAAACTTTGGAGACGTGACAGTAAAGATAGGGCTTGCAAATGAGCCACCTCTTATTGGAGACACAAATACTGTACAAGTGTTCGTAGACAAGGGAAGCGGCAACAATACAACTCCAATACAAGAAACAGCGCTAGACAACATGACTATAGTGATAACATATGGCGGATTGCAAAAGACATTACAGTTTACCCCAAGTGATGACACTCCAGACGAGTATGACGCTACGGTGATCCCAACCAAGGTTGGCTCTTACAATGTAATAGTGAATGGCACCATAGATGGACAGTCAGTAAATGCAGTATTTCCACTTGATGAGGTGGAGAATAAGGATGCATATTATCAACCACTTGGCTCTACACCATCATCAATACCCTCGTCTTCGGTAACAGTACCTTCAGGATCCGAACAAAATAATGTAAGCTCTCAAGTCATAAACCAATTATCTGCTGAGATCACCAAAGCAGCAAGTGACGCCAATATAGCTACACAGAGTTACGCAAACGTGGCAAAATCATTTGATGAGGTAAAAAACATTACAGACACATTGTTTATGATAAGCATAACGGGAATTGGAATTGGAGTTGCAGGAATCGTAATCGCAGTTGTAGCACTAACACGTAAAAATCAAACCTGATTCTCTTTGACGTATATACCAAAATATTTTAAAATGTTGCTGGTGCACCTGTTGATATGAAAAGGACTCTTGTTGTATCGTTAATGGTCATTATATTCAGCGGTACAATGGTTGTTCATCCTGCATTTGCTCATACCTTTGTTCAAAATTCCGACGCAAGTTTGATTGCACAAATTCAAGAGTTCAAGGTTGAATCAAAGTTGATGGCAGATAATATTTCAAATAATACGTTATCTCAATGGCACCTATCAAAAAGTCAAGAGTACTGGGGAAACAACGAGATTGGTGTTCTCTCTCAAACAAACTCTACTCTTGCTACTCAGTTATCGACATCAATAGATAACCTATATTCTATGGCAGGACAACAAAACGCAGATCCTACTATGGCAAACCAAAAGGCAGATGAGACAAGCCAACTCTTGGACCAAGCTGAATCCCAAGAAGTTAGCAGCTCATCACAAAATAACTCTACGGTACAGGCATTGGCAATAGTTAACGTGATAAATGAAGTCCTAAAGGATTATGGCACTGCAATAGGATCAACAATTGATCTTACCAACATGGATAACATGAATATGAATAGTTCGTCATCTGGAAATGGCATGTCTGGCATGAGCGGCATGTCAAAAACGACAAGCACTCCAATTGTTAATGTAGCTGCGTATCAAAGTGCTCAAGCACTAGCAGGTACGGCCCAAAACATGTTTAGCAATTTACAATCTATTGCACCATCAAATACGTCGCCTTATCTTGACAAGGTTGGTACTGCACTCAATGAACTCAAACAGAAGATAGATGCGCGAGATACTGGCATGGATGTTATGATGGTAGTACATCTGCAAATTCATCCTAACTTGATATCTGCATTTGATATTTCTGCCGTACCAGAGTTTCCAATCCCAATACTGCTTGTGATGATATCATTTATTGGTGTGATCGCCATGTCAAGAATATTTCAAAGAAAGTAAATTTGGGCCGGGCACAAAAAGAAATACATGTCATACAACCAATATTTTCACCAAATTCATTTGATAAAACATGTACCTGATTCGCAGTCTTGGATTTTCAATCTTGGTACATCTATCAAATGTACCATGTACCTTATTATCTAATTTGACCAAATATTTTCAGATATAGGCTTATGACACCAAAAAGAATCTCAATGCTTACAGTAGTTTATGCTCTTGTCACTATCTTATTGTTTAACTTGACATCATCTCATAATTATGCAAGTGCTGATACTGGACAGCAGATACCTCAATGGTTCAGAGACAATGCAAGCATTTGGCTTTCAGGTAACATGAATGACCAGCAATTCGTGCAGGAAATCCATAATCTTATTACAAGTCTCTCATCCAAGGAAACTGTATCAGTAAACCAAACTACTCCTGCATCTCCTAGCGTAATTTCACAGTCTAAAAATTGTAATGACAACAATTACCCTCTTGTGGACTGGCATGGGTGTGATCATTCGGGCGAATATTTGAGTCATGCCCATCTTGATAGCTCAAATCTTCAAGGAACAAATCTTTCACATGCTAATCTTTTCAAAGCAGATCTGGTTGAGGCAAACCTAAACGGTGCCAATCTCAATAACGCAGAAATGACAAACACTGATTTCTCAAGTGCCAATCTTTCAGGTGCTAGCATGGTATCAACTGATGCGCAGTTTTCTGACTTTAACTTTGTAACAATGAATAATGCAAATCTGACTGGAACCATACTTCATGACAGTACTATGAGGTGGGCAACCTTTCATGGAATAATACTAAAAAATGCTAACCTGGACCGTGTCTTGTTTATGAACTCGGACCTCTCAGGGGCTGACTTTAGGGGAGCAAGTCTACAAGATACTGGCTTTGCTTATGCGAATCTAACTAATGCCAATTTCGACGGTGTAGATTTGAGCAGTGCAGATTTGGGCAGCGCCATTCTTACCGGTGCTAATCTTCATTGTAAAAATAATCCTGTTTGTAATTGATTCTCACTGTTGAAAACTAGAATCTAATCTAAACTGTTGGAATCTATTTGGGAATTGTGCCAAAAATGTATTGATCTACAGTTTCTGTCTGTTTCCCAATTAATCTGGAATAATCAAAATTTAAAAACATACATCCATATCACTTGCTGAGATGGGGAAAATCTAATTTGGTAGACATGTGGCCGTTTATCGCTGTATCACTTCCAACAATGATTTTGCTTGGCATGCGTCATGCTCTTGACGTTGATCATATTACGGCTATTGATAACTTGGTTCGACTACATAATGCAATCAAGAGATCAAGATGGGTAGGTGCAGGATTCAGCGCAGGCCATATGATATCAGTATTGGCAGAAATGGTTTTCATAATCTACGTCATTGGCAGCATGACTAGTACTGGCAATCTGGCCTTTTGGGGCGGGGTGATAGGGGCTATCGCCTTGGGTGTAATAGGAACAATTAACATCTATTCCATGAAGAAATGGGGAAAAAGCGGTTCTGCGATACTGGCAAGCAAAATTCTCAGCAAAACCGGAATGCTAGGTCCTGTCGGGTCTGCACTTGTAACAGGTTTAGTATTTGGCCTTGGATTTGATACTGCAACGCAAATTTCAGCCATTTCGTTATCTGCAGTGGCGTCAGCTACTACAGGTGTCCAATCTGCATTGATATTGGCAGGCTTTTTTGCTCTGGGCATGATTCCAATTGATACTTTTGACAGTGTAATACTTCGTTCTGCATTTTCAAGGATATTCAATACTCGTGGCTTTCGATACATGTCATACGCCCTGAGTGGCGCAGCAATGATAGTTGCATTCGTTGCTTCGTATGAAATATTGACAAAATCCTCTGTCATGCCAGAATTTACAGGCCCTGTCTTGGCGGTTGCAATAGTATCAACATCATTTGGATATGCTTTTGCAACTAGAAACAAGAATTAGATCTATTAGCGATGACAACATGTTTGGTCAATCCATTGATGTACGCAGTACCTGTGACTAGGTTTATTGGATATCAGTCACTTTATCAATGTCGTATCAAATCAAAGTTATGTGCATTTTTGTACCTGTCAAAAGGAGAATTGATGATTTTTGAGATGTAAAGGAATATGCAATAGGTTTGCAGCAAAGAGACCATCTGACGGATTCAGATTTGTGGCAGGACAGCGACCGTGTTCTGTGTGCGGTGTCTTCATTGATGTAAATTCATATCCTCTGTATCGCTGTCCGTGTTGCAATAATAAATTAAGACTAAGCTCAAGAAATGCAAGGTCAAGAAAAAATAGACTAAACATACTGTACAAATCTTTGACCAATATGGTGACAAGACAGGAAGAAGATAGCGCGATAATGTCGCCTATCCTTAAATAAGTAGCAAGCTCATTATGGGATAGAAAAAATGGAAAACAAAGAAATCAAGACTGAGATCGAGGAAAAAAAGGAGGAAAAAGAAATAACACTAGATGACAAGATAGTGCAACTCATAATTGATGACTCTACTGGAATATCACTTGATGACTTTCAAGCAAATGACAAGAAAGTTTTGTCGATATTAAACCAAGATAATGATTTAGCTGATAATCAGTACACTTTCAATGGCTTGGCAAGAAAACTGGGAATGCACCAGCAAAGTCTATCACGAGCTCTGCATAGATTGGAAAATTCCGGTCTTGTAGAGAAAAGCGAGGCTGGTTATAGGCCAAGTAAGAACCTAAGATCAATTCTAGTCAAGAGGTCTAGGTTAGATCTTGAGAATTTGTCTAGGAAAATATCAAAGCAACACATTCAGTTTGTCCAGGTACTTCAGCTGTACATTCCAAGCACTGTTGAGGTTGAAGAAATTGTAAACAAGCTTGTCGGAAAATGGTTTGGTAATTTGAGATGGATAGGATTGATGGATGGAGACGGAGGATATGTGCTACAATGGGCCAACGATGACAAGTTTCAAGTCAACCTCAAGATTGTATCAAGATACGCAGTAGTAGAGAGCAATGCCATAGGAGACAAAAGCAAGGCAGAAGCCATGGTTAGTGCATATCGTATATTTGAGCAAATAACCAAAGTATTCCAGAAGACAAAACCTAGCGGAAGGAATAGTTTGGATTCTTTCAATCAATATAACTGAAAATACGACTCTGTGATGATACCGTATATCTAAAAAAAATAAAAAAGTTAGTTTCCCTTCTCAAAGGGAATCTTGTGGAACGTATTTTCGCCTGAAAGAACAATGCCTGTCTCAACAATTGGTTTCTCACCAAGCGCTTTCTCTATTGCCTTCTTTGATAGATCTATGGCCTGCTGCTGGGTCAAATCTGCACTGTACTCCTTTGTCACTACATCCAACGCCATGTCAGCTGCCTGACCTATGGCAAAACCAGAGCCTCTAAAGAAAGTACCACTTGGGTCAACTTGGTACATCTGTACTCCAGTCTCATCTGCGCCAGCCAGTATGATTGAAGCAGCTTGTGGTCTTACAGCATACGTTGTATAGTTGTGTAGGTAAGTGCTGAGATGTTTTGCCAGAGAATCTGTATCTATCGGACTCTCATACGTCAATTTGTGTTTCTGAGCTTCTAGTCTTAGGGTGTCAATTAGCTGCAAGATGTCTCCAATGTATCCTGAACCCAGTGGCACCTACGTGATAATCAATTGAGAATATTTTCTCAGATGGCTCTATCAATGGGTGCGTTGGTTTTATCTGGCTTGAAAGTATGGCAAACTTTGGAGTCCTGATTCCAATAGTTGTTGACCCGCGACTTACTGCTTCAAGCGCGCTGTCCACCAGAACAAGTCTGCCCTGAGGTCCATAGAATGGAAACCTTCCAGAGTTTGGACTAGATTCTGACATTTATGCAGCAACCTCCCTTGTTATCATTGGTATTGCCAACACATCTATTCCGTTGCCAGGAGCCTGGGGTCTCGCTCCATTGCAGCGGCAACAGCTCGCGTGGCAATCTCCTTTGCTTGCTCGTTTTTGATCTCCCTTGTTGTACAAGCTTTCAAGCACTCCGTATGCAATGGGAGAACCAGAGCCTGATGAGCAAAGTCTTCTGCTGTTATGGCACCACTCATGTCAGCTGCATATACAGTGCGCGCCATGTTGGTCTACTCCTGCCACAAGCAACTCTACATAATATGGCTGATAATTTCTCAAGCCAGAATATGCTAGATTTGCAATCAATCTGGTAGACTCTTTTACAGTTAGAGGAAATCCTCTTCGAAGTTCCATCAATCTTCTCTCGGCCTTTGCTACCTTGATTATGTATTCTGCGTCAGAGAGCTGACCTGCGATTGCCACTGCAACGTCTCATCTATTTTTGCAATCTTTTTGGACTATCTTTGATCCGATGAAGAATCCCTTGCTTGCTCTTTTGTCTGAGCCCAAGACTACTCCATCTCTTGTCTTGATTCCTACGATTGTTGTCATGACATCTATACGACAGTAGGGAATTAATTGACTGGTAATCTCCTAAACCTAGTCACAAAAACATGGATGATATCAGACTGCCAAAGGAGCCCCGCATTTTGAGCATTTTACCTCAAACATTTTGAGGTACACTTCACCCTTGGTATCGACATCGACGCATTGTTTACCGCCTTCTTTACAAACGTGGCAGAATTCTTTTCTCATGTGTATTATTCGTCAGCCAAAGTAATAAAGCTCACTGTGTAGAAATTGAAATTACAAATAGATTACTTTGCCTGTTGGATAGTCTTTTATTTCGTGATCACGTATTATATCACAGACAACAACCAAAGAAAGAAACATTGGCATGTATGTTCATAGCCAGTGAACCCCTAGTTAGGAGACTAGATGTTTTACTCTGTTATCTTGGTTATGTGAAAAATTGTATGTGGGTTTGTAAGGGGGTCCATACTGAAATAGTATGGATTCCTAAATACTGTGATGCCAACTGCATACATTCTACTAAATAGCCAGCCAAATTCCGAAGTCGAGATAATATCGAAAATAAATGAAATCATGACTGGCCAATCTGTCAAGTATGAGATTCAAGGAGTTTATGGGGTGTATGATATAATTGCCAAAATAGAGTGTGGAAATATGGAAGACGTAAGAAACATGCTTGGTAAAATAAGAAGAGTGAACAAGATCGTCTCCACAATTACAATGCTGGTCAACGAAGAGCAAGAAATCTAACTCCTGTATTTCTCATAGATCATAATTTTTAAAAAAAGCAAATAAAAGACGCCTGCTAATGGAATGGTCATGCGTGACATCAATGAAATAATGCCAAAAATTGAAAATATGCGATGGGTGCACTAATGAATACTCCGCCACTAATGAGAAAGTAAATGAGATGAATACCATGTTTCCTCATGATGGTAGGTGGCATACCGTGTTTGAAGAAGAAAAGCAGGTCTTCGTTGATGGCATTCGTATCTGGAAAAAAGACCCAAAATCATGGACATAAATTTGAAAACCTCATGATCTGTAACTGCATTCCTGAATCTGCATGTTACAAATACTAGTTAAATTAGATTCAGACTTGATTATCTTGCCAAGATTTTTTGTACTTTTTTTCAATTTTTAATAATGAAATTTCAAAATCTACTGCGATCGTATATGTATTAATCACAGTCATACATAGATTAAATCTCCTTTTTGGTATCATCATGTTGAAATTGACACAAAGCTTCAAGCAGATGGATTCATGCATGCAGATCTTAGGTCTAGATAGATCTGTTCGCTTTGTAGGGAGAATAAAAGACAGAAAATTGATATCCTTTGCTAGAAGCCCAGATGCTGCGCCTCTGCTTGATGAAGAACTGAGCAGTATGGCTCATTATCAAGCGTCAGTCAAAGCCTCATGGGAGGACATGTTCAATGAAGCCCTTGGCAAGACCAAACTGGATGATAACATCCAAGGAAAAAGTGAAATTGATTACTCTCTTTCTTAGACGATGGGTCTACTCATCCTGTCCACCGAGCCCAACTCAAACCACGACATGATAATTCAGAAGATAAAAGTCTTAACATGAAACTGTGACTGCATGTCTGGAGTTTTTGTATCTGAATTGTACCTGATAACGACAAAAATTGT
>NZ_RCMB01000003.1 GCF_011319465.1 Candidatus Nitrosotalea sp. TS
ATCAAATAATTTTATTGCGACACTCTGTGTTAGTGCAACATCATGTCCTGGTGATCTACGATCTTCTTCTGGAGTGGTGGATACAGCTACGAGCACATATGTTTTGGCCACGCAACTGTTCAGCGGTTGCAGTCCAAACAGCAATGGAACAGGTATTGCATCTGGAACATGTATCAATTCACAACAAACAGTCGTATTTTCAAATAACATCAGCCAGCCGCTAAACATTATAGGCCTTGCACTGTTTGGAGGAAGCACTGGCAAAACTGCTGCAACAGGTTCAGGTCCACTTGTGATAGCAGAAGCACCTGTCGCCTGCTGTTAAACTAAACCCGGGAGATACTATCCAGGTTACATGGCAGATTACAATCTAGATCAAATTACTCATGTCATTTCATTTTGAAAATGCAGCATAAACTAGAACAAAATAAATTCTTTTTCAGGTTCTTCAACTGTATGTTCTCTGGACTGGCATCATCATCTATTATGGGTGTAAGTTTTGTAGTATTCCAGTCTAAAACTTTGCTCTAGTTACTGCAACTACGCCAACGATAGACACCAAAACAACAAATCCGGCCAAATTGCCAAATTCTGGAACTGCATATGACGTACCTGTAGAAGGTCCAACAATGACCTCGCCTACCATCCACTTTGTATCTTTTGCAAAATATCTGTAATCGCCAGAGTTTTGGAAAGTAAAGGAATATGTCGTTGCAGGTGCAATTGTGCCGCTGTCAAACAAAATTCCTGTCTGGCTTCCATACGGTAAACCATCTGTCAACTCGTGAGCCATGTTGTCGCCATTTCTCCAAGTTACAGTATCTCCGGGAGAAATATTCACTATGCTTGGGCTAAAGCAGGTGATTGGCCCAGAGACACAACTCTGCCCAGACCCAGAACCTGACATGATGGTTACCTGGGTTGTTGCCGCAAAGGCTGAAGGTATTGCTGCAGCAACTCCAAAGACTAGGACAAGTGTCAAGAAAAGATACATGTTATCGTATTTCATTTTAGATATATGTAAAACACATCTGGACTATATGACTTTGACTGCAAAAACATGCAGCGCAAAGAATCCAGTCCCTGCAAGCAAAAACGAGAATAAATTTGACCAACACCAAGTTATAGAATAATGTCGCATGATATCGACATGGCAGAAAACGCTGATGCAAAAAAGTCATTTATCAAGGAATTCATGGAGTTTTTGCAAAAGTTTTCCATAATCGGTCTTGCAATAGCATTTGTAATAGGGCAAGCCGCATCCAAACTAGTCACTGCATTTGTAACTGACATCATAACTCCACTCATAGGTCTTCTCACGCCAAACGTCGGAGACCTCAATAAAGCCGGCCTGACTGTGGGAACTTCTACATTTTCATACGGAGACCTTATCTCAAATGTGATAAATTTTCTAGTTATCGCGCTTGTTGTGTTTTTGGCATACAAACAGCTCTCAAAATTTGGCCTGATGAAGGATCCAGTAAAGGGCTAACACTGGAAACACCAGATTAAGATCTAATCGGGTAATGGAATAAAACTGAAGCACAAACTATTGCAGTAAATAAAAAAATCCTAGCTGAATTATAATAAAAAAAGCTTGATATTATTATAACTTGATGAAAAAGATCAAGTGAGTATTTTTTGATAAATGAAATTCTTTTCTTTTCAATTGTAGCGGGTATAATTTTTCTGGGATTTGGTGGCGAGATCTTTTTTAAAAGAACAGGGATCTCTTACTATCTTTTCTTGATACTGATTGGTATAATACTTGGACCGATCCTCAACATCTTCCCAAGGACCCCGCTGATACCAGTTCTTGGAATCTTTGCCTCATTTACACTGATAATGATTCTGTTTTACAGCGGAATGGACATGAAAATCAGGGAGGTAATACGCGGTAGTCCAAGAACTGTATTGCAGGTCACAATCTATGTCATATCAAGCATATTCATAATCGGACTGGCACTGCACTTTATACTAAAGTGGGAGCTAATCCAGTCCCTCATATTTGGCTCAATGGTAGGAGGCGAGACTGCATCAGTTGTCGTGATACCACTCTCAAGATCTCTGAGGCTTGGTCAGGGTACCATCACATTTCTTACGCTTGAATCAATTTTGAATTCAATTTACACAATCGTGTTCTATTCTGCATTTTTAGGTATGTACAAGACAGGCGGAACAAATTGGATAGCGCCAATTGTAACAATAGGGATGAATTTCACAATAGGAATAACACTTGGAGTAATTCTTTCCATTGTATGGATGTTTACATTAAAGTTCTTTCGGGATTTCAAATACACATACGTACTGACACTGGGACTGGTCTTGATAACATATGCCGTAACAGAGGAGCTGCATGGAAGCGGCCTTGTAGCGGTATTGATTTTTGGCTTGTTCCTTGGAAGCTCAAAGACCGTATTGTCGCGCCTAAGGCAAAAGTTTGATGTTGCAGAATTAAATGCCCAGTTTCACAAATTCCAAGGTGAAATATCTTTTCTCATGGAAACGTTTTTCTTTGTTTTCCTAGGTTTGGTATTTGTAATAGAACCATCAAAAATATTATCAAATCTTGTTCTAGGGGTGGTCATACTTGGAATCTTGCTAATGTTCAGATTTGTTGCAACAAAAATATCTACAAGAAACTCTGAGCTGTATGCAGGACAGGCGCATGATATTTTTGATATGTGCGCAGGGTGTAGTGCCTGCCACGTTATCGATTGCGGCGCTGGGAGAAGGACTGCCGCTTGCAAATACGTTTGTGGGATTGGCAGTATATGTAATCATTCTGACAAATGTTGTAACCACAATTGGCTTGATGTTAGTTACACGAAGAAATCGCAAGGCAGAAAATTACAATTAGTTGCTAAATTTTGATCTATGCATAAATATCGCAAAAAGAAAAGGACACAATGACTAGAATATTATCTGCGGCAACTATCTCCTGCCTATTAGTACTGTCTGTGATTACAACAAGTGGAATTTTGGGAAATGGTTCTGTGGCAAATGCGTTCTCTATAAGAGATGACAAACCGCATTTTGGTCCAAATACTCACTTTGACAAGAGAAATGTCGGCACGTGTCCTGCCCAAAATTTTCTCACAGCACCTAATGTCAAGGGAGCAAAAACAATTCTTGACATTACTTATCTTGCGCAAAATGATGAAGATTCTGGAATAGGAGCTTACTGGGCGCTTGATCGTATACATGAACACCTAACAGTCTGGCAATTCCCAAATGGAACATTCTATGCAGTAAAACAATATGATGGAATATTTATCACACCGCAAGGTGCAACAGATCCTGCAGGTACCACAACACAAACCGAATCCTCATTTGGTACTATGGTGGGTGGTTACACAGCTACATTTACGGGCTCGTTCACGCCAGGAACTCAACCAGTACGTGGTAACATTGGAACATTCAACTATGGGGGAACTGCAAGCGACGTGCTTCTAAATTCATATGGTACACAGAAAGGTGATACGACACCATATGATTTCATGACAGCATACTTTACCAATGTAGGCAACAGTTTCAACCAACCGCATTGGGGATGGGCATACAAACTAGATCCAATGTTTGAGTCTTCCACCTCTGCAAACCAGTGGTGTAACTATAACACTCCAGACGGCGGAAATTCTGGCAACATAAAAACATAGACCAGAAAACCCTTTCTTTTATTTTTGTAACTTTTGAAAAATTAAAGACTAGCGGTAATTTTGTAGCAAAAAAACACTAAAAATGATAACGCTTGAGGTATGTGGTATGGTAAACTACAACAAGGTGCCACCAGACCTTTTTTATTCAGTAAAGAGATCACTGACAAAAGATTTCATACTATCACAATATCCGTCATACCATGACTCCATGCTGGATTCGTTTGAAATGGTATCAATTGATGGAAAAATAGCAGTATACTATTACAAGGACGGCAAGCTTGAGATACAAGGCAGCGATAAAAATCCAACATTTCGTCGAGTCATAAAGCGGGTTAACAGTCCTGATATCGAAGAAAGATTACATCTAGTTTTTATAATTTTTTATTCTGTCTTCTTGTCTTTTCTATCATGCATTCCTGTCTGTTTCTTTTTGTTTGAGATCATCTTGCTTAGGCTCGCATACAGTACAATGAATGCCATCTGAAAGTATTCTATCTGCGGTATGCTCTTGATTCCTGTGGGTGGAGGTCCCCTTGGGAAGTTGTCTCCTGTGATATTGCCATGGAATCCTTGTGTCATGTTGCCTGGCGGCATGCCTACTGGTACGTGACCTCCAGCGCCTCCTAGTAAATTATGTGTGTGGGTCGCAAACCATATTATTGAAAATACTGCAGTTCCAACAATTCCTATGATCTGCCATACCCTGCCCCATCGTCTTATGACAGGAACTGCCCAAAAGACTTGCAGCACTCCTCCGACCAAAAAGAGTATTCCTTCTCCGATTTCGTGTGATAGTGCCATCGGTGCCATTTGCAGGTGAATTATTCCAGCAGCTACCGTTAGACCAGCTGCTACAAAAGAGAGTAACAGCATTTTCTTGTCTGCTAGAATAGATTGGCTCATCTTCAAAAAAAGAATCCTGAACTGGTGTTATAATTCATTAGACAAATGTCTATTGCAAAAAATGATCTAGAAAAAACACAAACTAAATTTTTGTTCAAAGTGTTCATGATGTCACCAATTGATCATTTTTCTAAGCTGATCAGGTGTTGCACTCATGATCTCTTTTTTGTCCATGTCGTCTGTCAAGTCTTCGCTTGATGATGACAATGCTCATGCCATTTGGTATCTCTTTTCTTGATTCCAAAAAACGCAGGTATCTCTGTTTTTCTTCTTCTGTGCAAAATACTACCGTATAGTTGCTAGAAACCCATACTTCCTCAAATGATTCTTCGTCAGATGATATCATCATGTCGCCAGTTCTACGCTTGTTAATCTATAAAGAATTACTACCCTTTGTTCAGGAACAATGTGCACTAACACCGTTAAACAATCGTTTTATTTTCAAACAGGGAATTATAGGCATGGCACAAAGACTGGGGATTGCAGACATTGACATACTCTCTAATCGCAATCATAGTGGGAGACGGGGTCAGTCCTGGCATGAGAAACAATCCTCACGAAAACCCGCATCTGTCATTTATGATGAATGTGCTGTTCATGATACTATGCAGGAAAATACCGTCTGGTGACCCAGCAAGTTACTGCAGGATCAATCTCTTGATTAAGACCCGCGAGAATTTATTGCACTCAAGTGTTAAAATCTAGATGCCGCAATTTTTTAAATGATGGTTGCGTTATATGTAATTGGATGAAAACACTGGGTGCAACACTTGTTGTTGTGGGGCTCTTGTTGTTGGTGCTAGGATATGGTTCATACTCAAATATTGCCTGTCATTGTCCTGCCCAGATATCAGGAAAACCATTTAACTGTCACTGCAATGAAAACCAAGTACAAACCGTAGGTCACGCCATGGTATACTCTGGAATGGCTGTAGTTGGCAGCGGCATAGCCATCTTTGTATCAGGATGGAGAAAAAAAATAATCTTCAACTAGAATCTGGACAACAAAAATCCTAAAGTCTTACAGTAAATCAATTCATGAAGTGCTTGCAATATATTGCTAAAAAACTGAAATCTTTTGACATGTTTCGATAACTGTACTATCAAGTTTAATTGTGATCCTACACTTCAAAGAACGGGGTAGGGTAAGGAGATCAAGCCATGCAAATACAAGATGTCTTTTCTCTGTCCTTTGACGCACTAATTGACAGAAAGGTAAGAACAGTTCTGACTGTGATGATGGTGGTTCTTGGCAGCAGTCTGGTTGTTGTATTAAATGGACTCAGTGCAGGGCAAGCAGAGTTTCTGGAACAACAGTTTAACACACTTGCAGCAAATCTCCTCTTTGCTCAGCTCAGGTCCAGCACTCGTATCATTCTGGCTCGTCTAGTGCCTCGCTTATCATAAATGATGTCGTAGTAAATCAGAATCAAGTCACTTCCGTTTGTCGAAGATGTCATACCAAAGTACAGTCGGCTCTGTAGAGATGGATACGGAAGGAAACATACACAACATGTTACAGTTGGTGGCAATGGACCTTGACAAAATTACAGGTAAAGGTACCAAACTTGCAATATGTAGATGGCTCATCTGTAAATCCGATCTGATCGCTGCAGCCGTAATTGTTGGTGATACTGTGGCAAATCCTCCTGGAGCAACAACACCTTTTGTGACTCTGGGCCAAACAGTAAAACTGACCTACACATATGCAGATCCAACTGGAAAGCAGGAACAAGAAGTAAAGAATTTCATTGTCAGGGCAATTGTCAAGCCTACAGGAGACACGTATACTGACAATTCCAATTTTCATCAACCCTGATGCGGCAAATCAATTGTTGCTCAAGTCAAACAAGTATGATTCATTGTATGTGATGGCAACATCCCCTGATTACGTTGATACGATACAACAAGAGATAACAACACTTTATGGCACAACTCTTGGACTTAATACTCCAAAAGCAATCATGGCAATACGGGAACAGGCAGCGAGTGGAAATAACGCGTTTATTCTGATGGTTGGAATAATTGCGTTAGTGGTACGGAGCTGTTGGAATTGTCACCACGCTGTACAATTCGGTTAATGAAAGGATAAAGGAGATTGGAACAATGAAGGCAATAGGTGCACAAAACACGACCATTCTTTCGCTCTTTTTGGTTGAGGCAGCTTTGATTGGAGTGATAGGGGCAAGCATTGGTATTGCAATAGGAATGGGTGCAGGATATCTTCTTAGCATGGTTATGACCATTCCGTCTCCTACTGGAGGCGCGTCTACGCATATTCCGCCTATATTTCTGCCAGAGGATCTGATCAAGGTTTGGATATTGTCGTTAACACTGAGCATAATGGCGGGGATATACCCTGCATGGAAAGCGTCACGGCTATCCCCCATGGTTGCATTGCGAAGAGATTAGAATAATACTTGATAAAGAAAATGTTTTTCCCGTATGTAATTGATTGCAAAAATTTGATTTAATATTAAAAAGATAATGTGTAATAAAAAACAGTTAGCTCTGTTCGTTTTCTATCGCAACAATTTCCTTTTTGAAAATTGCAACTTGTACAAGATCTTTGAATGTTCTGTCAGCTGCAGTTAGATTGTAATAAAATTCTTGTAGCTGTTTGTCGTCCATGCTTGCCTTGTCTGGCATCTGGTCCATCGGAATGAGAATTTTGCCAATATGTGCCCACATCTCTTCAAGTGTTGGTTTTCTTTGCTCTGTCATGGTTTTCTGGACCTTTGGTACTGGCTTATGAGCAAATCTAAAAACATGCTGTTGTCAAGTGACTTGTCTTTTTTCTTTGCTTCTCTAACAGCTCTTTTGAATTGGTCATAGGATTCGTTTTTTACGGTGATTGTTTTGTATTCTTTTCTTGGCATAGATGTATATAGTACGGTACGTTGATAAACCATTGGTAGAAACGTTATGGAAATATTTTGTACCGTTCACCTATTTATGGAAATAAAGTACATTTCAAAAACTAAATTCCATCTGTATGGCAATCCCTTTACATGTAACTCCTGATCGGCATTTTTTGATAAAAAACAAAAAAGTGGTAAAAAATAACATAGTACACTAACCTTAGATACTTGGCTGCTTTTAGTTCTGATTGTAAAATATTGAAAATATGCCTCATGATTTTTTTGATGCCGTTGATGTTTGCCATTCCTGCATATGCCGATCCTTCAATAAAAGACAGTGATCTTATCGTACAAAAATATGTGTCAGGAATATGCTGTGGTCCTGTAACGATGGCATTTGATGGAAATGACATTTTCATACTGGAAAAAATTTCAGGTGAGGTCCACGTAATACGAAATGGAATCTTTCAAGGAACCACAGTGTTAAAAGAAAATGTTACAACTGATGATGATCAAGGCATGCTTGGAATAGACGTAGCAGGCAACAAAGTCTATCTGTATTTTACAGAATCTTCTTACCGCGGTGGTCCGATACTTGGAAACCGTGTTTACAGCTACGACTGGAATGGACAAAACCTAGTGAATAAAACTCTTGTAAAGATGATGCCAAGCTTTGAAAATTATCACATTGGTGGAATAATGACAACTGACCTGAATGGTTCCACTTATCTCATAGTGGGTGACAATGGCAGGGCTGAAGAAGGAAAAGGAGGGGTACTTGAGAATAACGCTACTGGTGCACCCGACGATACTGGAGTGATCGTACGTCTTGTTCCGCCAGGACCATATTATGCAATAGGGATACGAAACAGTTTTGGTCTTACAGTAGATCCTGTGACGGGAAGACTATGGGATACAGAAAATGGCCCAGACCATGGAGATGAAGTCAACATGGTGCAGCCAAACTTTAACAGTGGATGGGGCATAGTTGCAGGGCAAGCAAATGTAACCCAATTGGCAGAGATGCCGCATTATCAAAATTATGCCTATCATGATCCACAATTTACATGGGATAAGCCAGTCGCACCTACTGGAATAGCTTTTGTCGACTCTGATAAATTTCCAAACTATCACAATAGTGTACTTGTTGGTGATTGTAATAATGGAAACCTGTACAAGTTTGAATTAAACCCGAATAGAGACGGTTTTGTATTCCAGTCTGATCAACTAAAAGATAAGATTGTAAATGCTGGAGACTCGATGGATGAAATAGTGTTTGGTGCTGGCTTTGGATGTCTGACTGACGTCAAGGTGGGGCCAGACGGTTTTATCTATATTGTATCTTATTCTGATGGTACCATATACCGAATAATGCCAAAACAGTATGCTGAATCATCGCTCTCTGAAAGTCTACAGTATCTTGCATATGTTGTACCAGTTGCAGCTGGAATTACCTTGTTTGCGCTATATCGCACAAGATCCAAGAAAAAATCTATTGTCAAATAGAAAATCTTTTGGTATCATATTACAGCAAAACAAGAATTGTAACAAAAGATATGATGTAAGGTACTAGCTCCATATTTTTTCCTTAAACGTCCATCTCTTGTTGAGTATAAAGTTACCAATTGAAGCGATTGCAACCGACACAAACAACGACAGGGTGTAGCTTACATGCTCTGTTCCTACAAGTACATAGACCATTCCAAGTTGAAATATTGCTCCCACTCCACTGAACGCCAAAAATGAACCATACTGGACAAGTGTTCTCTTTATACTGGTATCTCTGTCTTCAAATGTCCATATCTTATTGAGTATGAAATTCGATGTCATTGAAAACATGATTCCAATCATTGTTGCATAGATGTACCACAAGTTTGACAGTCCTGCTCCAAAGAGAAATGAAACGACATAGTTTACAAGCAGACCGGAAGCTCCAACGGTATAAAATCTTCCAGCTTTTGACAAGAAATGAACCGATGTTCTTCTCTCTCGTATTGACTTGCCATATCTGTACAGTTTCCACACCGATTTTACATAATCTGAAATTACAATTCTGTCTAGCTTACTGGCGCCCGCTGTTCTGTTTGTAAAATTATAAGGTATCTCTCTTACCCGCGCCTCCTTTGCCTTTACCAGTATTTCCAAAAGTATTTTGTATCCTATTGCATCAAACTTGATGTTTCTAATTATATGACGACGAAATGCAAAAAATCCAGACATTGGATCCTTTATTTTTATTCCAAGACTTCGTTGTGCTATTTTCGTTGCCCCTTTGCTAATCAATTTGCGTTTGAAGGGCCATCCAGTTATGGAACCGCCTTCCACATATCTTGATGCTACAACAATATCGCAATCAGATCTTTTCAGTTCTTCTATCATCTTTGTTATGGTTTCTGGGGGATGAGAAAAATCACTATCCATCACAACTACAGACTCACCACTTGATGCCCTTATGCCTGCAAGTATTGCAGAGCTTAGACCCTTTGCATCTCTGCGATTTATTATCTTGATTTCACACCCTCCGTTGTCTCTTGATTTTCTTGCATATTCCTCTGCTATTTTCCATGTGCCGTCTGGAGAATTATCATCCACTACAATGATCTCAGCATTTGTTTCTAGAGGAAGACATGATGAGACAATATCTAGCATTTTTGTAATGTTCTGGGATTCATTGTATGTTGGAATTATGACCGAAAGAGATTTTGAGCGAATGGAAATCTCGGTTTTTGTTAACGACGTACCTATATCACTTCTGTTCCTTTTCGAGCCGCATGCCTATTAAAATTTTGAGTCTAATAATCTGCGCTCATATATTTACTGACTGGTATAGTCGCGTTGTAAATGTCTGTCAAAAACATTCATGACAAATCACTTTGATTTTTTCTCAAGCTTGACAAAAGTATAATTGATGTCAAATCGAAAACAATGCATGGCTGATGCAACTCTTAGAACTCATGTGCTACATGATCTGAGTCACTTTGGATTGAGAATTGTAGTAGGAGTATTTTTCATGGTGCACAGCCAGCTAAAGTTTGGTAGTGGATTTGAAAAGTTTCTCTCCGGCATCGGCCTTCCTGCGGAGCTTGCGGTTCTTGTAGGTTTGCTCGAACTGATAGGAGGGGCACTTCTTATAGTGGGTGTGCTGTCTAGGATAGCAAGTAGCCTTATTGCA
Source organism: Candidatus Nitrosotalea sp. TS (assembly GCF_011319465.1). Classification (GTDB taxonomy): domain Archaea; phylum Thermoproteota; class Nitrososphaeria; order Nitrososphaerales; family Nitrosopumilaceae; genus Nitrosotalea. The sequence goes on from NZ_RCMB01000003.1 coordinate 10,596, forward strand.
ATTGATATGCTTGGAGCAATAATTTATGTAAAAAAATTAAAGACATTCTCAGGCAATGAAGGAATAGAACTTGAACTTTTGGCGTTTATCATTTTGTTGACAATTATAGTTTTGGGACCAGGCAGGATATCTATATCTCATATAGCAAAAAAGATTCCAAGGTTTCTGCAATAGTTTTTTCAAACTGTATTTTTTGACGTAAATCTATTTGAGATTGCTGATATCATCACGTATTAAAAATGAATTTTTGGTATGTTTAGGTACCACACTAAAAATAACGAGGCTGTTTTTAACATGTATGATGAAGATTGTATCAAAGATAAAAATTGAAATTAGCATAAATTGGGTGCAGGTGTATTGAAGAACCAAGACGCAAATCCGCTTGAATTCTGTGATCTTTGCTTTCAGCGGGGAAAGCCAAATCTTTGTGAGACCTACAAGAACACATTTACGAAAATAAATTCAATACATTTCTCGCAGCAGACTAAATTGGATAGAATTCTCAATAAATTACAAGTAACACCAAGAATGGCTGATAGGCGTTGGACCTGTACGACAGATGCCTCTACACGAAAGGAATTTCTTGACTCATTATGGGGAATGGGAATCTCTGTTCATACATTAGATGATCATGTCAAGGTGTTGATGAGGTTATACAAGCCAGAAATTCGAAAGTTGGGCGTACTTGACACTGTGGAAATCTCGGCCATGGATACATGGGAAGAATTTGACCCTAAAACAAGAACTTGGGTTCAAGTAAAAATTAGCAGTAAAAAAGAAAAATCCACAGCCAAAGTCAATCTTGGAAATATCTTAAAGTGTACTGGGATTGAGGGGGTAATCTATTATCGTATAAACAAGGATAGCAGTGGTTCCATAGCACTTGTACCAATGGAAAAACGTGCAGCGTACAACATAATATGTACTGTGGCAGAACCAACAATATCTCACTGGAAATCAGATGATTTGGGAAAACATGTTTTCATTGAACTCAAAGAGTTGTACAATATACCTGAAGAAATTTTTAGCTTTCTGAATAGGCTGGGCACAAAAGACAAAAGGGTTCCCGGCACCTTGATCTTTGAAAATGATGACATTGATCTTGTAAGAACAGCACTAAGCTGCATCAAGATAAATCTAGAAAAATCCTCTGAAACTGTAATCATTCCATCAAATGACAAATACGGTACTGTGATATTGATTGAAAAAATTACAAAAGAAAGACTGCAAGTTCTACTTGATATAGTACAAGAGATGGGGGGAACAATTGAAAGCAAAGAAGATCATATTGTAATTTCAGGAAAGCGTGGTTCAGTCAAACTCACTTTTGTAGATGATGACAAGAGTGTACAGGATGGAAATGCAATAAAGGTTTCAGTATCTGCACTTGAAGATCCATCTAGATTCTCTGAGATCCTGTCAATGGTAAAGAAGCGACTAGGACTTTTGGACATGCCGCTGGAGAGTGCAATCAGCAAACACTGGACAATACTGACAGACGCTGATCTGCAATATGTTGTTCAATCTGCAATATCTTGGTATAGTTCCAATCCGGTTCTTGCTGTGAATATAATCAGTGAAAACAACAAGTCTGGCAAGGTAAAGGAGTGGCACGCAAAAATAAAAGAAGGAAAAATTCGCTCAAGCTTGGATACGATAACGCTCGGAAAGATAATAAAAAGAATGGAACCTACCTGAACATCATATTGTTTTCCGTAATGAATTAAAAATTACGCTTTATGCTAGATTTGTAATCAGTTTTCCCAATACCATTTTTGCCTAAAACCGCTATGTTTTTGGGGATGTGCTGCCTTGAAGTGCCTCTCAAGCCTTACGGGGTCGTCAAACTCCATTTTGCACTCCTTACATCTGAATCTTTTCTGCTCGTCTTTGGTATCTGTCATTGTTCCTTATTATCTAGAACAATCTGAATTTAATGCATTGTGTAACTGTGTTACTTGATGATAACCTAATGGTTGCGTGACAAGAGATTTAGCATGTTCACCCCTTAAGAAAAGGGTTGAAAAAAACTCGTAAGGCAAGGTATGGGACAAAAATACGTGATACCATGAGAATTTCATATGACATCAATAGCAATGTAAAATCATCAGAACTTGCAGCCTTGTTTAAAAATTCTGGCATTAGACGTCCTACCAATATGGGAAGAATAGGTAAAATGATAACAAATTCCAACTTGATCATCTCTGCAAGGAAAAATGGAAAACTTGTGGGCATACTCAGGGCATTGAGTGATTTTAGTTATGCGTGTTATGTGTCAGACCTTGCAGTTGACAGAAAATATCAGGACAAAGGAATCGGAAAGGAACTTGTAAAACTTGTACGCAAGGCTCTGGGAGGGAATGTCATGATACTGTTGTTGTCATCCAAAGAGGCTGATGCGTTTTATCCTCATGTTGGATTTGAAAAGGCAGAAAACGCATGGCGACTACCACGAAAAAAATGATTAATTGTTTTAATGTCGCAAAAAATTATTTTACGTGATATCTCTATTGTGATTGTATTCTATATTGATAGAATCAATATTTGTTTTCACAAATTATATTTATTCGACAAATTAAATATGTGTCAGAATTAGGTGCGCCTAATGAAAAGTTTGTTACTTGTTTTGTTAATTACGATCTCAATCTCTGTGATCCCACTGTCAATTTCAAGAAATCTGGCATATGCAGATAGCAATAGCACCGTTTCTATGTCGTGGTTAAAAGATAACGCAGAGCTATGGGTTGAGGGAAAGATAAGTGATCAACAATATCTAGCAGGAATAAGCCTGATTATCAAAAACGGACTTTTACCGCCTTGGACAACACCGAATTTGACTACTGTACATTCATCTCAAAATATGACTCACCAATCATCCATATCGCATCCCAAATCAAAAAATTGTAATGATCTAAACTTTCCACGAGTGGACTGGTCTGGCTGTGACCATTCAAACGCATATCTGAGTCATGCTAATCTTAACAATGCAAACCTTCAGGGAACAAATCTTTCCCATGCCGATTTATTGAAAGCTGATTTTAACACTGCAAACCTGCGTGGTGCCAATCTTAACTATGCTGAAATGACAAATATTGATCTTCCCTACGCAGATCTTAGCGGCGCGAGCTTAATTGGTTCCGACGCACCATTTGTAGACTTTCACTTTGCAAACTTTACTGATGCAAACCTCACAAACGGAAACTTTCATGATAGTTCTTTTTCATGGGCGTATCTTAGAGGGACAATCTTCAAGCATGCTAATCTTGATCACGCCGAGCTGTACCAAGTAGACCTTTCTGGTGCAGACTTGAGCAATGCAGACCTTTCAAATGCAAGACTCGATGAATCAAATCTAACAAACGCAAATCTACATGATGCAAACCTACACAGTACAGATCTTGGGGGTGCTATTTTGACTGGTGCAGATCTGAGCTGCCAGAATAATCCCATTTGCATACAAGGCGGAAAATAGATTGGTCAGCTCCATCATGACATTAGCGCCTTCGGCAATCATGGGTCGTACATTGGTATCTGTCTTAAACCGGGAGCAGTCCATGTTGAAATCTTTGTCGGCTTTATGCTTGGCTGGCTTGTAAACTTGGTGTAAGATTGTGAGGGAATTAACTTTATGATTTCTAGAACCACTGCAATGTTTTGCGTTATCGTTACATTGACGTCTGCATTAACGGGTGTCCTTGTTTACCACTTTACTGAAAACCAAAATCAAAACTCCAATCAAATAACAATGGTAACACAGCCTGCTACGCCTTCCAAGTTTCAGGGTGTTACTCGTACTTACTATATTGCTGCAGACGAAGTAAAATGGAATTATGCTCCCTCTGGCATGAATCTGATTACTGGAAAACCTCTTGCAGCTGATCCGGCCACTGCTCTTTATACACAAAATGGAAAAGACAGGATTGGCAGCGTATATCTGAAATGTCTTTATCAAGGGTATACTGATGGCACATTTTCTACTCTGCAACCTAGGACTACCAAATGGGAACATCTTGGCATACTGGGACCTGTGATTCATGCAGAAGTTGGTGATACAATACAGGTAGTGTTCAAGAACAATTGCCGTATTCCTGTAAGTATGCATCCTCATGGTGTTTTGTATGATAAATCTTCAGAAGGCGCACCCTATGATGATGGAGTGCCAGATTCTAAAAAACTGGGAGATGCGTGTACCTCCAGGCGGTAATTTCACTTACGTATGGAACGTTCCAGAAAGAGCAGGCCCTGGCCTGATGATCCAAGCTCAATATTATGGATGTATCACTCTCATGTTGATGAGGTAGGAGATCCAAATGCTGGACTTGTCGGACCAATCATAATAACAAGACATGGAGAAGCAAATCCTGATGGCACTCCAAAGGGTGTAGACCAAGAATTTGTTACGCTATTTACAATATTCAATGAGACTCAAAGTCCATACTTCCCATATAATCTCCAGACATTTGCAGGAGAAAACATGTCGCAGGCAGACGAGAGTGATCCTAACTTTTGGGAAAGCAACTTAAAGTATTCAATAAATGGTTACATATTTGGAAATCTTCCAGGCTTGACAATGAAGGAGAATACACACGTACGTTGGTATGTGGCCGGCATGGGAGGTGAAAGCGATATTCACGCACCACACTGGCATGGAAATACGTTATTGATGAACGATATGAGAACAGACATGGTAGAACTTCTCCCAATGAGCATGAAGGTGCTAGACATGTATCCTGACAACGTTGGCACTTGGCTCTTCCACTGCCATGTGTATGATCATATCAGATGGTGGAATGTTGGCAATGTATACTGTAGAGAAAAATAATGATACCCGAGGTACAAATCAATCAAGCAACGAAAATCTGAAAATAGGATTATCAACCAATCCAGAAAATCCAATCGCCGGGCAACCAACGCAGCTCAATGTTTCCTTCATAGATAATCAAACCAATTCAATAGAGGAACATGTTGATTACAAAGTTACAATCATGAAAGGCGAGACCCAAGTCTTCACAACTCCGCTTCTTCATGCTGCTGATGGTTCTATTATCGTGCCGTATCAGTTTCAAGACTCAGGATCTTACAATGTGATGGTAGAGGTGGATGGAATCTGGTTTATGCCAATTTCGGACACGGCTCAATTTACTGTCAATGTTGGATGATTCAATAGAAAACAACTGTTAATGATTTTTTTCAGGTATTTCTGGTATTTGTACGACAGCATTCAATGAAATATTGCCCATCTTGTTAGAAAAACAGATCCAAAAATCTGCTTGTAAACCTAGTAGAGTCACGATATTCTAAGTTATTAGAATCAATATTTGTTTTGAAATCAAATTCACTATAAAGTTAAATGACTGTTAAAATTAGGTTGTCCTAATGAGATGCATAAAACGCAATTTCATAATAAAAGACGCCAATTTTGCGGCACGATTCTATCTGTGTGGGTGATAACAAATCATGGAATATTCTCAACTTCTAATACTTGGAGCAATAGCCGGTTTCACTATCTTTTTGGGCTTGCCACTTGCCGTAATGAAGAGTCTGAGTGCAACCAAGAAAGGATTTCTTAACGCTATTGCGCTTGGAATTCTGGTATTTCTCATAATTGACGTGTTCAGTCATGGTTATGAGACTGCGTCTGATGCTGCAACTGCGGCATTTGCGGGAAAAGGGCCACTTGGAGATGCAATAGTTGACCTTTTGGCACTCTTTGGAGGTATTGCGATTGGATTGCTTGGGCTCACGTTGTATGAACACAAGACCATGACAAAAAATACTCCCGACATACTCTCACTTGAAAATATCCGAGCTGGAGATGATCATCTAAAAAGAGTATTCAATGATACAAACGCATACCGACTTGCAATGATGATTGCGGTGGGTATAGGAGCCCACAATTTTAGTGAAGGGCTAGCTATAGGTCAGTCATATGCTGCAGGTGAGATTGGCTTGGCAATTCTTCTGATAATTGGATTTGGAGCACACAACACCACCGAGGGGTTTGGAATTGCAGGACCACTTACAGGAGTCTTGAAAAAACCTACTGCGAAATTTTTACTTGTGGCAGGCCTTGTCGGAGGGGGCCCTACATTTCTTGGAACTGTTCTGGGAAGTCTAGTATTTTCAAATATTGCATACATACTATTCCTGTCAATTGCAGGAGGCGCACTGATATATGTAACAATGCTGATGTATCATTCTGGAAGAAAACAGGCCACAAACAATGTACTTATGGCTGGAATTTTTGTTGGAGTCTGCGCAGGTTTTGCTACTGACCTAATAGTAACATTGGGTGGGGCTTGACTGTTCGCTCGTGTCATTCTTTCTGTAAAATCTAAAATTCTTCACATGCAAGTTGTCAAGGTTCTACAATGAATCATATTATCTCAAAACTCCTTTCAAGGAGCAGATGTGTGAAAATAGCCCTATGACTCCAGATAAACTGAATGTCAGCGGTAAATCAAATGTGCGAAATTCAGCAATTCCACTTTTACTTGTGTTTTGCATCCTGGGTTCGTCTCTTTTAGGTGGATTTGCCACTATCCTGCCTGCAATGGCAGATAGCAGTATCATATTTACTGACAGCAATAGCACTTCAGTTCAAAGCAGCACGGATTCTACATCTGTTACTGTATCATCAAATCGGTCCACCGCAAATCCTGGTTCATCTGTAACGTTTACTGCCACTGTTAGTGACACTTCAAGCTCTCCCACCACCCCTACTGGGACAGTATCCTGGAGTGATAATAATGCCAGGGGAACATTTAGTCCATCATCATGCATATTGGCATCGGGTGGTTGTACCACGTCATATACTATCGCCACCAACTCTCCTTCTACGGTTACAATAACTGCAAGCTATGGAGGAGATTCTATTCATACCACAAGTAGTGGCTCATCAACTTTGACGATAAATCACCTCAATCCTACAAGCACAACTATAACACCAAATTCTGCTGTATTACCTTCCAACAGAACATTAACTTTTACAGTTCAAACAAGTGATACATCAAGCTCACCTACTACACTTTCAGGCACTGTTTCATTTAATGACAATAACAATGGCGGCACGTTCAATCCAGTCTCTTGCACATTGCCATCTGCGACATGTGTAACAACGTACACTTCTCCGGCAAATCCTCTAAATGTAATTACAATTAATGCTACTTACTCTGGTGATAGTACTCATTCAAGCAGCTCAGCTATATCGCAAATATCTACATCGCCAGTATCGACAAATAAAACCGATGCAACAACCACCTCCGTTACATCAAGTTCTACGACATTTACTCCGGGAAGTTCAATTATGGTAACAGCATCTGTTACTGACACTTCAAACCCGTCTTCTTCCATGATTGGCATCAATATCGTGGAGCGATAATGGTGCAGGAGGAATTTTTAGTCCAAATGTGTGTATACTTTCAAATAATAAATGTACTCTAACGTATACTCCGCCTACTAGCATATCTGGAGGAATAACAATAACTGCTACCTATGCTGGAGATTCTACTCATTCAGGAAGTTCTGGTACCTCATCATTATCCATATCGTCATCCGCTCAATCTTCTACACAATCTCCAGCGCCATCAACCCCATCTACACCATCAACTCTCCACAACAATCTTCTACACCGTCTACTGAACAGACAACTCCACCTGTGCCATCTCAATCATCAGTTCCCTCTTCGTCTTCTACTGCATCTACAACTCCCTCAACTACATCTGCACCATCAACTCAATCTTCTCCATCTACGCCATCATCTCCTCGATCTTCGTCTTCTACTGCATCTACAACTCCATCTGTCACGTCATCCACTCCATCCGTATCTTCAGCCAGATCTCCAGCATCATCTCCTTCCACATCAACATCATCAAGTGAATCAAGTAATACTGCTTCATCAAGCTCAAACCCGCAACAAACTAGTTCAGCCGCAGTGGTACGTCAAATAGTAAACGTGCCTGAAGAGATCTTCAGCAAGGCAATTTCTGTATTAGAGGGATTTTTTCATAAACTCTGAGAGATTGATAGTTAATCAGCACTAACGCTGCATTCTTTCAGACAACCCAACTGTCATCATACGTATTGCCCATAGTAATTTATTGCAACTGATTGCAGCTTGTATTTTTCTTGCGAATTATTTGTTGAACGTAGATTGAATGTAATTAATTTAACAAATAATCATACATACCTTCACATTTTATGATTTTGAGTCGTATGCATAGATTACTGTAGGTATGAGTGCTGTAGTAGAACTAGAAGCTATTGCCAGCAAGTATGCTGCAGAGGCAATAAGACAAGAGGAGACAGGCGCAAACGGTATGGCAGTTGCAAACTATCAAAGAGCTGTTGATGCATTACTTAAGATGATTCAACTTTTTCCTGAAAACCCAATAAACACTGTATACAAAGACCGTTGTAGCGTATACCAATCAAAGATAAACTCTCTACGTGGATACGATGAATCTACTCCAAACTCTGACGTTAGACCAAGATCTGACGCAAAGCCCACGCATGACATGAAGCCAGGATCTACTGCAAACGTACCTGTCCGTGGCGGTGAAATGGACAAGATGATACTCAAAGAAAAACCAAATGTTAGCTGGACCGAAGTAATAGGTCACGAAGATGCCAAAAGGGCACTGCGAGAATCAATAGTCTATCCTACTAGAAGACCAGACTTGTTTACTCTTGGTTGGCCGCGGGGAATCCTTCTCTACGGGCCTCCCGGATGTGGAAAAACTCTTCTTGCAGCTGCATCTGCAAGTGAGATACAAGGAGATTTCATAAATGTGGATGCAGCGTCGGTGATGAATAAATGGCTGGGAGAAGCGGAGAAAAATGTATCCAAGCTATTTACTATGGCGCGAGGATATGCATCAAAAACCAATCCTGTTATCATGCTTATAGACGAAGTTGACTCACTTCTTGGAGATACACAAAGTGAGAACGGCGGGGAAGTGAGAGTAAAAAACCAATTTCTAACAGAGATGGATGGAATCAACAGCAAAGGAAAGGACATTCAAATGTACGTGATGGCAGCAACCAACAAACCGTGGAACTTGGATTGGCCGTTTCTTAGGAGATTTACAAAGAGGATCTACATCCCACTTCCTTCTCTTGAAGCAAGGGAAAATCTGTTTTCTCTTTATATTTCAAAAATCAAAGGTGAAAACTCGATAGATCTGAAAAAGCTTTCTGCAGCTACCTCCGGGTACAGTGCAAGTGATATCAAAGATATCTGTCAGTCCACACAATTGCAAATCATTGACGAGTTTTTCGAAAAAATGGATTCGCAGAAAAAAGACATTGCTGGTGGATCTCAACCTAGAAACATAACCACAAAAGACTTTGAGGATGTTATTACAAGACGAAAGCCCAGTGTTAACGATGCCATGCTGGATAGATACACCAAGTGGACCAAGGAGTTTGGGGCACTGTAAGTATTGGATTGTTATCAAAAGACAATATAAAATACAAAATTACTCATAACTCTTTTTTATGCGACGACTTGGAAAATCCTTTTGAAAAATGTTTATTTTTTCCTGTATAGTCCATGACAAATTCCCTGTCTCTACTTTCTAGTTCCTCATATATTCCGCCTATGGCGTCACCTACCCGAAATGCAAATTGATCATTTTTTGTTGCAATGTGGTATATCGTCTGCTTTATTTTTTCTGAAAATGCACCAAAATGATATCCAAGATCATATGCCAGATCAAAGGCAAATACTGGATGCTCTTCTGCAAACTCCATGATTGGTTCAAGAGAGTTGGATGTTGCAAGTTTTCTTATGTGTCTTGAAAGGCCATGTCCCAGCCCTCCTGAAAAATATGGGCTCTTGTCTGCAAAATTCAATATCATTTTTTTGACTTCAAAGGAATTTTTTTTAAATTTCAGTCCAGCTCCGTGACCAAGTGCCCATGCAAAGATTTGGTTTTTTGATGAAAGTGTCATGATCTTGTTTCTTCCGGCCTCTGTGAGTTCATCAAGTTTGGAACCAAAGAATACTCCTATCTCATAGTCCACTTCTGGATCTATTCCCACATGTGCAGCCAGACTAGTTCCTGTCTTTTTCTTGGCAACACTGATTTTGTATGCCATTCTTTAAACGATCTAAGATCTTTCGTGGAGATAAATGGTAACCTAGGGGAAGAAACGGGACTAAAAAACTGATTCTGGACCCAAGTTTTGCCAATTGCAATTCATTCAGAAATTAATTAATTTTAATCAATTGCTTATATACAAGAAAACAGACTCGACCTTAGTGAAGATTAACGCTAAAGGGCTGTTATTACTTGGTATTTTGTTAAGTGCCGCTGGAGCAGCTCCTGCATTTGCCGCCTCTAATTCTACAGGTTCCAATTCTACTACGTCAAACTCCACCATGAACATGGGCTCAAACTCTACCATGACAAACTCAACAATGCACATGAGTTCCAATTCCACGGCATCCCATTCTGCCATGAATACGGGTTCTAGTTATACTTCTACTCCCAACTCACTTTCTCACCCGACTTACAATTATTCAATTCCTGCCAATCTGCCCCCTCCTTCCTACATGATAACAAATGAATCTGGCAATTCGGGTAAAATGGTAGGTTCGAGTCTGACTGCACCTGTAGTCACAATTACAACCGATAAATCGTCTTACAATGACGGTGACAAGATAATGATTTCAGGTGCTACAAAAGATTATCTCGGTGATACTCCTCTTACGCTTATTCTAAGAAATCCTGTTGGAAATATTGTGACAATTAATCAAATCCAAGTAGGAACCGATAAAACATTCTCAACCAGTCTAACAGCAGGTGGTGCATTGTGGCAAGCTGCTGGTGCATACTCTGCATATGTACAATATGGCGGGCCAGACAGGTCTGCGACAACAACATTCCAGTTCTCAGGTTCACACGTCTCTTCAGGAACCACCATTCCTGTAGATGGTACTAACATGACAGTAACATATAGCATCACAAATGGTAAGGTTCTTGATATCAAGGCTGACACCAATTCCAAGTCGCTAATTGTGTCAATCCAATCAAGTGGCGATGGCACATTGACAATTAACATGCCAAGAGCACTAATTGATGCAAAGAAGACTGACAACAGTGATGACCAGTTCTTTGTACTAAATGATGGTCAAGAAAACGACCAATTCCAAGAGACTAGCAATACTGCTACTGCAAGAACACTCCAAATCCCATTCACTGATGGAACATCACAAATAGAGATAATAGGTACATTCGTAGTTCCAGAATTTGGCGCAATAGCAGCCATGGTACTTGCAATTGCAATCGTATCAATAATTGCAATCTCGACCAAGACTGGGCTGAGATTTACACCCAGAGTGTAAATCAGTCCAAGAATTTTTAAAACAACTGTCCCTATATTTGCAAAATTAATAATCCACAAAAACGCATTTGATTATCTCTTTCATGACATGATTTTACCATGTTCTTGAAATTTGCGGATGCTCAACTCCGTGGTCGGAGGGGACGTTCGATTATTGAGGGGATTATGGAAGCCAATAGCACTGCTGCAGACAAGAAAAAGATCACATGAATAGAATTAACAAAGTTTATTGCATTTGTAAAATTAGAATTTCCACCAGTAAAGATTGTTTCAAGATCAGAAACTGACACTGCTTGTGTAATAATTAAAAATGATAACCCAAGACTCAAGATATTTCCTAGAGTTACAAGAGTAGTGCTCATGCCAGATGCAGTACCTCTTCTGTGCGCTGGAACTGAATTCATCACAGCTGTTCTGTTGGGTGCTGCAAACATTCCCATGCCAGAGCCCACTAACACAAGTGGTATCAGAAGATGTGAAAAATTCTCATGTGGTTGTAATCTAGTAAGAATTAGAAATCCAACCGCAGATGTCAAAAGACCACCTATGATGAAAAACTTAGACCCATATTTGTCGGAGAGCCATCCGCTTATCGGACCAAATGTTGCTATTGTAAATGATACCGGGATGAGATATAGTCCAGCCTGTAACGCACTAAGCTTCATGGTAGGACCTTGCAGATAAAATGTCATAATCAATATGAGTGCGCCTCTTGCAATGCATTGAGAAATACACTAAAGTTTCCAGTGGTAAAGATTCGTAGTCTGAATAGTTGTACATCAAACATAGGATCCTCTATCTTTGATTCTGCAAATACAAATAGTGCCAATAATGCAAGACCGCCAAAAATCATGAGCAACTCTACAATCTCAGATAGTATCTGCAATGGTCCAAGTGTTAGCCCAAGCAAAAGCAAAACCAGTCCTGAAGCCAAAAGACAGTTACCTATCCAGTCAATTCTACCACCAGTTTTTGTCCCGAGTTCTCTGAGCTTTATGTGAGACCATACGGCTCCAAATATCCCAATTGGGATATTTACCCAAAATATGTATCTCCAGCCAAGCGTATCAGTTAACAATCCTCCTAAAACCAGTCCTGTTACAGAGCCTATTACTATGGACACTTGGTTTAGTCCTAGTGCCTTACCGCGCTCTTTTACGTCAAATGCATCTGTCAGTATGGCTGCACTGTTTGAGAAAAGAAACGCTGCCCCAAGTGCTTGAACTATTCTAAATAAAATCAATTCCTGACCAGAGTTGGAAAAACCACAAAGGGCAGAACCAACTGTGAATACTACAAGTCCAAGATTGTATAGTTTGACTCGACCAAACATGTCCGCAAGTCTTCCAAAACTCAAAAGAACGGTAGTAGTGACAAGTCCATAGGACAAGACAATCCATATTGTCTCAAGTATTGATGCATGAAGATCAGATGAGATCTTAGGCAAAGCTATTATGACAATATTGGCATCAAGTGATGCCATTAGAATTGCCAGTGTAGTATTTGTTAGCACAATCCATTTGTATTCCATTTTGTAAACTCGATACATCTAGTCTCAAATTGTATTATAATTTGAATGAAATGGTAGTTCTCTATTTGATAATCAAATATGATTCTATTATATTACACATGCAACACATGTGATAACAACGATGTTTTCATGAATTCTACTTTTGATGATCACAACATACAAGAAATAACTGCAATAGAGGCAGATCATTTAACAAAAGTCTATCGTGATAACATTAGGGCAGTGGATGAAATAAGTTTCTCAGTTAAACAGGGGGAGATATTTGGTTTGCTTGGACCAAATGGAGCAGGAAAAACTACTACAATTAAAATGATAATAACCCTCACCAAGGCAAACTCTGGTACCTTGCATGTGCTTGGAGTAGATGTCTTCAAATCGCCAGAGACTGTAAGAGAAATGCTTGGATATGTACCACAGAGCATCTCTGTTGACACTGATCTTACTGCATATGAAAATTTATTGATATTTTCTAAATTATCGTATGTAAATAAGATGGAACGCAATGAAAGAATAAGAGATGCGTTAGAGTACATGGATCTTTCAAGCAGAGCAAATGATCTTGTCAAGCGTTATAGTGGAGGAATGATGCGCAGGTTAGAGATAGCACAAGCGCTTGTAAACAGACCAAAGGATTTTGCTTTTAGACGAACCAAGTATTGGTCTTGACCCTTCATCAAAAAAACAAGTATGGAAAAATATCAAGCAATTAAACCAAGAGTTCGGCGTTACCATTCTTATCACAACTCATGACATGAGCGAGGCAGATGAACTCTGTGACAGGATAGCAATCATGTCAGAAGGCAAGATAGCAATCTTGGGAACTCCTGAGGAATTGAAAAGAGATGTAGGAGGAGATATTGTCACGGTGAATCTTGCATCCACTCCTCCAATCATGACATTACCAAAAGAGATAGGAAATGTCATACACAGTGATGAAAAATCTATTCAGATTCTGACAACTAATGGCGAAGAAGCGATTCCACTCATCGCAGATTTCTTTAGAGGACACGAAATTAAGGTCGAATCGATCTCAATTAACAAGGCAAACTTGGATGATGTTTTTATGAAATATGCCAAACGAAGACTTGGAGATGAAATGTACAAAGCTACCCGTAGAACTCGCCGTGACTTTGTGAGGCGCGCAAGATGAACATCGGGAGATTCCTTGCCAGTTCTATCACAATTGCAGAGATGGAGGCAAGAAAAATTCGTCATGATTCAACTGAGCTTTGGACTAGGATTATCCAACCTGCCCTCTGGTTACTTGTTTTTGGCGAGACCCTTAACACCATTAGAGCCATGCCATCTGGTAATTTTTCGTATATCCAGTTTCTCACTCCTGGTCATACTGGCGCAATCAGTCTTGTTTATCTCAATTTTTTATGGCATAACTGTAGTCTGGGAAAAAGATGTTGGAATACTTACCAAGCTCTTGTCAACTCCATCTCCGCGCTCGTCAATAGTTCTTGGAAAATCGCTTGCAGCTGGTCTGCGGGGAATTTTTCAAGCCATAATGATATTTGCTTTGGCGTTGATAATTGGAGTCAAGATAAGGTTTGATCCACTTGACATTGCAGGTGTTTTTGCTGTTGTAATACTTTTTGCGATGTGTTTTTCAAGTTTTTCAATGTTTCTTGCATCATATCTGAAAACTCGGGACAGGATGATGGGGATTGGTCAAGCATTAACCATGCCGCTTTTCTTTGCAAGTAATGCCATATATCCAATAGCAATAATGCCTATCTGGCTCCAGTATATCTCAATAGCAAATCCACTCAGCTATGTCGTGGATGCGATTAGGTCAATGCTTCTTGCTGGAACGTATGAAAATTTACCAGTTGATATACTGGTGTTAGTAATCGCTACAGTTGTTTTTGTAACTCTGGCCTCTACAACAATAAAGAAATTGTTAGAGTGATGTATGATAATATCCTAAAATACTCTAACGCATAAAAACATAAAAAAATAAAATAAGAAAAAGGCTTTCTAGAGTTTACTCTTGAAAGTCACTTGGGGTAGTTCCACTGGTGCTGTGCTGCCACTTGGCCGTACTGCCGCTTGGCTTTATCATTCCCATGTGTCCGTGCATCATCATTCCATGGCCGCCCATGCCTCCAATCAAGGAAGATAAAGTCAATGGATGACCCTGTGATGTCTTGAGTACGCTTCCGTTTCCTGCATCTACTATTACAGAATAGACGCTTTTTCCGTCTGTTACCTTGAAGGCATAGACTGGAGAGCCGTGCATTACCACAAGACCTCCTGATAGCACCTGTCCTCCTGTTACCTGTCCTGCAGCTGTTCCTGCAGCGGTTACAAATTGGATCTTTACACTAGATAGAATCATCTGTGTAAGGTTTACTGAACCCTGTATCGGTGTCTGTGTCTGACCTGAACTCAGAGCCTGCTGTCTGTGCATATGCAAGTGAGCCGCCTACTGAGGCAATCACTGCAACGCCCAGAATCACTGCAAGCAGTTTCTGATGTGTCTTCAGTTCTTGTATGTTCATTGCACTGTATATAGTGGATTTGATTTATAATGGATTGCGCCACCTTGTTCGTTAACAAGGTTAGTGATCATATAAAATGGGTATCGAAAGTCATGTGGCATTAAATTTTCTGCTACACTGAATATCTGATAAATATGTTAATTGTCCGGCAAGAAATGCAATTGGAAATACTGTTTAATCCCTACCCAATTCGTCATCTATCTTGTCTTGTGTTGATTTGTATTTCTTGTATCTGCCATTCCATTTTGAAAAGAATCTATACTCCTTGAGTGCAACAAAGAGCAATACTGCTGCAAATATTATGCAGATAAAGATGAATATTTGAATTCCTAAAAATATTGGCATATCTTGATGCATGGCACGAAAAGGTGGATGGAAAGGAATCTCCCTAACAATGGAATTGCCATTCTTTTCAACTAGGAATAACTGAGTACCGTTATGTGTCATGTTGCCAAAGGTCATGTTGTTGCCCATCTGCTTCGTGATGACTTTCAAGGTTAGATATGCTGTATCGTGGGTGACCTAGAAGTATTCCACCCATCACAAGTGCGACAGGGGCAAAAATTAGGGCAGATGCAATAAAGATGAGAAATATGCGCCTTGAGCTATTTGTATGAGTTAGAAGATCATCTATCATTTTAAACAGGTTTTCTGGAGACTCTTTGTTGTCTGTGTCTTCACTTGATTCTTTATCTGGGTTAGACAATTTGATGACCAACTACCTTGCGTATAAATAAAACATTTCGCTAACCTTGTTCTTGAACACTTTTTTCACTTCTTGGAAAGATCTCCTCATAAGGCTCCAAAACCATCTTGCAGAGCTGCCTGCCTTTTTCTGTGACTGAATACTTTATCACTTTCTTGTTCCCCATGGTATTTCTGTCCTTTTTATGAAGCCTTTCCGTTCCAGGCTTTCTAGTATGTCCTTATGTTTCATCAAGTTTAAACCACAATAGCTTAGAAGATTTGTTTGGTTTAGCTCGCCAAATTCTGTGAGCTTCAAAAGTATATCCTTTCTTATATAGACCCGATCACGATACTCATGCGACAAGGATATCGCCTTGTTGGAAGTAAAATTCTGTATTAAGCTTTTACATGATATTTTTGCAAGATCTATTCTTGTTTGATGTATCTTGCAGTAACAATGTTCCTGAACAAAGTTTGACAATTATTTAATTGCGCTGATGGATGAGAGTAACGTGGGCATGATTTTAAGTTCTATCGCGGAGGAAACGAGAGTTTTTCACAACCCCTTTGATCCTAGTGCATGCTCCTTTGATAGATATGCCCACTCATACTATCATTTTATGATGAAACACTTGTCATCATGTATTTTGCATGGCGATTATTTTTTTTACAATCTTGATAAATTTTTTGTAAAGTCATTTAATTATACCGTAAAAGACAACCCGGAGTGTAGCAATCCTTTTGAATAAAGATAAATCAGGTGTCAGGAACAGTTCTGCTAAAATGGTAAGCGAATTAACAGAGCTTGACGCCAATTCAAACTCCATAGCACTTGGAGTCAAAAATCTATCCAAGATATTTGATTCTGTTGCAGGAAAAGTTGTGGCACTAGATAACATTAATTTCACTGTGAAAAAAGGCGAATTTGTTTCTATAGTGGGGCCCTCAGGTAGCGGAAAATCGACCCTTCTCAATATGATTGGCGCGCTAGACAGACCAACTTCTGGCAATGTCTATATCAATGGAATTGACATATTTTCCTTGAACGACTCACAAATAGCCACTATGAGAAATGGTCTCATCGGATTTATCTTCCAATCATTCAATCTTATCAACAGGACCACTGTTCTCAAGAATGTAAAATTGCCCGGAACAATAGCTGGCATGGACGGAACTGAAACTAACATGCGTGCAATGAAAATCTTGGAAGCTCTGGGAATTGCAGACAAGGCAACACAAAAACCCGTTAATCTTAGTGGAGGTCAACAACAAAGAGTGGCAATTGCTCGATCTTTGGTAAATAATCCTACTATTGTTTTGGCAGATGAACCTACTGGTAATCTTGATACAAAAACCGGAGACGATGTTTTTGATATGCTCAAGACGTTATCACACAAGTTCAAGCGTACAATAATTATGGTAACACACAATCCAGAACTTGCAGAATCCACAGACAGATCTATATTGATAAAAGATGGGAGAATCGAGCGCGATGTCACAAACTAGCTCATCTAAAACGTTTCATATTGTTTTCAGAAGAGATCTTGTACCAAAGATTGCGTCTGTTGCTTTGATTGTGATGTTGTTTGCTTCATCAATCAGTGTAATATCAGCGTCGGCACAAGTCATGCAGGAAAATGACTGCTCACCACCACTTACCACAACAATTGATAGCAACTATCAAGGACCTGTAGTGGTAGATGCATATTGGGTTGATCAAGGAGTAGTAGATACTAGCGTATCTGCCACTAATCCAATTAAAAAAGAAGTGGGACCAGGAGAAGGTGCTGAAGTATTTGCGGTCGTATTAAATAATAGAGGAGATAATCCTCTGAACTCGGTAACTGCGTATCTGAACTTGCCAGCTGGATTTGCTGCAACTGGTGAAAGCAAGATACCACAACTTCTCCAACAATATAATCCTGCATCAAAGGTAGCAACAAGCAATTTCGCACTTGCTAGCTATTATGGTCAAGTGGCTGCTGGTGGTACATTCATATTATTTTTTGATGTTGACGTGCTAGATAGTGCCAAGGTTGGTACATTTGGCACTAACCTGGTAGTTAATTACAAAATAGGAGTAGGCGCAGCAGGATTTGGTGTCCAGAGTTGTACTTCAGCATTACTTGAAGTCCCATTTGTTCTTCCAGGCAAAGTAATCATGGATATATCAACAGATACAAAAACCATAACTGCTGCACAGGCTGATCCTATGACAATCACTGTTTTGAACAAGGGTTCGGCCCCTGCCACTGGTGTGGTAGCCACAATCACAAATCTTGGTCAAAAAGGAAATTCCGGTTCAGGATCAACAGGTACTCTAACACTGTCATCGACTACAACCAATCTTGTCAATCTTGGGGCTAATCAATTCAACCTGGGTGTTATTCCAGCTAACAGTTCTGCACCAATAAGCATCACCGTCTTTCCTGCCACTTCTGCAGCTGGCCAAACTCAGGATGTATCGGTATCGCTAGTATACGAAAATGCGTGGGGTAAACAGCTGACCACGCAGTTAGATACTGGCATATTCATTGCTCCAGTACCACCACAATCATTGAGTCTGGCGTATGCTGGTAACAATACATCTCCTGTCATAACTTCGGGAAATCTATCTAATCTGAATTTTGTCGTATCAAATAATGGTACGAATACTGCATCCAACGTAGTGATCTCACTTGTACCGTCTGCCTCGTCTACTTCTGTTTCTGTTGTAGGACAATCTACGTGGTCTATTCCGACACTGGCACCAGGTGAACAACGAATATTATCAACCAGTGTATTTGCGGCCAATTCCTTGATTGATACCCCGACATCGTTTACTCTGACTGCAAATTATGTATCTCAAGGGCAGACAAATACTAATTCGCTTACACTTGGTGCATTTGTAATAGGAGATGTCAAGCCGCAACTATATGGGTTGGCAGTAAACTATGTTGGAAATACTCCAAACCTAGCAGGCAGTTTGTTAAATCAAGGAAGTACGACTGGCTTGTATACTACAGTACAACTTTACAAATCTCCAATCTTGCAAGACATAAGGGCGGCAAGAATGGCAAACATGACTGGTAACGGTACTGGCAGCTACAATGGTGGAGGCTCTGGCAGCTACAATGGTGGAGGCTCTGGCAGCTACAATGGTGGAGGCTCTGGCAGCTACAATGGTGGAGGCTCTGGCAGCTACAATGGTGGAGGCTCTGGAGGTGCTGGTGGTTCTGGTCGTACTCGTGGAGGCGGTGGAATGGGTGCAGGATCTCAAGCCATGGCTCCGCAGTTCTTGGGAGATTTGACTCCTGACTCACCCATACCGTTTAGCATTCCCCTTAATGGCATAAACTCTCTCCAGCCAGGATCATATCCTGTGTCATTCAAAGTTGTATATGCAGACGATCTAAAGATTCAACATTTTGTAGTCTTGAATGGAACCGTATCTGTAGGAAGAGCACCCCAGACAAATACTGGTCACACACATGACTCAGTACTTGATCAGATTCCAATTCCTCTCCCAGTACTAATTGGAATTATTATCGCGGCGATTGCAGTAGTGATTGTAATAAGAAGAAGAAAATCAAAAAACAAAAAATGAAGATGCTTACAGGGAGCGACACTGATATAGTGACGGCACTGGACAGTCCAATCAAAAAGTGATATGCA
>NZ_RCMB01000002.1 GCF_011319465.1 Candidatus Nitrosotalea sp. TS
GTGTTGTCTCCTTGCTTAATAGTGATTCAGGGATGAGTACTGGAAGAAATCCGTTTTCATGTCCAGTTGCCTTTAGTTTTTGATCAACTGACGACTTGATGTATTCCCATATTGAGTAGCCATATGGCCTTAGTACGATTAACCCCTTGACTGGGGCATAATCTGTAAGCTGTGCCTTTATCACTACCTGTGTATACCATTCGCTAAAATCTTCATTCTTTTTGACCGTGATTCCAATCTCTTTACTCAATTTACATCATTTTGAGGCTTGTCCTAATGAGCCTTTGTTCTTCTACAAAGGGTCGCCTTTGCAAAGAACTTTTCCAGTTATTCTGCTTTGAAAATTAGAGCAGACAAAACATTGGATGAATGGTACTTCTTTTTTCAAAACAGGACAATCTACTGCTTCTTCTTTCATTTTTTTCAGCATCTTGGGGCTGACTCCTTTCAACTTTAATTTTCCTTTATCGTCCATCATTCCTGATGCTTTCAACTCTTCTTTTGTTTGATCCGATAACTTGTTTGATGTTGAAGCCGCTTTGATTGTAACTTCGTATTTATGTGGAAGCTCGCTCATGATCTTCATCTTAGTCATCTTGAATATATTGCTAGTGGTAGAAAGATCTAAGATCGCTTAAGATTAATATAATCTCCATCATTTCACAAAGCGGAAACTGATGCTAGCAATTTTTGATGTGGAAGGCGTATTACTTGACGCAGAATTCCTCCCGATTTTGGCAGAAAAAATTAACAAACAAGACGAGATCTGGGAAATTACAAGAAAAGGAATTGAAGGAGTTATCAACTGGGAAGAAGGACTAAAGAAGAGAATAGAACTTCTCAGGGGAATAAACTATGAAACTTGTACCGAAGTTGCTGATTCTCTTAAGATAATGACAGGTGCCAGAGAAGCATGTCACGCTCTCAAGGCGGCTGGTTGGAAATTGATGGCAGTGTCAGGTGGATTCACTATAATGACTGACAGGCTACGCGAAGATTTGGGGCTTGATTATGTCTTTTCAAACGAATTAATTTTTAAAAATGGCAAACTGGATGGCGTTGTAATAAACGTCAATTCAGACAAAGCCAAATCCGCGATAATCAAGATAAATGAATGGAAAGAAAAAAAGGAAAACATAGTAGTTATTGTTGATGGTGCAAATGATGTTAAATTGTTTGACATATGTGGGCTGGGCGTGGCATTTCGAGCGCAAGATGTTGTCAAAGACTTGGCCACTGTAACGCTAGATGAGAAAGATCTATCAAAGCTCATTGATATCATAAACATGCATTATGGTATGAAGATACAGTTACAAACTGTTGCTTGAGAAGAATATGATTTTAAGCAGTTAAGCAATAGGTTGGTAGATGACCTTAGAGATTATTCCGGTGTATGTTGAAAATGAAATCAAACCCGGTGATGATCTAACTGAGTTACTGCTAGACTCCAATCCTGGATCAAATCTACATGATGGCGATATTCTGGTTTTCACACAGAAAATCATCTCAAAACAAGAAGGACGGATTGCAAATCTTTCAAATGTTAAACCGACTCTTCTTGCTATTGGCTATAGCCAGTGAATACAAAAAAGATCCTCGAATTGTACAACTAATACTTGATCAATCAAAACGTATAGTCAGAATGCGTAATGGTATAATAATTTCAGAGACGATTCACGGTTTCATTTGTGCAAATGCCGGTGTGGACGAAAGCAATGTAGAAGAAGGATATGCAACACTGTTGCCAAATGATAGTGATGCATCAGCTAAAACACTACGTAAACAAATAAAAGAAAAAACGGAAAAAAACATCGCAGTTATCATATCTGATACGTTTGGGCGCCCATTTAGACAAGGTCAAACCAATGCCGCTGTGGGAATTTCTGGAATTGCATCTTTATTGGATTATGCTGGGAGAAAAGATACTTTTGGCAGAACTCTCCGTGTAACTTCTATTGCCATTGTAGATGAAATATGCTCAGCTACGGAACTTGTTATGGGCAAATCACTCAATGTGCCTATATCCATAGTGAGAAATTATCCTTTTGACGATACAAAAAATCAAATAAATGATCTTATTAGAACGCGATCAGAAGATCTATTTAGATAAGTGAATTTTTGAAAACAAAGATTATATTCATAGGTTGAGAGAAGCGATAAACATTGGATGATTTACAGACAGAGCTACACTGTCATAATGAATTTTCAAATTTTCAACTTGGTATAAAAGAAACTCCATATGATTGTGGTATAACAATACAGGAACAGCTAGAACAAGCGTACAAAACTGGCCTAGATGCTTTCTTTATTACAAACCATAATACATTGGATGGATACAAACAGCTTTTAGATTATAAAGAAAACCACGAAAAATTCAAAAATATTAAAATCTATCCAGGTGAAGAAGTTACAACAGATCAAGGAATCCATGTGTTAACATACGGAATCACCGAGACAATAAGGTCAGGTCAAAGTTTTGAAGAGATACTTGATATGGTAAAGTCTCAAGATGCGATTTCTTGTGCCCCTCATCCTTTTGCCCTGAAATAATGGATTACGAGAAAAAGCAATCCTGTGTGATTTGATTGAAGTCTTTAACAGCAACAATGTTGACAGGTATTCAAATCTCAGGGCGTCTTATTTTGCAAAAGCAAATAATATGACTGAGGTGGCAGGAAGTGACTCTCATGTTGTTTCTACACTAGGCAGATGTGTTGACATCATTCAGGCCGAAAATACACTAGACAGCGTTTTGAGGTCAATGAGGCGAGGAAAAATCACAATTGGTACTACTGGTTACATTACCAGTAAAGAAATGATAGAACATGCAAAATATAAAATTGAAAATTCAAAAGATGATATCATAAGATATTTCAAAGAAAATCATCCTCATCTAACAGGGGTATGCAGTTTCCTGATAGATGTGTTTGAATCAAATCCTAACAGCATGGTCTGGAGAGCAGTATACCAAGTAGCTGTGTATCTTACTACTAAATTATCGAACAAAATTAATTTCAAAAATCAAGATTATAACGTGTTGTATGAGCGTAATCTCAGAGCAATATTGCCAATGATCCTGACTTGAGTAATTTTTCTTGCGTACATGAATAGCTTTTAATATCACTTTACTAGCTTTTTATTTATAGGCGATTAGATATTTCAGAATTATCTCCCACCAAAACAATTGATGTTCGAGGAATGTTCTGTCCAGAACCTGTCTTTAGAACAAAGATCGAGATGGAAAGAATGGCAGTAGGAAATATTCTCAAAATTATCGCGGACGATCCTGCATCAGAAGAAGATATTTCACGATGGGTAAACAGAAGTGGACACCAATTGCTTAGTATCAACAAACCTGGTAAAGATCTTGAGTTTACCATTAAGAAGGTGAAGTAGTTCATGGCCACTAAGGCAATAAATGATGCAGAGACACTTTTAAAAAAAATTGGCAATACACCTGTTGTGAAACTTGACTCTCTTTCAAACGACCAGGCAGAGTTTTACGCAAAATTAGAATCTCACAATCCATTTGGTTCTGTAAAAGACAGGGCGGCATTTTGGATGGTAAAAATGGCAGAAGAAAATGGCCTCATAAAAAGGGGACACAGTGTGATAATAGAGCCGACTTCAGGAAATACTGGAATTGCTCTTGCAGGAATTGCAAAACTTCTTGGATATACAGTGGAAATTGTCATACCTGAAAAGGCAAGTGAAGAAACTAAAAAAATAATTGAATCTTTAGGGGCAGTTCTGTATCAAACAAGTGATGACTTGTGCCCAAAAGTCGGAGCCGGTACAGATCAGAGCATCGCACTGGCAAAATCGATTGCGTCAGCAAGACCTGACAAGTACTATTCTCCTAATCAATATGCAAACGAGGCAAATTTCATGGGACATTACAAGGGTACTGGCCCTGAAATTTGGGATCAGACTAAAGGAAAGATAACTCATTTCTTCTCAGGTGTAGGAACCGGGGGAACTATAACTGGAATAGGGGCATATCTGAAAGAGAAAAATCCGAACATAAAGATTATCGCAGTACAGCCACAACAAAATCATTTGATTCAAGGTCTGAGAAATTTTGAAGAGTCTGCAAAACCTGATCTCTTTATCAAACGTGAACAGGTAGTTGATGATTGGATTACAATTACAAATGATGAAGCATTTGTTGCCGTAAAGGAAATCTATGAAAAAGAAGGAATGCTGGTTAGTCCGTCATCTGCTACTGTGTATGTTGCAATGAAGAAGTATGGAATTGAGAAGGGTCATGTAATAGGAATATTTGCTGACGATGGCAGAAAGTTCAAGAGTCTCTATGCTCAACAGAAAATATTTACTAACGAGGAATTTGATAAAGCATTACGCGAGGCAAAACATTTGTCTCCTCCACCGTTTTCCTGACTATTTTCTTCTGCTTTCTGATAAATACTTGTCCACATCTATGGCAGCCATGCACCCAAATCCTGCAGCGGTAATTGCCTGTCGATATCTATGATCATGTACATCGCCAGCAGCAAAGATTCCATCTATGTTGGTATGGGTGTGATTTTTGAGTACTATGTAGCCCTGATCATCTAACTCAATTTGACCTTTGAACAACTTGGTATTTGGCTCATGACCTATTGCAACAAATAAGCCGCCAACATCCATTGTCTCTTGATTGTTAGTTGTTACATCTCTTATCATGATTTGATTTACTTTTTCACTTCCTTTGATTTCATCAATTACAGAATTCCAGTGAAACTTGATCTTGTTATTCTCAAATGCTCTGTCTTGCATTATTTTACTTGCTCTAAGCTTATCTTTTCTATGAATCACATGCACATTTTTTGCAAATTTAGTGAGAAATATGGCTTCTTCCATGGCAGAATCTCCACCACCTGCCACAACTATTTCCTGATTCTTGAAAAATGGGCCGTCACAAGTAGCACAATATGATACTCCTTTTGCGCTGAACTCTTGCTCTCCTTTTGCGCCAAGCTTTCTAGGACTTGCACCAGTTGCAATTATGACCGCATCTGCTTCATACTCTTCTGAATATGTTAACACCTTGAATGGCTTTCTCCTAAAATCTACATTTACTGCTTCATCATCAATGATTGTGGCACCCATTCTCTCTGTCTGTTTTCTCATTGTAGTCATGAGCTCTGGACCTAAGATGCCTTCTGAAAAGCCTGGATAGTTTTCAACTTCTGTTGTAAGCATTAATTGTCCTCCCGGTAACATTCCTGAGATTACTAGCGTATCACGTTTGGCTCTTGATGTGTAAATGGCAGCAGTGTATCCAGAGGGGCCAGCTCCTATTATTATTACATCAAATTTTTTCTTTGTTTCTGGTTTGTTATTTTCTGCTCTAATTTCTGCCTGCACAAACAAAATTCATTTACGATTCATATTTAAATTATGCACCGATTTCAGAGATTATCAAGTACATTTTGGTGCTGTTCGCATAACTTTCCCATTTCTATTTGTGCATGCAAAAGATCTTCTTGCCAATGTGCGTTATGCAAGATGCATTTTCTTGATTCGCAAAAAGGAATCCCTGTAAGGTGATAAAATATTGCCTGTAACACATATCCTCTAACAACCAAGCGTAACCTCTCGTCATGATATTCCAGAAACCTTCCTTTGAATTCTTGTTTAATTGAGTCTAGATTCAGGCCTTGTGATATTCTTTCGTATAACTGGAGATAATAATCACGTGGTTTTGCAGGTGCTTCGATAATTCCTGTAGTAGAAATAATAGACGGATTAGAACAGATCACAGGCCCTGCCATGATATCTGTAGTCGTCATAATCATAGCTACAAGTCAGTCTTGTTGTAAATATAATGTGAAGCTTGTCAGATGATGATTCTGAATCAGGTATGCATCTCTGAAAATATTTTGAAGCTCAAATCCGTCATACAAAATTATATTGTTTGATGTATGCATGTCTGTTTCCAGTTGTTTTTCAAATGTTATCTCTTCTACTGTGGGTTATGTTCCTCAAAAGGCACGTATGGGTTGAAAACTCTACACGAGGCTAACTGGTGGAGAATTTTTTCTTTTATGTCAAAATGCTGAAAAAAACTCTGTCGTACTTCGGTGCTTATTCCACTTTGTTTCTGTATGAACTCCGCAAGTTCATTGATTTTAATCTCAGACACACTTGGTTCGTCATATAAAAATAGTTTAGATATTTTCAATAATGAAATATCGGCTATAGTTGATTTATCTTCTTAGTTCTTTTATTTTGGATGCTGTAATCTCAGCTGCTTTCTTGCCTGATAACAACATGGAACCATATGTTGGACCCATTCTTGCTATGCCATATGTCTCTGTTACGGACATGCCTGTTGCTACAAGTCCAGGGAAAACTTCCCCCGTATGATGTACTACTTTATTCTCGCCATCATCTACCCACATTGGATCCATACCTTTCCATTCCACAAGCTTTCTGTCAACCAGTCTCTTTATTGCTACTGAGTCATGTCCTGATGCATCTATGACCATCTTAGATTCTAAAGCAACTGGGTCCACACAAGTTATGTTTCTTGGAAGAGCTGATACGGGCATCCAATTTACTACAATGCCGCTTACTCTTCCATTTTTCAATATCAAGTCATCAAATTTTGTTAGATTCAAGAATTTTACTCCTGCATCACAAGCTGCAGCTATTAATTTTGAAACTGCGTGTGGACCTGGTGTGAGATAAAGTCCTTCTCTTACCTTCTTGTAAGGAACTCCTAATTCGTCCCAAATTTTTTGTGCTGGGGCTCTCACTGTTACTGGGTTCATCATGTATCCTCCTAACCAATATCCTCCTCCGAGATAGTTGTTTTGTTCTATGACTAGAACTTTGAATCCCATCGATGAAAGTTCTCTGCTTGCAGTCAAACCTGCCGGGCCAGCTCCTATGATTATTACATCAGAATCTGCCCTGTCTACAAGTACTGAGTGAAATTCATCGGCGATTGCTCGTGTGATTTCCTTCTCATCTACGTCTGCAAATATTTTTTGTATCTCATCTTTGTGAGTCGTCGTTTGCATGAAAAATATCCTTAGAACAGCACATTAATAGTTTGCTCAGATTAAAAAAGCATCTTCAAATGATTTAATGCACTCCCTTATGTGCATCCTTTTTGTTGGATTCTTAAATGCATAAGCCGAGATAATGTCTGTTTTTGTAAGATCTTTCTTAGTTAGTATATGTTTTGCAGCCCTGAGTGAATCAACTATTACATTGCAGCCATTTGTACTGTCATTTGTTCTAAGTGACAGGTCCATCTCTATTGTTGAACCTAGAAATCCTTTGGCTTCCATCCAATAATAACTGACTCTTGACTCGCCAAGCTGTTCTGCATATTCTGTAGTGCCTGCAGTAGACTTGAAAGGATACGGAGCTTCAATTGCAATGGATTCTGTTTTGGCGCTTCTTTTTTTCTCTCTTATTTCTTCGGCCATTGTATTCATAGTATCTTGATTTCCTCCAACATCGAGCTGATATGCTTTCTGGATCTTGATGCCACGATTTGTCATAAAATCTATCATTCCTCGATGAAAAGCAGTTCCACCAAACTGACTCATTAAATCATCTCCTAGAATCATCAATCCCTTTGTCTCAAATGCTTTTTTTGTCTTATCGGTTACGGTCTTGGAAGATGTGGCATTAAAAAAAGAACACCCTGCATCCAATGCCGCCTCAGAATATTTTCCTGATGTATTATCAAGTCCAGAAGAAATCGCGTTAACAAGAAAATCTGGATTGGAGGCCTTGAGAGATTTAACAAATTCATCATAACTTACAGATTTTATCTGACCACTCTGGTTAATGTGAGAAGGTGTTGGATCTGACATTATTCCAGGCTGAATTACAATGTCTGAAAAATCTGTTTTACAATTTGTAATCACTTGACCTATTTTTTTTCCTACCTTGGAAGGAATCTATGTCAAAAACTGCTGAGATTGTTATATCCCTCAGAGTTAATCCTGAAATCTTTGGGTGCCAAAGTCCTTCGGTTGAATTCTTGTAAAATTCTAAGCCTTTTATCAGAGTTAATGTTACATTTCCGCTTCCGACAACGGCAATCTTGATTTTATCTGACACACAATTTTTCCTCGTCGATCTTCATTTAACTCTTTTCTGATATTGCTATTCAGAAAGTACATCAAAAAGGGAATTTCATTAAGAAAAGACCAAAATGATGGGTGGAAAATCCTGCCACCATATCATTGACTGATGCATATCTGGTGTCTAGTTTAAAATTTATATGCACTTCGCAAAGTAGCTACCATAATTGAGTAAGACAAGCCTTTCTCAGTCTAGGCCTGATAACCTTCCAAAACCCAAAATACAATGGGGGCGTCTAGAGGAAGCTGAAAAATTTGCAGAGATGGTAAAACTCTTCAGACAAGGCAAGATTAGCCGTGATGATCTACGACGATTTAGACTCCAGCATGGAGCATATGGTAGCAGAATGACTGATGACTATAGTATGATTCGTGTTAAAATCCCTGCTGGCGAAGTTTATCCAGAACAAATTGAAAAAATGGCTGAACTAAGTGAATCGTTTTCAATTGGAAGTGCACATGTTTCCACAAGACAAAATTTCCAGCTTCATTGGGTTGCACTGGAAGATGTCTCCGAAGTTATGCGTGGGCTGGCAGAAATTGGATTGACATCAAGAGAAGCATGCGGCAATTCTGTAAGAAATGTAATGTGTAGCCCTCTTGCAGGTGTATGTCCTAATGAAATATTTGATCCAACTCCATATGCATTATCAACAGCAAAGTTTCTACTGCGAAATTCTATGAATCAATCCCTTCCAAGAAAGTTCAAGATCAACTATACATGTTGTGAAAAACATGGAATGGCAAGAATAGTAGACGTTGGTCTTATACCGCAAAGAACAGAAATTAACGGAAAATTACAGAATGGATTCAAGGTTTTCTTAGGAGGCGGACTTGGTGCCCAGTCATTTGTAGGGCATCAGCTTGAGGAATTTACTCCAGAAGAAGATTTACTCTATACCATAATCGCAGTCATTCGGGTCTATGATAGAATGGGCAACCGAGAAAATATGGCAAGAAACAGGATGAGATATCTTGTTAATGAACTTGGATGGGAAAAATTCCAAAATATTATACTAAAAGAAAGAACAATGGTAAGACTGACACAGTCTGTTGTGGTAAAACTTGATCTTGACAAGACTCCTGAAGTATTGCGCAAAATCTCCATCAGCTCAGAAATTCCATCTCTCCACAGGGATTGTCTAGATGGATCAAAACCAACACAATGAAGCAAAAACAACAAGGTTACAGTGCGGCGTTCATCACGCTAGAATCAGGTGACATTACAGCAAGTCAACTACGTGCTGTTGCTGACATGGCTAGAGAATTTTCTGCAGAGGGACGAATTAGAACTGGATTTGTTCAAGATATAGTGTTTAGATGGGTAAAAGATGAAGATCTTGCAAAACTTTATGCCAAATTGCTAGAGGTCGGTCTTGCAAATTCTGGAGCGTTGACTATGGCCTCAGTTGTTGGATGTTCTGGTACTACCTCATGTAATCTCGCATTGACTAATTCTCATAGACTTGCAAAAGAAGTTCAAAGAAAATTTCTTGAACTAAAACTTGATGAAGACGATGACTTGAGAGATTCTACAATTAAGATAAGCGGATGTCCAAATTCGTGTGGCCAACATGAAATAGCAACAATTGGATTTTATGGCGGAGGTGGAAGGCTTGGAAAGGATATGTACCCACTGTATACCATGTCGTTGGGTGGAAGGGCAGATGGAAATTCAATGCTAGGGCTGATTACAACCAAGGTTCCTACAAAGAGAGTCATTCCAACAATTTTAAAAATAATTGAGATCTTCAAATCTGAAAAAAGATCCGGTGAAGTTCTGGATTCTTGGATTAATAGAGTCATTGAAGGTAGCGGCGGGCCTAAGATTAAATCAATTAATGATATCAAGGAATTGTTGAAACCTGTTGTAGCCCCCCCTACAATCGAGCAAGACCCTGACTTTTACGTCGATTATGGAAACGATGGAATCTATCATGCAAAAACTGGAAGGGGCGAATGTGCCGCTTGAGCAAAGAAAAGATTACAAGAATAACAGTTGATGCAGACACTCTGCGATCAGAGGTTAGGGACAAGAGTGTTAAGGTTCTTGACATACGAAAAGAAGAAGATTACAAGCAAGGACATGTGCCTGGGGCAATTAATTTTCCACTAGCTAGCCTTCTTACTGATGACAGCCCAGAAAAGATTCTCCAATACATGACCAGTCTTTTGGTATTGGTGATGAAACCTCTGTTGTTGTATATGACGACACATTTGGCGCCCTAGCATCACGTGTAGCGTGGGCGCTTCAATATATCGGTCATGAAGAAGTCTCGTTATTGGACATTACATACGGATCGTGGAAAAAACTTGGACTTGAAACAAGCCTTGAATCTCCATCGCTTGAAAAGAAAACCCATTCTCTAAAATTACAACCACAAATTCTTGCAACTGCTGATTCCCTTATGCCAGCAAAAGAGAAGGGTGCCATATTGATGGACAATAGGGAAAGGTTGAATTTTCTTGAGCATCATATCCCTGGAGCCATTAACATTCCATATAGAATGCTTGCCTCTCCTCAAAATATACTACGATCAAAAGATGAGTTGCGAAGGCTTCTGCAGAACAGAAACATATCTTCTAACTCTGAGGTAATTACATACTGTGGTAGTGTAGGTACTCTTTCAGGATTGGGATACTATGCATTAAAGTCAATAGGGATTCAGAATGTAAAACTTTACGTTCGATCCTTTAAAGAATGGGAATCATTAGAAAAACCAATTGAAAAACAACAAGACGCCAACTATTGGGATCTCTCGGCAGAATAATATTTTAGGTATTTTGCGTAGTTTCGCTTCTTAGCTTCTTTGTGGTCTGACTTTCAATGTGATCAAAAAGATCTATCATTTTCTGTTTATTTGCTTGCAAGTATTCGTAACCTTTGTCAGTTAATCTAATTTTGAATAATCTGATATCTCTATGTTCTTCAAAAAAATGTTCTATCATTTGTGCGCCTCTTTTGCTAGGATCTATGAATACATCCATCTTTGCAATGACTTCCTCGACATCTCCTTTCTCTATTGCAGTCTTGACAGCGTGAACTGCCTCGCTAATTTCTTTTAGGTGTTGAATTAGCAATGGATTGATTTTTTTTGTTGTTCCAAAGAGACCTTTCTTTTCAACCCCTATCTTTGCAGCCAACTCGGGGGCAATCTCAAACTCTTCTACCTTTGACAGGCCAACGTTTCTTTCCTCTTTTATCAGTAGGCCTTTTTCCACTAATTTTCTTGCTGCATCTTCCACCTCTGTCTTGCCTAACATGGTTGTCCAAACTATCTGGCCAACTTTGTGATATCCCTGTCTTACTGATTCTAACACTACGACTTCAACAATTCTTCTATATCCGTCATCTGCTCTGACGTTTTCAAAATCTTTGTCTCTTACTGCTTTTTTTGCATTTTTGACATCTATCTCAATTGAACGCTTCAAAGCCTCAATGGCTTCAGGAATGTGATTTAAAAGAGAATAGTAACATCCTTTGTTATACCAAGACATACCATCTGTAGGGTTTGTATCAATTGATTTTTCTACACATTCAAGGGCTTTTTCGTAGTTTTTTTGTCTATAATAGATGAGACCTTTCAGGTTCCAAGCATCCGAGTTTGTAACATCGATCTCGTGAACTTTGTTGTAATCATCCATGGATCCTGCCAAGTCGCCCATGTGGAATCTCGCATACCCTAATTTCAGAAGAGAATCGACATGTCCTGGGTCAACTTGTAATGCCCCTTCAAAGGCTCGTACTGCATCGTCCATCTTTTCATCTGCCATCAAAGAAACTCCTTTTTTGTACAGTTTATCTCTAGTATAGTTAGGATCTGTTATCTTTGATTCCTTGGATCTCTCTACTGACATTTCAGGTTTTATCTTAGTGCTTTCAGGCGACTCTGAATTGCCCTTGAATAATTTTTTCACGACTGGTCAAATATGGATTTTCCGTAGATAAATACTATTCCGGGTGTCTAAAAAGTAAATTTTATTGGCAAAGCAGCTTTATAACGCTTGGATAAATACAAAAATACTCAGGTATTACACCTAGGATATGTCAGCCAGAGAAAGGATAATCGAAATAACTGGCGAATCGCCATTTAGGCTCCCGTCGGGCATCTTTGAGGTGCAAATTTCTATTTGTGATTATCCTCCTTCTCAAGAAGACATAAAACGAAGGAATTTTCCGGTTATCTGGAAAGATAATTTCCACCTAAGGGTAAAAGATGCAAAATTCACTCAGACTCTAGGTTCTCCAAAAAACCCCTATTCCTGATTTTGTCTTTACGCGAGATTCAATCTGGGTCGTAATTCTTGATCAGTTTTCATCAATTAATTCTGCATTTCAAGTCGCGGTACCAAAGATTCCAGGCGAAGTTCCCACCACCACAAATCCAATCCAAGAGGAATCATCACCGAAGAGTTCCAAACCTTCTCCAGAATATTATCCTACGCCAGGCACTCAGGGCCCACGCGGCCCTGTGGGTCAACCTGGAGTTCAAGGTCCACCTGGACAGCCAGGTATTCAAGGTTCGCCTGGACCGCAAGGAATTCCAGGTCCTCAAGGTGACAAGGGTTCGTCCTGGACCTCAAGGTCCTCCGGGAGACAAAGGACCTCAAGGTCCTCCGGGAGACAAAGGCGATAAGGGTGACAAAGGTCCCACTGGCGATAAAGGCATAACGGGAGATAAAGGCCCATCTGGCGATAAAGGTCCAAGAGGAGACAAGGGAGAAATTGGCGACAAAGGCGATAAGGGAGACAAAGGAGACAAGGGCGAAAAAGGTCTTACGGGAGAATCAGGTCCTGCTGGCGATAAGGGTACGACAGGTCCTCCGGGCCCATCTGGCGATAAAGGTATTCTCGGTCCTCCGGGAGACAAAGGGCTCAAAGGTCCCTCAGGTCCACTTGGCGATAAAGGTCCAGTAGGTCCACAAGGTCCACTTGGCGATAAAGGTCTTACCGGTCCCCAAGGTCCACTTGGCGATAAAGGCCCACAAGGCCCGCAAGGTCCTCCTGGAGAAAAAGGTCTTACAGGTATTCCAGGTCCTCAGGGTGAAAAAGGACCTAGAGGTTTACCGGGTTCTCCTGGCGAACAAGGCCCAAGGGGTCCACCAGGCCCACAAGGCCCACCAGGTCCTCAAGGAATTCAAGGCCCTCAAGGCGATAAGGGACCATTAGGTCCACAAGGTCAATCTGGCGATAAAGGTCCTCAAGGAGTTCAAGGTCCTCAAGGCGATAAAGGCGTTACAGGTCCTCCTGGCATGGCTGGCGATAAAGGTCCTCAAGGACCACAAGGTACGATGGGAGATGTAGGTCCTCGTGGCCCACCTGGTCCTCCAGGCCCGCCTGGTCAGCCAGGATTTTCAGATCAACAAAAGCAAATAATCACTCAACTTCTTGAAATACTAGCTTCTAAGAATCTGATCACAACAG
The DNA here is from genome assembly GCF_011319465.1 of Candidatus Nitrosotalea sp. TS. Taxonomy (GTDB): domain Archaea; phylum Thermoproteota; class Nitrososphaeria; order Nitrososphaerales; family Nitrosopumilaceae; genus Nitrosotalea. Next base: position 13,537 of record NZ_RCMB01000002.1, read on the forward strand.
AGCAACAAATCAAATTGCTGAGCTTTCTCTACTAGTTCATCTTGTGTTTTGGAAAAGTTGAGACTATTGATAATTTAAAATAAGAGGATCCTTCTTAGCCTGAACCGGCAGTTGCCATGTGTCATGCTAGTTAAGAAAGATGTTTAGCTAAAATATTAAAATTATCGCTTGACATCAAGCGATAATTTTTTGATTTTATCTTCTGCGTTTCTTTGCAGATTTTCTTTTAGCTGTTCTTTTAGCTTTTTTACCCGCTGTTCTTTTAGCTGCTGATCTTCTCTTAGGAGCTGATTTTCTTTTTGGAGCTGATCTTCTTTTGGCAGCTTTTTTAGCGCGTTTTTTCATTGCCATTGACAAGTTTTACATTTAACTTGTTTTTCTATCGTTAGACTTAAGAAAATTACACCAAATGATGATATTCTATAAACAAATTTTTCATAAAATTCTAAAATTTTGATCGCATTTTAGTAAACAGACTCGGCTGATGGCCGCCTTCCTTGTAACCATGAGATCTGTCCGCATTGTACACATTTGTATTGACGTCTTCGTTTGTAAGTTGGAATTTCTGGCATGAAAATTATCTCTTGTTTTGTTTTTGAAATGCATTTCTTACACCATCTGTGTTCAGTTTCTTTTTCCATGAATCACAAAACTTGTCTGTTAAATTAGTTGTTACTATTTGCTTTTAACTATGGTCAGAACATCCTCGTCTTCTAATGTGTGGTTCAAACCAGCTCTCTGTCCGCCAAACTTGACGCTTTTGCCCCACACTAGAGCATATCTGAAATCTTTCTTCAAATCTCTGTGTAATTTGTTACACACATCTAAAACAGTTGAATTGCGTCTAACGATAAGTGGTTCTTTGTAATCAGTCTCGCCGCCCTTTGGTCTCATGTAAATTCTGATAAAATCTAGATATTCATAAATTGCATCTCTGAGCGCAGCTATGTTGATATCAGTATCAGCTGATATGGGGATGATTTTTGATTTTACTTTTTCTTGTAATTCATTTAGGAATCCTTGGTTTACCAAATCTATTTTATTCATCACGGTCAAAGATTCAACATAAAACTTGTTACCTGATACGTAATCAATCAATTGCTCTGAATCGATATCTTCTCTTATCAAAACGCGCGCATTATTTATCCCGTATACTCGTAAAATGTCTTTGAGCAGATTTACAGGCATCTTCGTCATTGGAACCTGTTGACTCACTGCTAATCCGCCATCCCCTGTTTTTTCTATAACGATATTGGGGGGCTTCTGATCCAATCTGATTCCTATGTTACCAAGTTCGGTTCTAATTACTTCCTCGTGATATGGTTGGAATACATCTAATATGATTAGCACCAAATCGGCACTCTTTGCCACTGAAAGAACTCTTTTACCAAGTCCTTTTCCTGTGGATGCCCCTTTGATTATTCCAGGCAAGTCAAGAACTTGAATTTTGGCACCGCGATATTCCATCATTCCTGGTACTACTGTTGTAGTTGTAAATTGAAATGCGCCAACAGCTGACTTTGCACCAGTAAGCCTGTTAAGTAAAGTAGATTTTCCAACGCTTGGAAGACCAATGAATACAACCGTTGCATCTCCTGTTCTTTTTACATCAAAACCGATTGAACTACCAGAACCTTTTGATTTTCTCTCCTCTTCCTCTCTTTTTAATTTGGCAAGCTTTGCCTTTAGAAGACCTACATGATGTTCAGTAGCTTTGTTGATCTGGGTTTTGGCCATCTCGTCTTTTATGGCCTGAATTTTTTCTGGTACTCCCATCTGTCTTATTTGACTCTTATACTGAATAAAATCTTTCTAATTAGATTTGATCTATTGTTCTCTGGTCAAAGTTTGAACGAATTAAAATAATGAACAAACATATTTCCAAAATAAACTGAAGCAAACGCACTAGTCGTTCTTGCTATGCTCATGGATATGAGGAATTTCTTGAAATTGTATCTTTTTACTCCTGCTATTATTGTAACAATCTCTGTCAATATGGGAACTAGACTTAGAGCAAAGATTATGCTCCAACCATGTTTGTTTAACCTCTCAAAACTCTTCTTGTAATCCTCTTCACTATGGGTCTTTCTCAGTAACTTGTACATCTTTTTTCCGTCGTATCCTATGTAATACGTTATGATTCCTCCACCCACGGATCCAATGGCCATTGTGATAAACACAGTTACAGCACTTTGACCGTCTAGAAGCAATGCGGTCGATGTTATCACTATTGGGAATGGGATGATTGAAGCAAAAATGCAGTTTAGAAAAAGACCAACTAATCCATACTTTACAAAGAACGGGTTCTCAAGTATTGGTTTTAAAAAATCAATTAACACAACTCTAGGTGATTTTCTCACATATTATAACTGAATGCTCAAAAACATTCCAAGGACTTGGGATCTTTTTTATTATTTGATTTGTGATATAGCGTCTTGTTTTCTTTCTTTATGTAAAAGATCCTTGTAGCAGGTATTGTCTCAAAATTTTCTGAAATCTTGAGAAATTCTGTCAGTGTAGCTTCCTTAATTATATTAAAGTCAAGATAGCCCACAAAATAGAGATCTGAATTGTCATGATACAATGCCTTGCTAAAAATTTCGGATATTGATCCTTTTCTGGTCACAAATTAACGACTCGATATGAATATTTTAGCTAACCTTATCAAAAATCTATCTTTACTCAGTACATAATTTTAAATTCTAACAATCAATGATTCAAATCATGACTAATAAAATCACGCTAAATATAGACAAGCCGATCTACAATGAAGGTGAATATATGAAATTAAAAGTAGATTATGAGGCACTTAACCCAAAGCAGACAATGCATGTGACAGTTTTAGATCCGTCCAGAGAAGGAGGTTTTCAGTGCTGATCAGTACATTAATTCTCAAAAGGGGAATTATTCTACCGTGTTAAAGTTTGACACAAAACAATGGAGAATTTCTGGTAGATACAAAGTTGCCGCGTGGGATCAGGAAGGAACACGAAAAGAAGTGTTTTTCCAATTCAAGGGAAAGACTTCATGATACTTTGTAGATGACAAAACAGAATAGAATTGTCTATTACAGTTATTATGCCCGGGAATCATTACGTGATTTGATTGAAACCCAAGATATATGCAGTGGATATAGATGGTACAATCACAGATAACAAAGGGGGCAGAGTTGACCTTGATGCACTTGCGGCTCTGCGTTATTTGGTAAAACTCGGCCATAAGGTAATCTACGTGACAGGACGGTCATCTATTGAGGCCTATGTTCTCTCAGTATTTGGCGGTACAACAAGAATAGCAGTGGGAGAAAATGGCGGAATTATCACATCTGGACCTGACGAGCATAGGCTAATTGGAAACAAACAGGAATGCTTGAAGGCATTCCAATTCATTAAAACAAAAATTCCAGATGCAGTTGAAAAACCTGTTTTCCCACGTATCACTGAGGTGGTCCTTGAAAGAAATTTTGATGTCAACTTGGGAAAAAAGATTCTGGCTGAAAATAATTTTAATGTACAATTATCTGATAGTATGTATGCTTATCACATCAACTCAAAAGGAGTTAACAAGGCAAATGGGTTCCTTGAAGTCATGAAGATGTTCTCAGCCACAAAACAAGATGTCATTGCAATAGGTGACAGTGAAACAGACGTGCCTCTTTTTGGACTAGCTGGTATAAGTGTGGCATTAGGAAATGCTACAGATGATGTAAAATCCCATGCTACAATTACAGTTCCGGGTCATGCAGGAGATGGAATAATAGAAGCACTTGAAAAGATTGAATTAAAACTTTTAGTGAAATGATGATGATATCATGACACTACGACTTCTCTTCGATGAAATTCGATCTAATGTGCAAAAAATCTCAAGTGATCTGGGATATCCATTGGTGCGATTTGATGTCTCCGAGGCATCTCAACCGGAATTTGGGGATGTAAGCTGTAATATTGGATTTTTGCTGGCAAAACCACTCAAGAAAAGACCATCGGAAATAGCCGAGTCTATTGCAAATGAATATAAAAAATACAAGACTTCATTTGTATCGCAAGTAAATGTACATCCCTCGGGATATCTCAACTTTGTTGCAAACCACTCGGCTTTTATTAAATCTGTCATGCAATCATCCGCAAGACAAGATTATGGAAAGTTCGATCTTGGAAAGAGCTCGAAGATTGTAGTAGAACATACCAGTGTTAACCCAAACAAGGCGCTGCACATTGGACATGTGAGAAATATAGTAATTGGAGATACAATGGCAAGGATTCTAAACAAAGCCTGCTATGATGTCAGGGTTTTAAACTATGTAGACGATTCCGGGCTTCAGGTGGCCGATATCATTGTAGGATTTCGGTATGGTGGCTTTGATATTGAATCTGCACAGAATCAGAAATTTGATCATTATTGTGGAGATGTTGTATATGTGAGCATCACTGAAAGATACGAGAAAGAACCGCTTCTTGCAGAAAAAAGGACAATAGTGCTAAAAGAACTTGAAGAAGGAAACTCTGAAATCGCAAAATTTGGTGATAAGATAACTCGAAGAGTCCTAGAAGAACAACTCAAGACTTGTTGGAGACTTGGAGTAACATATGACTGTCTAAATTTTGAATCACAAATAGTTCGCTCTAGACTCTGGAACGTGGTTCTTGATAAAATGAAATCTATGGGACTGATATATCTTGAAAATGAAGGAAAGAATGCTGGTTGCTGGGTGATAAAGTCTGATTCAGAAACAGAAGAAGACAAAATTTTGATCAGAAGTAACGGTATTGCTACCTATATTGCAAAAGACATTCCATATGCTACGTGGAAGCTGGGACTGCTGGAAGATCCATTCTACTATAAACAATACACTGTGCAGAAAAATGACAGGATACTTTGGGAGACCACTCTTGAAAATATTGGAACAAAGATGAATTTTACTGGAGATACCGTCATTACGGTTATTGATTCAAGACAGTCAAGACTGCAAAAAATTATCACAAAAATAATATCTGATTTCAAGTCGGAGGGAAAATCATACGTACATCTTGGCTATGAATCAGTCACTTTAAGCTCAGACACTGCAAAAAATCTTAATCTGGAAACTGAAGGCAAGTCTGTCCAGATGTCAGGCAGAAAGGGAATCTATGTTAACGCTGATTCTGTTTTGGATATACTTGGCAAAAAAACGTATGAAGAAGTAAAGAAGCGAAATCCCGAACTTGATGATATGCTACTGGTAAAAATTGCAGAACAGGTAGCAGTTGGTGCGCTGCGGTATGCCATGATAAAACAAGATCTTGATAAAATAATCACGTTTGACATGACAGAATCGCTTGAGTCTAGAAGGCGATACGGGGCCATACATACAATACGCATACGCAAGATCTGTGAGAATTCTTGAAAAGTCTGGCAAAACACCTGCATTTGATGTCTCTTTTGATGATTTGGATACGCCCTATGAGAGAAATCTGGTGAAGATAATTGGCAAATTTGACATACAGGTAGAAGATTCTGCAAAGAACCTGTCTCCTAAACTAATTGCAAGGTACTGTTATGAACTTGCAGTTTCTTTCAACTCATTCTATGAACACGTCAAAGTCTTGACTGCAGAATCCCTGAAATGATAAATGCGCGGCTTTGTCTTGTGTGGTCATTCAAAGAAACCATCACCAAGGCGCTTTCTTTGTTGGGCATTGACACCCCCCATAGGATGTAGTTCCGACTCTGAAATTTGGAAATACTATTATCCATATGGAATAAGGTCTAGTTGTGAAGAAAATAAAACAAAACAACAACGTGTTGTTCTTCTATGATGATTCAAAGAAATGGCTGATGAAAGTATCGCGAAAACAACAATTTCACACTCATGTTGGAATTATTGATCACAAAAAAGTAATAGGAAAAGAATATGGAAGCGCAATCAAGACCAATAAAGGAAAAATAATCTATCTCTTAGAGCCAACCGTATACGATTATGTTATGAAAAGTCAGCGCAGTACTCAGATAGTCTATCCAAAAGATCTGGGTTACATCGCTGCAAGAACAGGATTACAAAGCGGACACACAATTGTTGAAATTGGAACTGGAAGTGGCTTCGCTTACCACTTTTCTTGCCAGTATAGTAAAACCTCGTGGTCATGTGTATACATATGATGTTGATGAAAACTTTATGGCAATAGCAAGGAAAAACATCGAAAAAGCTGGAATCTCAAAATACGTTACAATGGAAAAGTTAGATATCAAAAATACTAAAAAAGTACCACAAACCGACGCGGACATGGTTGTAGTGGATTTGGGGGATCCATGGACCGTAGTTCCACAAGCAAGGAAGATGCTCAAAGGTAGTGGGTATTTTGTGGCAATATGCCCGACAATGAATCAACTTGAGAAACTTGCATCCGCATTGCGAGAAAATGACTTTTTTGATTTAGAGTTTACTGAACAGATTGTAAGGACCATCGAAGCCAGAGAAGGCAAGACACGACATTCGTTTCGAGGCATTGGGCACACCACATATGTTGCATTTGCTCGAAAAGTTACTACGCCAAAAGATCTTAGAAGAATAATACCAAGTATGGAAATTAAAGATGTGCCTGATGTAGAATCTGTGGAAGAATCTGTAGAAGACGAAGGTTTATCCGGCGTGAAAAAATAGGACATTTGTTGGCCAAAATTCTGCAGGCTACAATTGTCAAAAATTTTATTCCTCCAAGAAAATCTTTGTCAAGAAAGGGAGAAAACGGAAAAGTGCTAGTTGTTGGAGGAAGTTATCTATATCATGGTGCTCCAATTCTCTCATCACTTGCTGCGCTTCGCGCAGGAACTGATCTAGTTTACACATGCGTGCCTAAAACTCATGTAACGTCTACTCGAGCATATTCACCAAATCTTATTGTAATTCCAATGGTTGATGTCAAGCTTACAAGAGGCTCAGCTAGAAAACTGGTTGGAATCATACCAAAGGAGCTTGATTCTGCAACTATTGGCATGGGACTTGGAATCCAGGATAGGGAGGCACTGAAGATGCTGGTAAAAGATCTACTTGATAGAGCAGTTATGCTCTCTCTTGATGCAAGCGCACTCGTACCTGAAATTCTTCCTGAAATCAAAGATAAAAAAGTTGTAGTCACACCCCATGCTGGAGAATTCAAGAGATTGTTTGGAGAGGCTCCTCCAGATAATGTAACGCAAAGAACCGCAATGGTGCAAAAACATGCAAAAGATAATGGTATTACGGTATTACTCAAGGGACCAACAGACATTGTTTCAGATGGAACACAGACATTCCTCAATCCAAAGAAACTGGCATCCATGACTGTGGGCGGTACAGGGGATGTTCTCTCTGGTGTAGTAGCTGCAATGCTATCAAAGAATAGGAAACCTGTGGAGGCAGCATCTAGCGCGGTATTTGTAAATGGAAAAGCAGGAGCACTGGCACAAAAGAAAAATGGTTTTCACATTGTAGCAACAGATCTCTTGGATTTTATTCCGCTGGCAATGAAGCCTTTTGATAGAATAAAGTGATTTTGCATGCAGGAACAATACGTAGACAAAAACATGCCGGCACTAATTTCTGACTTGCAGAAATTAATTCAACAACCAAGCATATCCGCAAAAAGTCTTGGATTGGAAGAATGCGCAAGACTGGTAGTTAGAATAATGGGTCAGTCTGGAATCAAAGCGGAGATACTAAGGCTGGGTAAAAATATCCCGCCTGTAGTTTACGGTGAAGTCAAGTCAAAGAAAAATCCCCACAAGACCATACTATTTTACAACCATTATGACGTTCAACCAGAAGAGCCTCTTGAACTATGGGATGATAAACCATTTAGCGGAAAGATAAGGGGAAACAAAATCTATGGTCGTGGTTCAGCAGATGATAAGGGAGAACTAATCACTAGAATCAAAGCAGTTGAGGCATTTATCAAAACAACAGGTGATGTACCATGCAACATAAAATTCCTAGTTGAGGGAGAAGAAGAGATTGGCAGTATGCATGTTGAAGAATATCTGAAAAGATACCAAAAGAAACTGTCATGTGATGGTATAATCTGGGAATTTGGGTACGTTGATGAAAAGGACAGACCTGTCATCAGTCTTGGTATGAAAGGCCTGTTGTATGTTGAACTCTCTGTACTAGAGTCTATTCGTGATGCTCATTCAAGCCTAGCTGTACTAATTGAAAATCCAGCTTGGAGATTAATTGAAGCGCTAAAAACACTGCGTAACAAAAACGGCCTAATTCTCATTAAGGATTGGTATAGGAGAGGTTGATAATTTTACAAAGGAAGAACTTGGTGTAATTGCCCAAGAACCGTTTGATGAAAAGTCGTTTAAAAAAGAATATGGCATAAAGAAGTTTGTGGGAAACAAAAAAGGAATAGACATACGAAAAGCCGTGGTAGGTGACCCTACTTGCAACATTGCAGGATTCTCATCTGGTTGGGAAGGGCCTGGCGCAAAAACAGTTTTACCGTCAAAGGCACTAGTAAAAATTGACTTTAGACTTGTTCCAAAAATGGATCCTCTAAAACAATTATCCAGACTAAAAAAACATCTCAAAGACAAAGGATTTGGGGATGTCCAAGTTCACATGATTCACGGAGAGGCAGCTTCTAGAACTGCAATATCTGATCCATTTGTAAAGGTAGTAAAGAAGGCAGCAGACGAATCTTTTGGAACCTCAATAATGAGCGTCTCATCTGCTGGAACAGGACCTATGCATTCATTTTCCAAAGTGCTCAAGGCGCCTTGCATCTCAATTGGGAGTACGTATGTCTATGCAAGAATCCACTCACCTAATGAATTTGCAAGAATTGATCTGTTAAAAAAGACCACAAAATGCATGTGTAAAATAATAAAAAAATTCAGTGTCTAGCATGGAAATATCGGACATGATTTTTCACATGTCTGCTAAGAAATGTCTGATCTTGACTGCAAAAAGATTTGGATCACAAGTGATTTAGAGAAAGGCCTTTATTGTGCTCATTTAGCAGTTCAATTATGGCCTATATGTACATGCCAGGTGCTACGGCAGTTGGAATAACCTATGACGGAGGTATAGTACTAGCAAGCGAGAGAAGGATATCTTATGGAAATTTTGTGGTAAGTAAAAGCACAAAAAAGACTTTTAAAATAACAGATTTTGTAGGGGCATGCTGTGCCGGAATGGTTGCAGACATGCAGGTTTTGGCAATGCAGATGCGTGCACTAACCAAGATTAGAAAATTAGAACTCAAAAGAGAGATTCCGCCAAACTCTGTAGCTAAAATGATGTCATCTCTCATGTATGAAAGACGATTCTATCCATTGCTTACTCAGGTAATTGTCGGTGGCGTTAATGGCGATGCTACTATTTACACACTTGACCCGTTAGGCTCTGTTCTTCCAGACGACTATGCAGCCGTAGGTACGGGTGCAGAGATGGCACTGGGAGTATTAGATCAGGAATTCAAAAAAGGAATGAAGGAAAAAGAAGCAGTAACGCTTGCAGTAAAATCCATAAAATCTGCCATAATGCGAGATGCGGCAAGCGGTGACGGCATTGATGTGCTAGTCATTGACAAGAATGGGTCAAGAGAATCCACCGAAAACTAGTGGTTACTTTTTTATCGTTTTTGCAGATTCCCAGTATTTGTCTGAGATGTAATGTAAATTCTTGACTACTTCTCCTTTTGTAATGTTGGCCATCTCCTCGCTTGATATGAGGGATTTTCCTATTGCAAGAAACTTGTTGTGCGTTTCCTCTGCAACGCATATGATTTGATCCTTTTCAAAATTGTCATATTTTTTGATTCCTGGACGCATGATGTTTGCTCCATTGCATACAAACTTTATCGCTCCTGCATCCACTAGAATTTTTGGAAACTTTTCAAGCAATGAAGTCTCGGAAAGAAATGGAAGATAAGTTTCACCGCTTTTAATTGCCATGAAACCCTCTCCTGTGATCATGGCTGTTTCATCATCAATTTCGTACTTGACCAATGTCTTTAGTCTTGGTACATCTATTTTCCACTGCAATGCAATGGATTCTAGGATGTCATTGCTGTCGCTTTTAGATAATGGGTGAGATTTCAATCTCTGGACATTTCCTGTTTGATATCTAACAAGTCGCGTAATATGGAACTTGCAGTCTCCATGCCGCCTGCACCACGTCCAATTATTGTCTGCTGACCGGAATGTTCTGAATTGAAGGTGATTGCATTCAATGTCCCGTTGACACAAAGTGGATCATCTTCAAGTATCTCTCTTGGAGCTACCTCCAAGTCTTTGTTACACGATGCAATTAATTTGACTGCGGAACGATTAGTCGCCGCTCTCTTAATGTCAGAAGTTGATACGTTTCTAATGCCTGTTCGCTTGATGTCTTTGATGGTTACCTTCATGTCCATTATCCAGTTTGCAAGTATTACAAGCTTAGCCGCTGCATCAAAACCGTCAATATCCAACGATTCGTCAGCTTCGACATATCCTTTCTTCTTTGCATCTGCAAGTGCCGTCTTAAACGTCATGCCGCCTGCCATGTTTGTAAGTATGTAATTTGTTGTACCGTTTAGAATTCCTTGGAAGGAAACTATTCTTTCTCCTCTGAGGCTATTTTTTGCATAATCTAGGATTGGAGTGCCACCGCCAACAGTTCCGCTAAATCTTAATTGTACCTGATTGTATGTGGCCAACTCTATCAATGATGGAAATGCAAGAGCCAGCGGACCCTTGTTTACTGTAATGACATGAAGACCCTTTTTCATTGCAGTCACTATGTGTGACATCCCAGGCTCGGCATCCTTGTAGTTGCTTGGTGTGGTCTCAATTAACACTTCAGCTTCCATGCCGTTTATCATGTCTAGTCCATTTGCTTCTTTTTCCTTGTTGTGATACTTTCGTATGTTTCCATATTTTTTCTTGACTTCGAGCAACCTATTCAGATCAATACCTGCTGAAGAAGCAGCAGAACCTTTACTGTCGAACACACCGACGATTCTAGGTTTGACTCCGTGTTTTGCATAAAGATCTTCAGACCTTGAAAGGAGAAGCTTTGCAAAACTTTGCCCTACTACACCAAAGCCACACAATATTATGCGCAACATCCACAAGACACATGTTGGGATTAATTAAGATTCATGAATTCTGAGATTCCTTTATTAAAGCTTGAAAAACTTTGGATAGCGTGAAATTTACAAAATACACTTACGTCGGAATTGCAGCCGCAGTCGGTGTTGCAGCTGTAGTTGTATTTCTTACTCAATTCAATATGATGCAGACAGGACCTAGTGCACCTGCTGGAATCTCGGCATATACTTTGGATTTTACTTATGCAGAAGCAAATTCAGACTTGAAAAGTACTCTGATAGATCAGAACATAAACATGTCAAAACCTCTGAAGTTTAACACCCAATCTGACATTACTCAATATTGCAATTTTCTCACTAATCAGACAAGACAAGCCATGATTGAGTATTGTACTTCAACAGAAATAAAGGACGAACATGGTAACTTCCTTGGAAATCTTGACATGATAGGATCTCCGCTATCTCCTGTGATGGTGATTGCAGCAGCGCAATCCGATCCTATGTTTAGTAACTATAATGACGTAAAAATTCTATTTGGAGATGTTGTCAATGAGACGGTCTGTCAATGCTGGGCAACTGAAAAACCAGGTAACTATACACAACTGTCAGGCATGATGGATGCACTTCGCGATTTTCATCTGAAAGGAAAAGAACCCAATAGCACCACTCACGGGGTGCCGTTAAGCGGGAAACACTTTGAAATAGAATTGTCTACAACCACCCAAGGCTATCTGTGGAAATTGCTTGTGGCCAAGTAATTACTCTATGCTCAGGTCCATTAAGCTTGACGCGCTCATTTAATCTATGGAAATTTCAACTTGGTGTTAGAATTGTTTGAATATTTGTGGCTAGTACCGCTTGGTTTTGCTGCTGGCATCATAGGATCAATGATTGGCCTTGGAGGGGGATTTGTTATTGTTCCGGCATTGACTTTTGCTGGGTTTTCACCTACTCTTGCGGCAAGTGATAGTCTCTTTGCTGCCTTTTGTAACGCAGTGGCATCTACGCTATCTTATGCCAGGCAAAAGCGGATTGTGTATTCCCTAGGGCTAAAACTGGCATTACTTTCCATTCCTGGAACAATACTTGGGGCATACATCTCCGACGAAATATCTGCCTCTGTATTCAAGATGCTGTTTGGTCTAGTGCTTGTCTCCTCAAGTGTCTACATTTACTCTAAAAGAAAGATGGAACCCAAAGAATACAATCTTTCAAAACAAATCATGATACTTGCAGTAGGTGCCAGTTTCTTTGCAGGTGTAATTTCAAGCCTATTTGGAATAGGTGGAGGAACAGTATTTGTCCCTCTCATGGTTGTAGCAATAGGGTTATCCATGAAACTAGCTGCACCCACATCGCAGTTCATATTGATGTTCGCAGCTGCATCGGGAATGATTGTTCATTCTCTGTTGGGCCATCCTGACTATGTTCAGGCGGGTTTGTTGTCAATAGGAGCATTTGCCGGGGGAGTTGTGGGAAGTAAAATATCGTCAAGAGTAGATGAAAAAAAACTCAGGATATTTGTAACTGTGGTACTTGCTATCACATCAATCAAGCTCTTCATGGATGCTTTTAGTACTCCAGTTAAAATTCCATGATGATACCATGGAAAAATATATGCCAATCTAGTTTTTCATTTATTTTCTTACTGGAGGTTCCTTTCTAATCTGGTAAAGATTTCTTTTAGATACAAGAACAATCTCGCCATTGTCTTTTGTCCCCTCAAAATCAATTGATAACAGGCCAAATTCATCATTAAGATCTCGTCTGTCTGATATCTTGAATTTGATCTTCAATTTCTCGTCTGTATGGAGAGGTTTGAGAAATCTGGTTTGTCTGCTATTCCAAGACGGGTCTCCGTCTATGCCATAGAAAATCAAAAGATTACCATACATTTCCTCAAGTCTTGTAAATTCACCTTCGATTCTTGCTAATATGGCTCTACCAGAGACCATTTTGCCGCGTTGGTGTGCAAATTCTTCATTTTCATAAATTATGTTTTTTATTCCTGAAAAGGAAAGATACTTGTCAAGGTCATCAGAAGAAATCTGACATTGTGCAAAAAATTCATCCCCAACTTTAAGCTCGGAGAACTTTTTCATCAAGTTCTTGTTTCATCTGGGTAGTAAATTACTTCTGAGTTTGTAATTGCTTTTCCAGTTTTGAAGAAATTCACTGCGTTTAGGATTTTTGAGTTGTCTGATTCCGCACCATCTATGCTTCCGGGAAGAATCAAATGTATTCTGATCTTCGACTTGAGAACATCGCTTAGTTCTTGATTGACTGTTGTGACAAAAGGCCTCAGTGCTCCTCTGAATACTTCTACTTTTGCTCTATCTTTGCCTGTCACCTTGCTGCCTACTGGCATATCTGGGCCAATAATTATGATGCTGCCTTCTTTTTCCTTGAAAAGAGGCGGGTTTTTTGCTCCTCCTGGAACAAATCTGTTAAGGACTTCTTGGAGGACAAGTGCTGGTGTGTTGATGAATTTGTCTACAAGACCATCCCATTGTTGTCTTGATAACTCTGTAATCTTTGTGACTTGAGGCAATTTTCCAGTTACGTAAATCACTACATTGATAGACCCTATCTTTCTCGTTGCCGTATTGAGCATTCTTTTCATGTTTTCTTGGTTGTTGATGTCCATTACATGCGAATGAAATTTGGATAGTCGTTCTTCTGCCTGTTTGATACTGGTTTTTGAGATCAAAATTACAGTTTTTCCTCCATTGCTTTCAATATTTTGTGCTAGATGTTCGACTCTTGACACATCTGACTCTTCTGTGGCGTCTACTACAAACAAAACCACTTTTGAGTTATAGTCTGGTTTGGTCTCTGGTACTGAGCAAGCTATGTGGGGTTTGACGGGATAGAAGACTCTGTCGCCTGGAATCACTTTGCCATTTAGAATCTTTGATATGTTTTCATCACATAGCATAAGGACAGTTTCAGCAACTTGTTGCTGTGACAAGAACTGTTCATCTGCAATCATCTTGCTAGTATTGTTTTGAATTTTTTCTGCAATCTGTTGTATCTTGGTCAAAAGTGATATGATGGTATTGCCGAGTTTTTGAATTTCTGGCTCTGACGTTATTGATTTTGTCTTTGCAAGTTTTGATGCTGCTTGTCTTACTCCGTTTTTCACTGTGTTTTCGTCTTCACCTAATAATGGAAGGATGTCATTATTGACAGTCTCTACTTCTTCAGGAGTTAGGTTTTCAAAACCACTGACTCGCATGAATTCTGCGGCTGCTTTTGGATAAACGGTTTTGTATATTCTGTCTGAATGAACTGGTCCAGGATTTGTAGCAATTGATATTATCCCTTTGTCTGTAAGCTCCCACGACATTGCTTCTGCAAGTCTGTTCTTTGCCCCTTGAGAAGCTGTATATGGACTTCTAAATCTGTAAGGTCTTTGTTCAAACGGGCGCTCTTCTGTGAAAAACGTGGATATTGTCACAATTTTGCATCCTGACTTCATGGATTTGATTGCCTGAGCTGAAGTCCAGAAAGTACCGGTGAGGTGTATGCCAACAGTGCTCTTGAAATCACTCATTGAAGAATTTGTAAAACATGTTACTGGACCTGAAACTCCTGCGTTATTTACCACAATGTCTACTGTTCCATGAGATTTCTTCAAGTCTTCAAACATTTGTGATACTCCTGCCTCATCACTGACATCAACTCCTGGAAAAATTTTCACAAACGCACCACTTTTGGCTTTATCAATTATCGGCTGTAATTCTTTGGCAGCTTCTTCAAGTGGCTCTTTTCTTCTTCCTAAAATGACTATGTTTGCACCATTTTCAGCAAATTTGATCGCTATTGCTTTTCCAATTCCGGTACCGCTACCAGTGATAACAACGAGTTTGTCTTGGAACTTGAGCATTAATAGAATTTGACATGTTTTGGACTATTTATTCGATTGTGCTTGTGTGCTTGCGATGGTACGCTAATATTTATTTGTGGGTCGAATTCAACCTGACGCATGCATGATTCTGAACCTGATACTATTGTACGAAAAAACAAGCAAAAAGAATACTGCGATCTGTTGGAAAAAATTGGGGTAACTGCAGAACCAAAACAATTTGAAACTGACGAAGTTGAAAAAAGTGATTATTATTCAAAGTATTACTCGCATTCGCCTGCTATGGTTACAAACCATGGTTGTATAGATCTAAAAGGAAGTAACATAGACATTATTCAGATAATCCAGAAGGGTTGAAAATGTCACAAGATCTAAATCCGGCACCTTGGGGGGCACAAGACAGATTTCAAGCCCATTTTATTGTCAAAACTGAAAGTCAACTAACAGATTCTGACAATCTTCTTGCCAAAACAACCCTAAATACCTGAAGGACATTTTTCCACAAAGAAAGTGTCTGGAGTAGAATGGGTTGGAGGAAGTCTTGCAGCGTCTCTGAATTCAGACGCCGAACTCAAAAGTATGATTTTGAAGCTTTCGCCCACTGATGCATTAATTTGGGTAGATCCAACAAAGAAGGGAATAAGAATTCATGGCAAATGGAAGAGCAGCGGGGAATTGGGGATTACAAAAGAACTATTCGACGTGTATGACAGAATAGCTTCTCATATCAAAAAACATCTCTAGGCTCTCCACCAGTCAAGTGCCAGGCAGTCAATTTTATTTCCTTTTGGGATTGCAAGGATGAATTGTTTTCTAACTGTTGTGGCCAGCCTGCCTGCCAAGACAACACTTGTTGCTGACATTGTATCTGTGGAATTGTAAACTTGTAACAAATATGGTGCATGATCAATGCCTGGGCCTTTTTGGTAAACTGCAAAATCGCAACCAAACTTTATTCCTGGATTTATGATGTATCCTTTATCTCTGAAATCTTTGTAAACGATGATATTTTTTGTCAAAGTTATGGTGTTCGCGTCTACCATATCTCCAGCATTTCATTTGGAATGACTTTCTTTTTACCTTGGTAGATCTTCAATTTTGATTTTTCTAGAAGATAGTATCCCTCTATGAGATCCAAGATCAAAGGCACGTTAATCTCGTCAGGTTTTGGTTTTGTAATTCCTATTGGTTTTCCATAATATCCGTTAACAAATAATGACTTGGATTCTTCCAGATCCCACACTACAATTCTATTCTCGATTAGTTCTCCTTTCAAGTTAACATCCTTCAAGAATAAGGCAATTGATTTTAGTGTTTAGGAAACATTAGTAAAAAAAGAGAAAGATAGTTTCACGATTTTATAGGCTAAGAGCCAGTAGAATGAATGAATCTGATACCTGAAGGCATTTGTCAGACATTTCTTCTATGCCTTCTACCACATCTTTTAGAAGCATTAGTTCCTTTGTAGTTGTAACCTCGTCCAAGACCTTTATGGTTAGTGAACGATATTTTTCATCCACCATTCTTTCCATCTTCTGGGCTTCGTGGGCAAGATCAATTGCAACTGTTGCGTTACCGCCTAATGCGCGAACAATCTCGTTTATCTTATAGATTTGGTCTACTGCCTGCTCGATTAGCTCAGATAGGTCTTTTTCTATTTTTTCCTTCTTCAGAGTGGCTCCTTTTATGTTTGATAACTTGAAGGCTATGCCTGTGATGTAGCCTGCTATTTCATCCATTGTGTATGCCGTGTTCAACAGATTTTCTCTATTCATCATGAGTCCGCCCACATCTGCAATTTCACGAGTTATTTTTCTGCGCAAAGCCTCAACTTCGTCTTCGGTGTTCTTTATTCTCTCAAGAACTTGCTTTACCTCGGATTTGTCAGACTTGATTATCAACTCGGGAAGTGATGAGAGGTCTCTCACGGCGTTGAGGATCCTGTTTATTTCATCCTGCAAAACGGCAAGTGCCTTTCTCTTTGCCTGAACTTCAAGTTCTCCGCTGTACATCTAGACGTTTAATTCGATGCCAGCAGCTAATAATCCTTACGTAAAGAGCTTCTGATCAAGCCAACCTTTACTCAAAATTGTTTTTCATCTTGTACCACTTTCTTTTGGCTATTGTACATGATGATAACCTCGCTCACAGAAGTAGCATTTTCTGGAGTTTTTTCAAATCTAATCTTTCCAGTAAATTTAGGGAAGCGCAAGGCAAGGCCACTGCCTTTTCTTATCTTGTCTAAAGCTACTTTGTGAATTGGACTCAGTGTAATCTCAGACGCCACTACTTCAATTACGACTTCTGGTTCAAACCATACATCTGCCTCAAGGCCGCTTTCAATCCTAGGATCTTTTTTAACTATGATTTTGTCAGATAATATTTGATAAAACTGATCCAAACTCTCATCTGTGAATCCTGTCCCGACTTTGCATACGCTGGGATAGGTATCTGCCTCTTCGTCATATGTTGACAAGAGCAGTGCGCCATACCTAGCCAGTTCTTCGACCGCGACCGTAAAATGCGCCTACCACAACTAAATCTAGAGAATCGCCCAATTCATTTCTGTATTCGCGTTTTAGTTTGAGCCAGTTGCTTGCTCTTGCACCTGCTCTGTATGGGGAATCCAACTGCTTGAGCATCAGTCCCTCACAACCCGAGTTGATTGCATTTTCAAGAAAGTCCTCTACCTCGTCGTCTGTTTTGACTAACATCATGGGCATGACTTTGACAAAAGAATCGTCGCTTACGATATTTTCAAGTATATGTCGGCGTTCCCTATACGACATGTCTAAACAGCTTTTACCATCAAAAAATAATACGTCAAAGAAATTGACTGTTATGGGATACTCCTGTACTGCCTTTGCTATGTCATATTTTCGTCTCCTGTGCATGAGCTCTTGAAAAGGTAAGAATTCTCCCGTGTCTTCATTTATTGCTACTACTTCGGCCTCCAATATGACTTCGTTGGCCTTTATGGATTTTGTAATCTTCTCTACAATATCTGGATAATAATTGGTGATATTCTCAAGGCTTCTGGAATAAAGAATGATCTTGTCTTTTTGCATGTGGAGTTGGGCGCGTTCTCCGTCTAGTTTGTATTCTGCAGCAAACTCTGTCTCTATTTTTTCGTGAGCCTCCTGTGCACTCTTTACTCTTTCGGCAAGCATGGGACGAATCGGACTGAACATGGATACTTGAAAACTCTTCAATACGTCGGCGCCATTTTTTGCAACTGCCTCTGCTACTCTGCCCAAGTCACTGCAAACATTGTAAGCGTGTTCTAACAGTGGTCTATTTTCTTTTGAACCAGTAAATGCAATAGATAGCGCATCAAGAATTGTATAATCTGCAACTCCTAGTCGTAGATTGGCTGTAATTATTTTTGCGATAAATCTGCCCTCTGTAGGGCTAGCGTCATTTAACAGACTGGAGATGTATTTCATTTTCATGTCCTGAGACCTGTTTCCCCTGAGTGATGCTATCTTGAATAAAGTGTCATAAACCCGCTCCACCGTGATATCTTCTTTGAGAAAAGTTGTTTGTGTTTTTTGTTCCAAGATATTGGCAGTAGCCTGACCAAAATCTCCCACTTTTTCGTACTCACGTTCGATCTTCAATGCTGGAACTCCTGTTGATTTTGACAGTGCTTTGATTGCAATTTTCTCTGCAACTCCGATCTCAATTCCTTCGTGCTCGGGTCTTAGCTTGCCTTGAAGCAAATATGCGACTTTTGAAATTATTTCAGATGGCGTGATCTTAAACAAATCTACTAGATGTTGGGTCAACTCAAGTCGCTTTGTAGTGCCCTCCATGTACCCTAGAGTGTCAGCAACAAGTGAAAACTTCATCTGACGATTTTTACAATCTGTAGAA
The DNA here is from genome assembly GCF_011319465.1 of Candidatus Nitrosotalea sp. TS. Lineage (GTDB taxonomy): Archaea > Thermoproteota > Nitrososphaeria > Nitrososphaerales > Nitrosopumilaceae > Nitrosotalea. The sequence goes on from NZ_RCMB01000002.1 coordinate 32,332, forward strand.
TAAAAGGTTGAGCAAGGTTACAATTTTGTGATATAAAGAATGTGTGTTTATACTACAATTTTGTAAGCTAAACAGGTTGAGTTATTTTAGATGTAAATGTGTCTTGATCTTTAATCGTATTTCTGGAGTCCTTTTCAAAACAATACTGTGAAACTCTGATGATTCTTCCAAATCTAAATATCTCTTATTTCTCTTCAAAAATCCGTCAAAGAACACTCCGCAGATATATCCAACGTAAATTCCATATGCAAAGTCTTCAAGGTTAGATGTTATGGATAAGGACTTGGCTTCGGACAAAACCATTTTGGGATAATCTAGTGTATATGTTATAATGTCGTCGAGATTTTTTTCCTCGATCATATCCAAGCCCATAGAGTGCCCAAATTTAGCTTGTATTTAGAACTTATGAAATTCTGATGCTGGGCAAATAGTGAGACCTAATAGACAGAATTCTTGTTCGTTTATAAATAGGAAGCAGAAAGCTCGGTTATGGGTGGAGCAAAGAAAAAGTCACCGGCACAAGCAGAAAAGTCACAGACTGCAGAAGCCGCAAAGAAGGACGGTCCAAAGAAAGACAAGAAAGAACAGAAACAAAAAACAAACATTTCTGTAATAGTAGATGATGGACAGGCAATGAGTTTCATAAAAGGTTCCAAGGTCTTCACCGTACAAGAATTATCAAGACAAACAAATGTCAAAGTGTCTGCAGCAAATGCATATTTGCTAAACTTGTTAAAACAAGGCGCAGTAAAGAGAATAGGCGGATATAGCGGACATCATATCTACGTGCCTTCTTGAGATATAGAAAATATATCGCCAGGTTTGATTTCTTTTAATGCTTCCAAGTTTGAAGTTATTTTTCCAACAAGTGTCATGAGTTTAGTGGAAGGCACATCTTCTAAAAAGAAACAAATCGAACCGTTTGAAGCCATGAATCCAATCTCGCCTTTTTTGAATTGTGTTCTAAGTTTTTCACCACCTGCAGCAAGAGATGTATCCATGAATGCAATGGAATTGCTCATCATGTGCGAATTGCCCTCAAGTGGTAATGCTCTTAGTATGGCACCAACAGTTTTTGGCGCAAGATGACGTTTTAACTCAATTTTCATCTGTGCTTTTCCTTTCAGCGATAGAGTCAGATCAATTTTAGACACCGATCCGGCACTCATTTTTGAACGAGAGTATTATGAAATATATAACGTTTCTTGCCGGTCTATCTCAATGTCTGATGAGCCTGAGGAAGTTAGTGTAGATACTGAAGAGGCTCCAGCAGAAGAAGAACCGATAGAATCGATTTTACCAAAAGAGCCAGAACCTGTAGAAGTTGTATCTGAGGATGGAGTAGAAGAAAAACCAACAACTAAACGAGGAAAGAAAGAACTCTCACCCGAGGAAGCTGCAGAACAGGAAAGGCTACAAAAAATTATTGCCGCAAGAGAAATTATCGAGGTAGACCCAATACATGTTGCAATAGAATATGAAACTACAGGAAAGGGCAAAGTCATGATAGGTCCTCCTACACTTACACGCTTTGAAAAAGCAAGGATTCTTGGAGCAAGAGCATTACAACTTTCACTTGGAGCTCCACCGTTCATTTCAGTACCTAAAGAAGTCGCGACTTCTCTTGATTTGGCTTACACTGAACTTGAAAAACGTGTTATTCCAATCACAATAAGACGTGTACTGCCAAATGGTGATTTTCAGAACATACCAATTGATCTCTTCGATTAATGGATGATTTGTCGATAAGATTTTAATAGAATGTATAGTTTGGTGTTTGATAGAGTTTGTTGAGTGGAATAGAGGAAAATGTGCAACTAAATGATATGTCATCCAACTCAAAAGGTGGAAAATTGATCGCAATTAATCAACAACCCATAATGGAGTGTGCGCTTGGATATTTTGACAGAGTTGGTACAGCACAGGGTAGTGACTCTCAAGGCCAAAGGCGATTCAATACCGACTGCAGTGGCAGTGGCAAACGTGATAACTGAAAACATGATGAAAGGCAATTCCAAGATATCTAGTATTGCAGTAGACAGTGAGAGCCAAGTAAATCACGGTCCGCTTGTCTCAATAATTGAGATAACTATATCTAAAACAAACTAGAAAGTGCTTCCTGGACCTTTGAGAAGCATGTTTTCACATTCTTTGCATATTGCTTCGTCTATGTTTGATTCTAGCTGATGATGTATATCACAGATCAAAAGACTTGATTTTATGTAATTGCAGAGACCTATGAATTTTGAAAGGCTAGAAGGTGTGTATGCCATGTTCGATGCTAAATTGCTACAAATGTCATTTATCATATCTGATACTTCCTTGATTGCAAGAAGTTTGTTGATTAGTTCAGGATCGCCTCTTGTTCCTCTCACATAGTTGCTAATTGCAGCTTGGGTTCACTCCTAACATCTTTGAAACTTCTTCCTCTCGTATTTTGTGATCTTCGATGAGCTTTTTAGCCAAGATAGCTCTTAATGCAGGGATCAGTGTCTTTGTTTCAATCTCGGCAGGCAAAAGCATACGATTTTTCTCTTTGTAAAATATTTAAAGCTAATCTTTATCGCCATGATAACTTAATTGAGAGATTACCTTCAGATCAGATAATTGCAAGATATCTGCTCAAGACTCCAGTCACTTGTATTTGATGCTGTTGTGAGATGTCAAATCTGAAAGCATTTCTCTGTCGGGAGGTCTTGACTCTTCAATTCTTGCGTCTTGCCCTGATGTCAAAACAGCTCAAGCATACGTTATGGTGGCAGCAGATTTTCCGTCAACAGACTTGGTAAACGCTCAACTAGTTGCCAAGATGAATGGTATGAAACTAGATGTGGTTTCTGCATCTATTGATGAATTGTTACAAGCAATTGAACAAACGATCAGGATCCTGCATGTTTTCAATCCTATTGAAATCCGAAACAATGTTGTGCTTTATCTTACGATGGAGACTGCAAAACATGACGGTTTCAAGTCTATTATGACTGGCGATGGAGCCGATGAGCTGTTTGCGGGTTATCGTTTCTTTCAAAGGATGTCACAGCCTGAATTACAAAAAGATCTTGAAAGAATATGGAAAATAATGCATTTCCCGTCATTGGCTATATCGAAGGCACTTGGAATCTCCTTGCAGACCCCCTTTCTTGATGTCACTGTTATAGAATATGCAAAATCAATATCGCCAGACCTCAAGGTTCATGAAGAAAATGGAAAAAAACACGGCAAATGGGTTCTAAGAAAAACATTTGAGAACATGTTGCCTCCATCAATTGCATGGCGCGATAAGGATGCAATGCAGGACGGTTCGGGCACAAACGGATTGACGCATTTTTTTGACAGTCTGATACAAGATTCTAGTCTTTTCTGAAAAGACCAAAAAATATCTGGAAAAAGAGCAAGTCACATTGCTATCAAAAGAGGCGCTCTATTATTACGAGATATATAGAAAATATTACGATTATCCCGTCCGCCTTGGACCGTCAAAAAACAAATGTCCGTATTGCAATTATTCTGTTGAGAAAGGATCACATTTTTGCCGTATGTGCGGGGCTTTTCCTATCTAGTCCTTTTTCCACTTGTTGGGTTTTCTTACAAAAATTCTCTTGCAGCCGTGGCAACAAAAATAATACTTTTTTCCCTTATACTCATGTTCTAGAGCAAGTTTCTCATCAAGCTCTATACCACAGACTGGATCTACTGGCATGTTTTGATTCGTCTGCTATTTGTATTTAAAACTTACAATTACGACGATGATAATCTATTAACAAGATCAGAAAATTCTTTTTCATTTAAAACTGGAGTCTTTGCAAGCTCCAAGTTCTCATCTACATGGGAAGGAGATTTTTGTCCTACTAGTGGCGCTATGACACCTGGGGTGGACCTGACAAATTGAATTGCTCGATGAGACGCACGCGTTAATTCTCCAAATTCAGGTAAGACATTTGGACCTAGAAGTTTTGCTTGCATTAGCGGAACGCTTGTGAAAACTCCTATTCCAAGCTTGATTGCAGCCTCAAAAATACTAGATGTTGTACCGTCTTGTGTTTGATTCTTCATGGTCATGGCTTGATCAAGATACATGTTGTATGGAAGTTGTATGAATTTGAATCCGTTTTCAGCACCGCCTATGTCTCTTGCCAGCTTGACAATGTCAAAAAGAGAGAGATACTGTGGATGTTCTTGTGGCACCCTAAAGCAATCCCATGTGGCCATTCCATAGTATCTTATTGTTCCAATTTTTCTCTGATTTTCATAAAATTCAAACACGTCTCCAAGTTTTTTCATAAATTCATCTTTTGTAATGTCTTGGAGTTGTCCCTCTGCAGCATTGTGCAGATACATCAAGTCAACGCATTCTAATTCCAGATTTTTTAGGCTTCGGTTTAATTGATCTTGAAGATACGGTATTGTCATACAGTGGTATCCAGAAGAGATGTCGCCTGATTTGATTATGTTTGATTTTACAAGGGTATTTTGAATATTTTGCCAAAACTCTTCTTTTACATCCCCGTCATTTGTTATGTAGCCGTTCTTTGTACTTATGAACAATTGATCCCTTTTTGCCTTGTTTTTTTCAATTAGCTGGACAATTGCCTTGCCTACTGATCTTTCCGCCTTCTGTGATCTATAATTGATGGCAGTATCTATTACATTGATGCCCAAAGTAGTTGATTTTATCACGGCATCTTTGACCAGTACATCAGTTGCATCATCTGGATTTCCAAGATACGTGCCTATCCCAATGGATGATAATGTCAATCCGTTGAATTGTTTGAAGTGATTCTTCGCTACATTTGGATGATTTTTTGCAAACTCTGCTGTTCCTTCTGGTGTGGAATGCCCAGTTATCACAAAATGGCTTTAGATGTGGTTGATTTAACTCTACTGAACAATCTTCATGATATAGTCTGCGATAAAACTTACAACAAGTAAAATGCCGGTGATTCTGCTATATGATACAAAATTTTTCATTACCGGAACGAGTTCTTCTATCTTGTCAAATTTTTGTTTTAGGGACCTGCCGGATTTTATTGCAATTGGTATGGTGGCAAGTGTGATAAGAGATACAATTGGAAAAAAATGCAATGCAACTGCAGTTATGATTACCCCATATGATATGACAGGAAAAATCCATACACTTGAAGCAGCCTTTGCTTTACCAAACAGTATGACAAGAGTTTTTCTTCCATGAGACTTGTCTGCATCATGATCTGGAAATGAATTTACAAAAAGAACAGTTGATGACAAAACTCCAGACACTATTCCAGCAAGTACAGGTTCGGCAGTTATGTGAGAGGCTTGCACAAAGTATGTTCCAAGAACTATCATTGCGCCTTTGATGGCAACAAAGACTTCGCCAAGACCTGAATCCACTATTCTTGTAGAATAAAAATAGATGGAGATAATGGCAAATCCCAAAATTATTGCAATTGTTATGCCTCGCTCAAATACAAAATATGCTCCAATTAGAGCACCGACAACTAGCAGAATAACTCCTGCACGATAGACATCAGATGGATTGAGCAATCCCTCTGGTAAAACTCCTGTACCGCCACTGAATTTGGTCCTCTTGGTCTCCGTGTCTATGTTTCTTTTATAATCCCAATAATCATTGAGTAAATCTACACTTGCATGTAGTGCTATAACACCTGCCAATGTTAACACGGCAAATTCTAGATTGATAGCTTGTATTTTGCCACCAATTTATGGCAAGACCGAGAAAAACTGCAGATTATTGATGCAAGTAGAAACTTGATTCGAACTATGCGCAGCCAAGATGACAACATTGTGTAACGTTTGGATATGCTCTATTTCGGTATATTGTCTATGATATGAAAGATGAGATGGCGATTACCGTAATTTTTCCAAGTCGACGTTTTCTACTGGCTTTCTACCGTTGAATCCTTCGTCTTTTCCATGCCAAAACTTGATCTCAGTTTCGCCTTCTTTCCAACAAAGCCATATCTCTTCATTGAATCGAAGTGATGGAAAATCAAGCAATCCCTCATCTATGCTTTTTATCATTACGCCAGAGCTCTCAATATCTTCTATTGATTTGTAGAAATTCGATATTGCGGTATTGAGTTCCTGCTTTTTGAGGGAGTAATCTTTGAAGCTAGACATGTATTTGGGATTTGTTTCAATCTCGGTTTGAATTTTTATGACCTCGTTTTTCAAATTTACCAGATCTTTGAACTTTTTGATCACAGAAGGAAGCATCGCATTTGCCTCTTTTAGAGTAAAATGAGAAAACATTATCAAACTAGCACGATGGCCCAGTTAAAAGTATTAAGTCTAATTGATGGCAGATATTACTTCGGCAATCATTCTTGATGCCAAGTGCGATGTTCTGTCTTTGATGTCATATCCTGGACAGACTTCCATGATATCAAGTCCGACAATTCCTCTCTTTACTATGGATTTGAGCAGATACACAACCTCTAGATTTCCAAGTCCTAATGGAACGGGAACTGAGACTCCTGGTGCATAAGCAGGATCAATTGCGTCCATATCTACTGAAATGTACGTATTCTTTCCAATCTTACCAAGTATGGTTTTTTCAATTTCTGTAATGCCGTTTTTGAGAACATCCCAGGGGGTTATCACAGATAGATCATGCTTTTTGATGTTGTCTATCTCTTCTTGTTCTGGCGTTCTTATTCCTATCTGGATGCTTGATTTTGTATCTATGTCAGGCAAGACGTCATGCAAGACTGAGCCGTAGTATCCGCTGGAAGAGCTAATGAAATCGGGATGGGCGTCAAAATAGACAAGAGATATTGAGCCATATCTTTTGGATAATGACTTGATAATATCTGTAGAAATGGAATGATCTCCGCCTATGGTTATGGGGATTTTTGATTTTGAAGATATCTTGCCTATCGCATCGCTCACTTCAGTTCTTAGTATGTTTCCATAATCATACACTTTCGTGTTTATGCCGCCAAGCGGAAAGCCTGTAGAAATATCACTGCCTCTCTTGTAGGTATCTCTTATGTTGGAAATTTCTCTTATCTTGTGAGGAGCTTCCGAAGTTCCTTTGCGCAGTGAATGTGATTTTGATTCGTCAGGCACTCCTAAAATTACAACATTTGATTCGTCATAGTTTTCAGTATTTGCCCAGCATATTCTCATTCTTATACTCACATTTTGTAATTATAAAAAACTGACTAGGCATACAAATGATGGTACCACATAGTTAGACTTGATACGATATGTCTCCAACCAGTAATCTCTGCGTCTTCCCTTTGCTTGAAATTAATAATGCTCCGTCATCATCTATTCCTATAACCATTCCTTTTATCTCTCCGCTAGGAGATGATGATATCTTGACTTTTCTCCCTATGGTTGAGGATCTTTTTTCCCACTCGTTTTTGATTCCGTCGAGATTGCCTGCAACTAGTTTGCTGTAGAGTTGTTCTAGTTCATGCAGAAATGATTGAAGCAGCAAGATGGGATCTGCCTTTTCTTTTTTCTTGACAAGCGTTGTTATGCCATAAAAATTTCCAGAGTTCTTGACAATTTTAGATATCGTACTGGGCTGAATCTTGAAATTTATTCCGACGCCAATGACCAAATAGTCTATTTGATTTGATTCAATGGACGCATCAACTAGTATTCCGGCGACTTTTTTATTGTTAAGAGTAAGATCATTTGGCCACTTTAACTTGGGCCTCAATTTCAACACTTTTTCTATGGCGATTGCAAGAGCAAGTGAGGTCAGCATGGGAAATAACGAAGCCTGAGAGATCTCAAAATTTGGCTTGAGAAGAACTGATAACCATATCCCGCCTCTTGGAGAAAACCATTTTCTATTTCGTCTTCCTCTACCATGAGTTTGTTGTTCAGATATTACGATGGAGCCATTCTCATGTGGCTTTGAAGCTAGTTTTAATGCAAAATTCTGTGTTGAATCGATTGTGTTAAAATAATATATTTTTCTTCCAATAGTTTCCGTTTGCAGTCCGTCTGAAATCTCCCATGGTAACATTAGATTTGTTTTGGCAACCAGTCTGTATCCTGATTTCTGCCTTGATGTTATTTTATAGCCAAGAAACTGGAGTTTTTTTATATTCTTCCAGACAGCAGCCCTACTAAGTCCTAGTGACCTGCTAAGTTCTTCTCCTGACAGAAACTCTGATTGATGAGATTTTAGCAGTCTGACTATCTTGTCCAGAGTGTCATCAAATGACGTGTACACATATTGTTTATTTGACAAATTAGCATTACTTGGAGTTTTTATTCGCTGAGCAACTTTTTGATGTTTTCTTCAAGAAAGTCGTTTTGGCCAAATGCAACATCTCTTAGTATTCCCTTCTTGTCTATTAGGATGGAAGAAGGTGTACCTCGCAGGGCATACTGTTCAAATGTCTGTGCAGAATATTCTTTGTTTTTTAGATATTGCTTGACACGTTCGATGATGTCTGCCTTTTGATGTTCGTTGTAAGAGTCAAATCCTGGCACATTTGCTTCTATGATTTCATTTATTTTCTCTTGGCTAGCCGGACCTTCTTCTTTCTTTAAAAGATCCATGCCGACAGGAAATGGAATCTTGTATGGCAGTTTTTTTCCATCTACTAGCTGACCGTACTGTCCTAGTGCCTTGAGCGTTTCACCTACTGTCTCGCCTGTTGTCAAAAGAAGCTCAAGATTCTCAACAGTATTTTTATCAAAATCCTCAAACGCAGTTGAAATCCCAAGAACCGTAACTCCTTCTTTACGATACTTGTTGTAAATATCAATCACCTGTGGTATTGCATGTAGAAAACATCCTGGACAATTTACTTGGAACACTTCAACCAAAACAACATTGTCTTTTTCCTTGTCTATGTTGGTGGGCAAACCTTGTACCCATTTTGAAACACCAAGATTTGGTGCATTTGAACCTATTTTTGCAATCATGAATAACATCTAGATCTAATTTGGTATCTATTTCTTTGTAAGGTAGGCTGAATGTGCGAAATTCTTTTATATGCGCGGTCTATAGCTAAAACCATGTCGTCCAAGTTACCGGTAGTACTGTTGTTAACAGCAGTTCTGATGGCATCTGTTGCAGTATCAACAATTCCTGCATCAAATGCATTGATCCAGAGAGACTACTCCTACCTAAATGATCAACAGATAACAGTGAGATACGGAAACACCAAAGTTTGCGGAGATCACATGTGTGCACCTGGGGAATGGGATAAATTGCAAACATCAATTTCAACTGCTCAGCAAGGCAAACAAACTGGAAATGCAACAACCACCAAAACCGCAGCACCTATGACATCCAGCGCATCAAGTCTTTGCACTGCAGTAAAGGCAGCACTTGCTAATGCAAATACAGATTCTACTATGGCATCTGCAATACTTTCAAAGCTAGGCTGTTAAAGTCCAGTATTTCAAATCTCTTTTTTTAAAACCTACTCCTGTAATTGAAATTCAAAAGTTTACGTCAAAACCGCCCATGTCGCCCTGTCCTCCATCATGGCCAAAATCAGTGCTACCGTAGTCGCCATGACCAATGTCATGTCCGCTATCATCATGCCCGTTATCGTCGTGACCTGTATCTGTCGTACCTGTATCATACATGTACTGATCTGGCATAAAACTTGTCATGGCAAGTCCCATGAACGACATCATTGAGGAAAACATCATCATGTCCATGATTCCCATAAACATCATGGAGGGCAGGACTGAACGATTATTATCTATATGTTGTTGCAACTTTTCTTTATCTCCATTCTTCCAAAGAGTTACCATGTGATCCCAGTTTTGCTGCATTTCAAATCTCCTTTCTTTCAATTCTTTTGTTCCCTTGTCTGTAAGTGTAATCTCTTTTTTTGGACCAAAGAATCCTTTCTTTTCTATGCTTGCATGATTAACCCATTGCTTTCAAGACGCTCAAGAAGAACATTCAACTCACTGCCTCCAATTCGTGCCTTTTTTCCTATCTTGTCTGGTTTTTTAGCGCCTTGACTTATGGCACTTAGAACTATGACATCAGTTGGTTCTTCTTCCATGAAATAAAGAACTGTATCTGTGTCTATAAATTGTTTCACGACAATCTATTAAGAGGAAGAATAATATCAAAAATCATGGAAAAAGATATGCATTCTGATGAACAAATAAAGAAAATCTATGAATTAAAAAATATAGCAGTTGTGGGAATGTCAAAGAACCCAGAAAAAGCAGCGCATTATGTACCGAAAATATCTTGCAGAACAAGGATACAACATAATACCTGTTAATCCTACAACTAGCGAAATTCTGGAGAAGAAATGCTATCCAAATCTACTTGACATTCCGGTTCAGATAGATATCGTTGATGTTTTTCGACCGTCTGATCAAGTAAGACCTGTAATCGAAGAAGCCATCAAGATGAAACCCAGGGTGATTTGGCTGCAAGAAGGAATTCATGATCCGGAAGCAGAATCCATGGCAAAAAAAGCAGGAATAGATGTTGTTTTTAACCGATGCATGCTTGCAGAACACCAGAGATTATTCTAGACATGGTAGAAGATTTTGCAAAATTTTATGGCGCTCTTTCCGATCTGATAAAATCATTTGAACAAAAAAATGTGCTAATCAAGATGTCGTCAGATCTGGATTCGAACATTGTCCGGATATATGGCGAGAGATCAGATGCACTAGCGCGAGCAAAAACAGGACTTGAGGAAGTTGCAGAGCTTGCATATGATACGGCCGAACATCATCCGTACTGGAATTTGTTGTATAATGGCTCACAAATCATAAAAGTAGTTCTGGACAAATGGAACGATGCGTTAACGGAAGAAGAGCTTGGAGAAATAAAATGGTATGCAGACAAGATAAAAGATTCGCTTGGGAATGTCTCAAGTGATCATCATCATGAATAATCTGCAACAGAGATAAATAGCAAGGATTGCGAGATGAGTTCATGCCAATAAAAATTGGCCTTATCGGTAAAACAAATACTGGAAAAACTACATTTTTTAACGCTGCCACTCTGTCAGGTGGGGAGATCTCAACATATCCATTTACAACAAAGAAACCAGAGCGTGGCACGGGAAATGCAATAACTCCATGTGTTCACACAGAATTTAACGTACAAGACAGTCCTCAAAATTCAAAATGTGTTGACGGATGGCGATTCATACCAATTGAGCTCATTGATCTTCCTGGTCTCATAAAGGGCGCTTGGGCAGGAAAGGGTCTGGGCAACCAGTTTCTCTCTGTAGCAACTCAGTCTGATGCACTCTTGCATATAGTGGATGTATCAGGTGGTGTTGATGCTGCTGGGAGAATAACGGAGATTGGTCAGGGCGATCCAATTGCTGATGTATCCGATATTGAAGAGGAATTGATAATGTGGTATCAAAAACTCTTGGAAGGCAATAGAGACAAGATATCAAAACTTGTCAACTCTGAAACAGAGCCGGTTATCGCAATCACTGATGTCTTTCGGGGAATCGGTGTCAAGGAAAGTCATGTAAAGGAGACCTTGAAGGTGACTGGTCTTGAAGACAAACACTTTGATAACTTTGATATGAATGATAGTAAAAAATTCTCTGCGCACTTACGAAAGATCTCAAAACCTACGCTGATAGTCGCAAATAAGATTGACCTTCCAGGTGCAGACAAAAACTTTGACAGGCTGCGTGAAAAGCATGTAGATACGATAATCATACCTGCCAGTGCAGACAGCGAGCTTTCTCTGAGGCGTGCAGAACAAAAGGGCTGGATAAAATACATTCCTGGCTCAGAACAATTTGAAATACTTCACAAGGAAGCGTTAAATAAAAAACAAGTAGAGGCACTTGAATTCATTACAAAAGGCATACTTGGAGAATACATGAGAACAGGCGTACAGTTTGCAATCAATGTAACAGTCTTCAAGTTGTTGAAGATGAACTCTGTTTATCCTGTAGCAGATCCTGAGAAGCTATCTGACAAAAAAGGGCATATTCTACCAAATCTTATTCTCATGAAAGACGGTTCTACCATAGAAGATTTGGCAAAAGAAATCCACTCCGACCTTACCAAGGGACTGCTCTATGCAAAGGACGTAAGATATGGCGTCAGATTGCCAACCAATTATCAATTACGTGATAGGGATATAGTGTCATTGGTGAGCGCACAGACGAAAAAGTCTTAACTGCTCTCAGCGCCGATTCTTTCCTGTTTCATCCACAGCGTTTTTTTCTTGTGATCAATTAGGGTGATTCCCATGTCTGATATCTCTTTTCTAATGGTATCTGCACCCTGAAAATTTTTTTGACTTCGTAACAGGATTGCGTTGATTTATGAGCCCGTTTATTTTCATTTTCTCCTCTGGTGATACCTGAGATATCTTTAGGCCTAAAATGTCAAGCATTTGATCAAATACGGGTAAAACCATACTGGAAATAGAAGAAACCATGCGTTCTGACGATGCAATCTGATTTACTACCTTTACAAGTTTGAAAAATGCGCTAAGATGCAAGCGACGTGTTAAAGTCTGAGCTCAAAGCTTCTGTGAACTCTTTTTTGGTTTCTTTTATTGTCTCTTCTATGATCTTTACATCGTCTGCAACCGCAGATCCGTCCTCTGACAGGATTAATTCATAATAGCAATTTTCAACTTGGCGCCACTTTGTTATTGCCTCTCTTAGCAAGTCTTCAGAATAATCGAATTGGCTTGGAATAGTGACCTGAAAGGACAAAAAAGTCTGATTATGTTAGAGCCCCACTTTTTTAGAACAAAATCTACCGATTTTGTATTTCCAAGAGATTTTGACATTTTCTCTCCATTTATTGTGACCATTCCCACATGCATCCAAATCTTGGCAAAATTCTTGCCTGAGTATGATTCTGATTGCGCAATCTCGTTTTCATGATGGGGAAATATGAGATCTCTTCCTCCGCCATGAATCTCAAAATCAGGTCCAAGATATTTTAGACTCATGGCAGAACATTCTATGTGCCATCCGGGCCTGCCAAAACCCCATGGACTGTTCCATCTTGGCTCGTCATTTGAAAATTTCCATAATGCAAAATCTAACGGATTATTTTTAGTCTCATCTATCTCTACGCGTGCTCCTGATACTTAACTCGTCAATTTTTTTCTTTGAAAGCTTGCCGTACTCTTGAAATTTTGATACTGAAAAATAGACTCCATTTGTTGACACATATGCAAAGTTTTTCTCAATTAACACTTTGATCAAAGCAATCATATCTTCTATGTGCTCAGTAGCCTTTGGATACCTGTCCGCATGAATGACATTGAGGTTGTCAAACTCCTCGAAATAATTTGTAATGTATTTTGAGCTTATTTTATCTGCAGATACATTTTCGGCTCGTGCGCGATTTATTATCTTGTCATCAACATCTGTGAAATTTTGAATGAACTCAACTTTGATTCCTTGTGACTCTAGAAATCTGCGTAGGGTATCAAAAACTATGATTGTTCTGGCATGTCCTATGTGACTGTCATCATACACTGTAACACCGCAGAGGTAGATTCTCACCTTACTTGACGTGTCTAATTCCTTTTCTGCCACTGATAACGTATCAAAAATTTTCAAACTTTATCATCTTATCAAAGAACGCATGCTTTGGGTGTTATTCTTTTGTGCTCGCTTCTTTTGTGCATCTGGTAAATTTTATCCACATTTGAAATGGGTATTTCTGTGATCTTGGAGGTATCTTCAATTGATAGATTCTTGTCCACTATGCAATACAGAATGGAATCGATTTCTTCGTATGTCAAACCAATCTCTGCTTCTGCGGTATGCCCTTCCCACAATCGGGGGCCGCTTGGCTTTGATACTATGCTCGATGGAACGCCAAGAAATTTTGCAAATTCTCTAATCTGTGTTTTGTATAGAGAAGATATTGGTAGTAGGTCTGCAGCGCCATCACCATATTTTGTAAAATATCCTATCAAAAACTCACTTCTATCGCCTGATCCAAGAACAAGATAATTTCTGGCATTTGCGTAATAATACAAAATGTTTGATCTGATCCTTGCACCAAGGTTGCCAAATGCTAGTGGACTTGGTTCAATGTACTTTGAGTATTCTTTGTGAATGAATCCGATATCAATTAACTTGTATTCTAAATGTGAACTATCGACAATTTTGATTGCATCTTCAGTGTCTGTCACGGGTGTAATTTTAGAGTCTGGCATTATTAGCGCAAGTGATTTTTCTCTGACAAATTTTGCACAAAGCATGGCAATGACTGCAGAATCTATTCCGCCGCTTAGGCCAAATATCACGCCTTGTGATTTCTCTCTCTGACCTCCTCTACAAGAAATGAGCCAATTTTTTCTTGTCATGGTATTGAAATCATTTCTTGTAATCTCATCTAGAATCTTTAGATTCAACGTTTGTTAAAAATATTCTAAAGAATTAAACTTTTTCAAACATTTTTTACACTATCTATTTTTCACTGTGATTTTTTGGATTGACACATTTTTGAACTCGTCCTATCTTGCCATTATCTAATTCAACTTTAATCCCATGAGGGTGTGAGTTACTCGAAGTGAGAATTCTTCTGACCATTCCTTCAGTCAAGACACCTGTCTGTTGGTCTTGTTTTTGTACTATCAGTACACTTGTTCCAATTTTTATTTTGTCTCTTGAAGGTGATTCATTCAATGGTGACCTGATGACAATCGTTTATCTTAAACTAATCTAAAACTATGGTATTTTTTGTGTTATAGTTTTTTTACAAGTATTTACGACACCAATTATTGAATGATTTCATTGCAAGATGCAGGTCCTGCAATACTCGAATTTTTATCCCTGATCAGGGGCCTTGTACCGATTTGGAGTACATGCAATACATTACTGCATACAACAAACAATGCAAATGTGGTAAGAACGACTGGGAGCTTGTTTCTTAGGTGTTTTTTGTTATGTGATGGTATGGTATGGATGCTTTGTAGGGTCTGAATTTGTTACAGATCTAGATAAATGCCGTCCGTTTTCACTTCGACCTTGTATGTCTGAAGTTTTACTCCTTTGATGTAATCTAAGAGTTCGCCTGTTTTGATGTTATAGTGCCATAAATGAAGCGGACATTCTACTATGTCGCCTTCTAGCTTGCCTGGTGCAAGAGATCCGTCCTGATGTACACAAACCGAGTCAAGTGCATGAAAACCGTTTTGATTGAATATCGCAATTTTCTTACCGTCTACCGAAAACTCTCTACCTTTTCCTGGTGCGATTTCGTTCTTTTCTGCTACTTTTTTCCAGACCATATTTTTTTAAACAAAACCCATCCAATATTTAGATTGTTATTTTTGATAACATTTTATATCCCTGAAATTTCAACTGCCGTATGAGTCAGGTAAAGGATCCAAGCCTTGCAGAAAAAGGAAAGATGTCATATGAATGGGCACGGGATCACATGCAAATTCTCACTAATACAATTGGACGATTAAAGAAATCTCAGCCTCTAAAAGGACTACGTATAGGAATATGTCTTCACATCACAAAAGAAACATCTGTCTTGATAATGGGCGCAAAAGAATTGGGCGCAGATGTAAGTGCATGTGCCGCAAATCCTCTTTCAACACAAGATGACATTGCTGCATTCTTGGCTGAAAGTGGAATTCACATTTATGCTTGGACGGGTCAAACCTCTGAAGAATATGATTGGTGCATAGAACAGATGCTAAGTCATAAACCACAGATTCTAACAGATGATGGCTCTGACAGTCACAGCAAGATACATGGAAATAAAAAATTTGCATCACTCAAAGTTATGGGGGGAACAGAAGAGACAACAACCGGTGTTATACGACTAAAGGCTCTTGCAAAAGAAAAGAAACTCAAGTATCCTGTAATTGCTGTCAATGATGCATACACAAAACACATGTTTGACAACAGATACGGAACAGGCCAGAGTACAATTGACGGTTATCTCAGATCAATGAATTTGCTATTTGCGGGAAAACGTGTTGTTGTGGCAGGATATGGATGGGTAGGAAGAGGCGTTGCATCAAGATGTCGCGGAATGGGTGCAAAGGTTTGCGTTACTGAAGTTGATCCTGTAAGAGCTTTGGAGGCTCACATGGATGGTTTTGACGTTGAACCGATGGCAGAAGCTGCAAAAACAGGAGAAATATTCATCACTGCAACAGGTCAAACTGGAATCATTAGAAAAGAGCATATCCTGACTATGAGAAACGGTGCCATCATGGGCAATGTGGGACACTTTGATGTTGAAGTAGATGCCAAGTTTTTGCTGACTGAATCAAAATCTGTACGAGAAGTTCGTCCAAATCTAGATGAGTGTTCATTAAAAAATGGAAAACGCGTTTATCTTATCGGAAAGGGAAGAATTGCCAATCTTGTTGCAGCCGAAGGACATCCGCCAGAAGTCATGGCTCAATCATTTTCAAATCAATTGCTATCCATGATTTACATTGCAAAGAATCACAAAAAGATAGGAAAGAATGTAATCACGGTTCCACAAGAAATTGACATACAGATTGCAATCGATGCACTCAAAGCAATGAATGTGAGCATGGACAAACCAACTGCGGCTCAGATAAAATACGGTCAAAGCTGGGCATAGCTTAAATCACGCACAAACTTTATTCAGATAATGAAAAAGGCAATCATAACAAGTGCATTACCATATGCTAATGGTGAGATACATCTTGGCCATGTTGCCTCAACTTATTTGCCTGCTGACATAACAACAAGATTTCTCAAGCTTACAGGTACTGAAGCATATTACATATGTGCATCAGATGACTATGGAACGCCAATTCTAATTCAAGCTGAAAAAGAAAAAAAGACGCCAGAAGAATATGTCAAAGTCTGGAACAAAAGAGATTATGATGATTTCACAGCATTTGGGATAGGATTTGATCTGTTCTACAGAACAAGTTCTCCAGAAAATATTGCCTTTGTACAGGAGACATTTAAAAAATTAATGGAAAATGGTCACATTTACGAACAAGAAATAATTCAATTCTACTGTAAGGTTGACAAAAAATTCTTGCCAGACAGATACGTGATAGGCAGATGTCCATATTGCAAGGCAGAAGAACAATATTCAGACTTGTGTGAAAAATGCGGCAGAGTGCCACAAGAGATTGAAGAGCCAAAATGTTCGCTTTGCAAGAATCCACCAACAAAAGAAAAGACCAAGCACTACTTTTTCAAACTGACAAACTTTGTAAAAGAACTAAATGAATGGCTTGCAGGGGACTCTCATCTACAAAAGGACGTGAAAAAATACGTACAAAATTGGATAAAAGATGGCCTGGTAGATTGGGATATCACAAGGGACATTACTTGGGGAGTGCCTATTCCACTTGAAGAGGCCAAGGGCCAAGTCTTCTATGGCTGGTTTGATAACCATCTTGCATACATCTCTTCAGCGCTAAAGTTTCTAGATAACAAGGGTATCAGATGGCAAAGAATTCTGGAATTCTGCTGACATTTACCACTTTATTGGTAAAGATATCGTATACCATCATTATCTGTTTTTGCCTGCAATGAGAATTGGAATAAAAAAAGAGTACAAACTTCCTGACTATATCCCAACCAGGGGGCATCTCATGCTACAATCAAAAAAGATCTCAAAGAGCCGTAATTGGTATATTGGCCTAAGGGATTTTCTTCAAATCTATCCGTCTGATTATTTGAGATTCTATTTGACGTTGATTACGCCATATAGTCAAGATGATCTTAATTTTGATTGGGACGAGTTTGCAGCCAGGATCAACTCTGAACTAATAGGAAACCTTGGCAACTTTGTCAATCGAGCACTTGGTTTTACAAAAAAGAGTACGGGTGGTGTAATTCCTTCAACTGGTGATCTTGATTCTGTTGATAATGAAGCACAAGACAAGATCAAAAATTTCGTAAAAGAACTGACGCCGCTAATGGAAGAAAATAATCTTGACAGGGCATTAAAGAAGATCTTGGAGTTTTCTGCATACTTTAACCAATATTTTCAGAAAAAAGAACCGTGGAAGGGTGGTGCAGGTACAAACAACTGCATATTCATTTCGGTGCACGCGGTGCGCTCTATTGCAATAGCACTTTATCCGTTTTTGCCAGAATCATCACAGAGAATATGGTCACAACTTAACTTGGCAGGAAATGTATCTGAACAATCCTGGCACTCCATGTCTGAAATTGCAATAAAATCAGGTCATAATCTGGGCGAGGCTACTCCACTTTTCAAGAAAGTAGAGTCGGCAGATATTGAGACACACAAATCAAAACTTGGACAGTAAATGACACTAGACTGGGTCTCAAGGGATGGAAAACTAATACTTGGTGCACGAGTTGTCAGAACATTCTCATATGGTTTTCTGAGCGTAATTTTAGCAATCTATCTCAACTTGCTTGGATTCAGTTCAATCTTAATCGGGGTTGTTTTAACTGCCACACTAGTAAATAGCGTAATTTTCAACCTGATCTCAAGCGTATATGCCGATAAGATAGGGCGCAGAAAATTTTTGATTCTTTATGCAATACTGATGGTCATCTCATCTGCCATCTTTTTCCTAACTGACAACTATGTGGCACTAATTGCTGCCGCGCTTATTGGAACAATCAACGTAACCGGATCTGAGGTAGGGGCATTCTTATCACTTGAGCAAGCCATTTTGCCCCAAACGATAAATGATGAAAAGAAGAGAACTTCGATTTTTTCTATCTATAACATGGTGGGAACATTTGCCATGTCTGGAGGCGTGCTTCTTTCGGGACTACCACATATTCTTTCGCAACAACTCGGACTTGGGCAAATACCTGCAATCAAACTTCTCTTTCTTGCATATGCAGCATGTGCATTAGGTGCCCTTGTAATCTATCTTGTGTTATCGCCCAAGATTGAGCTCAAATCCAAGAATAAAGATGCCAGTTCATTTCGTAGCATCACACCCCAATCTCAAAGTGTTATCAAGAAAATGTCTTCGCTGTTTGCCGTTGATTCTTTTGCAGGAGGATTTGTGATACAAAGCATAGTTTCATTTTGGTTCTATACAAAGTTTGGCGCTGACTTGTCTACTCTGTCTTACATTTTCACAATAGCTGGCATACTCACAGCCGTATCGTATTTGCTAGCAAGCAAGATAGCATCAAAGATTGGTCTTGTCAATACGATGATCTATACCCACATTCCATCCAACATTCTTTTGATATTGGTGGCATTTGCACCAAGCTTTCCAATTGCTATTGGGTTGTATTTTGCAAGAATGAGCATATCGCAGATGGATGTTCCAACGCGTCAGTCATATCTGATGGCAGTAGTAAATGAAAACGAACGTGTTGCAGCAGCAGGAATCACTAATACATCAAGAAACATTGCCCAGTCAGTTGGTCCGTCGCTTGCCGGAGCTATAATGGGATCGCTCTTATCTGCCCCTTCATTATTGGCGGCGTGTTAAAGTTAGCATATGACATAGGGCTATTTCTAAATTTTAGAAAAATAAAACCTCCAGAAGAGACTCTAGGTGTTTGATTTTTTTATTTTCTCAAGATATGAGAGAATTCCTGTATAGTCAATATTGCCAAATCCATCTTTGACTGCGTTTTGATACAATTCATTTGCAAGCCTGGCAACAGGCAAATCGGCACCAAATTCTTTAGCGGTATAATTTATCTCATCGAGGTCTTTTTGCATCACGTTTAGAAAGAAACTTGGCTCAAAAACCCCTTTTGCCATCTTTGGCCCTTTGAGAGTACTCATTCCTGTCTTAAAATAGGTGGAATTTAGAACCTCTAAGAAAAGAAGCGGGTCCAGACCTGATTTTTTTACCAATATGATGCCTTCAGATATGGCCAATGCCAAAATTGAAATCTGCAAGTTCATGGCAAGCTTCATTGCATCTGCAGACCCATTGTCTCCAAGATAAAACGTTCTCTCCCCTATTGAATCAAAAACAGATTTGCATCTTTCGTAAATTTCTTTTTTACCTCCTATCATGACTACAAGCTGACCTTTTTCTGCAAGCGGTGGCCCGCCCATCACTGGGCTGTCGATCATTGGAATTCCATATTGCAAATATTTCTCAGCTATTTTTCTTGATGAAATGGGACTGATTGTGCTCATGTCTGACACAATCAATTTTTCGTGTTTGCCATGTATGATCCCGTCTTTGCCAAATGATATGGACTTGACAGCTTCTGCATCCTTTACTATGGTGATAACAATATCTGATCTTTCAGCTACTTGCTTTGGAGACTTTGCAACTTGTGCGCCAATGTTTTTGAGCGATTCTGTTTTTTTCTCTGTTCTATTGTATACTGTAACCTTGTGTCCAGTATTAAGAAGACGTGTTGCAACTGCTTTTCCAAGCAGTCCTGTACCAATGATTCCAACATTCATTATATCATTATTTTTCATGACAGTGTTTTTTTCTATTGCATCATTTATGTGACAAGTGCTTTGAATCTATCGTCGTCTCGAAGAATATCAAAATCTTTGTCACCACTGGCTTTTATTGCATATTCTGGATCAAGAACTATTGCGTGTTCAAGAAAGACCAAAGCTTCTTCAGATATTTTTCTGGAGTGATTTGCTGCAGGCTTTGTGGTACAACGCACTGGCATGTTTTGGCTCTTGTACTAGAATTTTATCATAACATGCTATGGCTTCGTCATACTTTTGGAGGTAATGCAGGGCAAGTCCTTTGTTTAAAAGACAAATTACATGATTTGATTTTAGTTTCAAAACCATATCATAGGAAGAAATGGCGTCATTGTACCTGCCTATCTTTCCCAGGACATTTCCCTTGTTAATTAAAGCATTCAGGTGTGTTGGGTTTACGGCCAGAACCTTGTCAAAATAAAATATGGCATCCTTGGGTTGCCTCGCTTTGCATGTCCCAAGCCAATGCTATAAAAATACTCAAGACTTGCCTCTTCATCATCTGAGGTAAAGCGTATTCCCTTCATTCTGGTATGTATGACACGCTATTTGATAAAAGCTACTGAATCTGATCAAATTGATAAGGTACTGCCATGGTATCATAAAGACATGGAAAAGCTCAGGGCATGCCCAATTTGTCCTAATTGTGGTTCTAGAAAATTTGACAAGATAAAGGCCAAAGATACCATTGTTAGATGCGTAAAATGTGGAAAAGAAATGACTATTTGATTATTGTATGTTGCAATACTGTTGACATTTTCAAGTTTCTTATCTGAAAAATTTCTTGTGCTAAATCGTACCTGATTTTCAGACCGGAGAAAATTATTCTAATGAGCCTGACCTGAGAAACTCTAGGCTTTCTTTTTCAAACAGATCTGATTTTTCCTTTACCTGTTTTATGGAAGAATATAGTCTGAACAATAATTCATCGCTAGGCTGGGTAGTTTCCAAAAGTTTACGATCTATGCCGTATTCTTCTATTACTTGCCACATTTCATCTAATGATAATTTCGAACTCAATTTGCTCCCCGTTGGATACAAAATTATTCCAGTATTTAAAAATTATTCAGAATTGGAGTAAACTGCCCGATCTTAAATGATGTGTATAAATAACAAATTGTTGACTCGATTTGGATGTTAGAAGCTTTATTTTTTTGAATGTTAATGTCTTTAGATCTTATTTTGGATGCATTTCTAATCTGTTTTACACATATTGCAAATTTTTTTGCCACGAAAAATAGAATTAATTAAAGAATTTCATCTTGCTAGCACTAGTTTCTGATACCAGATCTTTTACGACATTTACAATGTCATTGATATCAAATGGCTTGTGAATTACCGCCGAAGCACGTAATTGTTCCAATCGTTCAGCCGTTGTTGCAGCAAGATCTGACGTGACCATGACGACTATGGCTGTGGGATTGATCTCCCGAATCTTTTCCAAAGCGTATATGCCGTCTCCATTGGGCATGACAACGTCTAAAAATGTGATATCTGGCTTGAGGGTGCGGTATAATTCGACTGCCTCTTGACCATTTCGTCCTTTACCCACAACTACAAAGTTTTTCAATTGCAATAATTCTACAAAAAGGGTCAGAATGTCAGGATTGTCATCTACTGCTAGTGCCTTTATGCTTTGTTCCTTCTCTCCCACTAGTACCAAAATGATTAATTTACTATTTAAGGTATCTTTTGATAATTGTTTTCCTTTAAAGGGAAATGATATCAGTGAAGAGGTTGGGTATGTGTCAAGATCAAATATTGTTCAAAAGAAACTTTGCCTGATAAAACAAAGAATCTGTTGTCTGGGGAAAAATTTGCAGTAATTGG
This sequence comes from Candidatus Nitrosotalea sp. TS, assembly GCF_011319465.1. Taxonomy (GTDB): domain Archaea; phylum Thermoproteota; class Nitrososphaeria; order Nitrososphaerales; family Nitrosopumilaceae; genus Nitrosotalea. The sequence continues at coordinate 54,508 of NZ_RCMB01000002.1, forward strand.
CCAGATATCTTGCCCGCTTGTGGTCTGTAAATAGTGTAGGCATCCTTCATTTTCTACTCGTGTTTTCTGACTGGAATCTATTGAATTTGCCCTCAAAACGTATTGTACGTTTTTATTTCGAGTATTTTTAAAGGTCCAACATGGCTAAAACTTGGAAAGATTCTGATGTAAGCCTAGATCCAATAAAGAATGAAACAATCGCAGTACTTGGCTATGGAATTCAGGGACACGCGCAAGCAAACAACCTCAAAGGATTCTGGTCTTAATGTTATAGTTGGGGTACAAGAATCAGGGGCCAGCTGGAAGAAGGCAAAAGAAGATGGTCACCAAGTAATGTCTGTTCAACAGGCATGTGAAAAAGCCGATATCATTCATGTACTGATTCCTGATATGGTTCAAGCCCAAGTTCTACAAGGAACAGATAGCACCAAATCTAAAATCCGGCAAAGCACTTTCATTTTCTCACGCCGCCGCAATACACTGGGGCTGGATTGTACCTCCAAAAGATGTTGATGTAATCATGATAGCGCCAAAAGGCCCAGGCTCAAAGGTTCGTGAAACATATCAACAGAACTTTGGGACTCCATCAATTGTGGCAGTTCATCAAGATTATACAAAAAAAGCATGGGATAGAACACTTGGAATCGCAAAGGGAATAGGTAGCACAAGAGCTGGCGTAATCCAAACAACCTTCAAAGAAGAAGTTGAGACTGATTGGTTTGGAGAACAAGTGGATCTATGTGGAGGCTCTGCATCTATGGTAATGAATGCATTTGAAACTCTAGTTGAAGCGGGATATCAGCCAGAAATAGCTTACTTTGAGGTGCTCCATGAACTCAAATTAATTGTAGATATGATTCAACGATACGGAATAGGTGGAATGTATCGCAGAGTGAGCGAGACTGCAAGATATGGCGGCTTGACTAGAGGTCCTATGGTGATGGACAAAGAAGTCAAGGAGAAGATGAAAAAGGCATTGAAGATGATACAAGATGGTACGTTTAATCAAGAATGGACAAGTGATTACAGGAAGAATAACAAAAATGCGTTTGATAGATACATGAAAGAGATTGATGCACATCAGGTAGAACAAGTGGGCAAGAAGATGCGCCAGATGATGTGGCCCGACTCTAAAGAATAGTTTCTCTAGCTTTTCCTAGTTTTTGTCAAGTTGGACTGGATAAAGTCAATTATGGTTGGCAGTGGTGTACCAGGTCCGAAATTTCCTAACACTCCTGCTTTTTCAAGTGCCTGTTTGTCGTCATGTGGAATAACTCCGCCGCCTATTACAAGAACATCGCTAATTCCTTTTTCTCTGAGAGCTTTTACAACTCTTGGAAACAGAGTCAAGTGTGCGCCATTTAGCAGACTCAGTGCTATGACATTGACATCTTCGTCTTCTGCAATCTGTGCAATCCTGTCAGGTGTTGCAAACAGGCCAGAGTAAATGACTTCCATTCCGGCGTCCCTGAATGCCCTGCACAATACAAGGGCGCCTCTATCGTGACCGTCTAACCCTAATTTTGATACCAATATTCTGATTCGCTTTGTCTGGGTTTTCTGCGACATGATATCTTGAAAGTACAAACTGGGTTTTAAAACCTTTATTGGAAAATTCAAAAGATACGAGTTTATTTGATATTGCTGCAACAAGATTTTATTGTGCGCATGGTACGTGATTGTTCTATATGGATTTAGTAAAGGATCTCAAGCAAGGCAATAGAAGGGCCATTGCAAGAGCGATATCGCTGGTTGAAAACGACGAAAAAGAAGCAAAGTCTCTGGTCAAAAAAATCTTCAAGAGTTCTGGAAAATCAATCACTATAGGCATAACCGGTCCTGCAGGGGCTGGCAAGAGCACTCTAATCAACAAAACAAGCATTGAGCTCAACAAACTTGGCTACAAGACAGCTGTTCTTGCAATCGATCCTACAAGTCACATAACTGGGGGCGCAATTCTTGGTGACAGGGTGCGCATGACAGAATCCACCGACTCTGGAACTTATATCCGCAGCATGGCATCAAGGGGTGCCACAGGCGCAGTCTCTCTTGCGTTGCGAAACAGCATCCGGGTGCTGGAGTTTTCCGGATTTAATCCGATAATAATTGAAAGTGTTGGGGCAGGACAGACTGAAGTTGACATATCGCGAGTTGTTGATGTGACTATAGTGGTCTTTAACCCAAACACTGGTGATAACATTCAAACAATAAAAGCAGGTTTAACTGAGATTGGAGATATTTACCTGATTAACAAAAGCGACCTGTCTGGGGCAAATCAGCTATTTGACTCTGTAAGGGATTTCATAGGCATGTCGGAAAAAAACCCAACAGTCATGATGACGTCTGCCAAATCAAACAAGGGGATAACAGAATTTGCAAAAAAACTGAAAGAATTGATGGAATCGCAAAAAAAATCGAAGAAACAAAAGGAAGAGGCAAGGCTTGACGCAGAACTGAAGGATATTATTTTAAATAATGTTAAAAATAAAGTGAGCAACATGCTTGATTCAAGTAGTGTTTATGCTAAATATCTCAAAAAGGTACAAAAAAAGGACATGGATCCGTTCGAAGCTGCAGACAAGATGTCTAAACTGTTAAAATGAGAGAATAAGATATGGCAAAAACTAATCAAACCTTCCAAAGAAAAAGATAAAAACTGATTCTAACATTCCTGTCAAAAACTATTATGATTCAACAGTAAAACCAAAGAGCAAAAATGAAGTGCCGGGAAAATACCCGTTCACAAGGGCAATTCATCCTGGAATGTACCGTGACAGACTTTGGACAATGAGGCAGTATACCGGGTTTGGTACTGCCGCACAAACAAATCAGAGATTCAAGTATCTGCTTGAAAGAGGACAGACTGGCCTGAGTATGGCATTTGACTTGCCCACTCAGATAGGATACGATGCAGATGATTCCCATGCAGAAGGTGAAGTGGGGAAGGTAGGGGTATCAATCACATCGCTCAAAGACATGATGACGTGCTTTGATGGAATTCCACTTGACAAAGTAAGCACTTCTATGACAATTAACGCGACTGCTTCAACACTGCTTTCATTGTATATTGCCACCGGGGAATCACAAGGAGTAAAAAGTGAACAATTACGCGGCACAACACAAAACGACATTCTCAAAGAATACATTGCAAGAAACACCTACATCTATCCTCCAAGGCCGTCGATGAGACTGATAGGTGACATGATTGAATACTGCTCCAAAAAAGTACCCCAATGGTATCCTGTGTCCATATCTGGGTACCACATGAGGGAGGCAGGATGCAATGCGGTGCAAGAAGTTGCGTTTACTCTTGCAAATGCCATTGAATATATTGAAACATGTGTTGATAGAGGTCTCAAAATTGATGACTTTGCCCCGAGGTTATCGTTTTTCTTTTGCTGCACTAGTGAATTTTTGGAAGAAGTTGCCAAGTTTCGAGCTGCAAGAAGAATCTATGCAAGAATAGTCAAAGACAGATTTCACGCAAAGGACAAAAAATCAATGCAGCTAAAATTCCATGTTCAGACAAGTGGAGAGTCGCTTACCGCACAACAACCAGACAACAACATTGTTCGAGTGGCCATACAATCAATGGCTGCAGTATTGGGAGGCTGTCAATCGCTTCACACAAACTCTAAAGATGAAGCATTAGCGCTGCCGACTGAGGCAGCAGTAAAGATTGCATTAAGAACGCAGCAAATAGTGGGACACGAAAGCGGAATTACAAAAACAGTTGATCCTCTTGCAGGCTCATACTATGTGGAATCATTGACTGATAAAATAGAAGAAGAGGCAAACCGATATCTCAAAAGAATTGACAGGATGGGCGGCTCACTGGCTGGCATTGAGAAAGGCTTTTTCCAGTCCGAAATACGACAAAATGCGTATAGGTTAAAGAAAGAAATCGACAGCAATGAGCGTGTGATTGTAGGGGTTAACAAGTTTACTGACTCTGCTGAAGAAAAGCAAGAGATTATGAGAATTGATGACAGTATTCAGGTAAAGCAGATGCAGAACCTAAAGGAGTTGCGTAGCACAAGAGATAACAAAAAGACTGAAGCTGCACTATCGAAAATGATGAGTGCTGCAGAAAAAGAGGAAAACTTGATGCCACTCATCTTGGAATCGGTGCGAAGTTATGCCACATTGGGAGAGATAAGCAATACATTTCGAGAAGTGTTTGGAATGTATCAGCCAAAGGAGTCATTCTAAAATGAAGATAAACCATGTTGCAATAGCTGTTAACAATTTGGATGAGGCAGTAAAGGAATATCAAAATGTACTTGGGGTAAGAGAAGTCGAGTTTGAGACCGTAGAGACTGAAGGAGTACGAGTTGCAATACTACATCTTGAAAATTCACGAATTGAGCTTATGGAGCCAACAAAGGAGACCAGTCCCATCAAGAAATTCCTTGATACAAGAGGAGAAGGCCTGCATCATATTGCTCTTGAAACTGAAGCAATAGAGGGCGAGGTTGACAGGATGAAAGGTGCTGGAGTGAGATTTCTTGGAGAAGTACGACCTGGATCTGGAGGAACAAAGATTACCTTTATCCATCCAAAATCACTTCATCGGCGTACTAACAGAGCTCTGCTCGCATCCAAAAAAGTAAATTGATGTGCAGTGGGGAAGTAAACTAACTGAGAATTTCCTAGTGGATTCTACAGGACTCAAGTCTGTTTTCTAATGACGTCTTTTTTTGTGACCGTCAGATAGATTACTGTAGCTAATATGGTGGCAAGGAAAATCATGCTTGTTATTCACGGTTCCCAATCCCAAATCCGCCATTACCCAAATCTTGCGAGAGATAGTCACCTATTGATGCCCCAAGGGGACGAGTTAGAATGTATGCTATCCAAAATGCCAAAATAGCATTCACCTTGAAAACAAAATGACTTGTTGCAACAGATGCAATTAGGACACCGAAAATGATTGCAGAGAGCAAGTAGCCAAGGTTTATGGTTCTCAGCCAATAGGTCCCCTGCAGCGGTTCCAAGTGCAAATGTAAATAAAATAGCTAACCAATAAAATGACTCCCTTCTGGTAGTGACGATTGTGTGTATTGATAGTGTTTTTTCCTTCTTGTACCAAACAGCAAAGACTATTGAAAGCAAGACAGTGAAGATTATTGTAGAAACTATCAAAGGTACCCCAAGGTTATCAGTCAGATTGTCTGTGATGAGAGTTCCTACTATGCTTATTAGAACAACGGCAAGCCAGTATATTCCTGGTACATATTTTTTGAATCTGAACTGGAAGATCAGCGTCACAGCAAGCATTGCTCCCATGATTAACGTTACTCCATCTAGTCCAAGATTCAACTTTGGTATTTAAAAAATCAGCACCTGTCTCACCAACAGTGGTGCATAGAATCTTGATTATCCAAAAGAACAAGGTGATTTCGGGCACCTTGTTTAGCATTACTTGAGCACCTGACTGAGTATCCTTATCTTTCATTTTTTTCACTTTGTATGAAATTGATATTAGTCATAATAAAAAGTCCAAGCGATTTCTCTTCCAATTTGAGGTTTTTTCATTTTATTGGTATATTACAATACAGGTACACTTGACTAAGTTATCTAGAAATGCTTGTAATGCAACATGGCTTGGTTTTAAGAATTAAAAAAATTTGAAAAGAAAATTAAAAAAATAGATGAGTGGAGTTTCTCTACTTTTTCAATTCGGTCTGGTCGTTTTGCTCTCCATCTCCATCACCTGTTGGTCCTTGACTTGCGCTGTTCTGGTCGTCATTTGTCTCTCCATCATTATGGTTGTCTACGTTATTGCCTGCAGCATCTACTGCGTTTGGAGTATCTTGGTTGGTCAACTGTTGTTGATGTGGTTGATTGAGCAAATACGTTACCGGCCATTCCAAATCCGATGGCTATTACTGCAATTGCCATCAAGGGAATTGCCAAGACTGTTTTTTTGTTTGTCATGTTGTGTTGTTTCACCTCGTAGTTTCGATAATCACATTTTTGCATATTATGATTGAGGAACATCTGGCTAACTTTAATGAAAAACGTTAACCTGAGATTACACGTTAACACATCAATACTTAGCTAACTGCACCTGTAATGTAATTACCCTTTATTATGCTAGGCATTCCAGTGGTAGAAGGAGAAGACTGTTGCGAAATGAAAAAGATGATGATTCTGAAAATAGATTACGCATATACGATTACATTAAAAAAAATCCCGGAGCACATCTTAGAATGATCACAAGACAATTAGAGATGGGTATGGGTGCAACCCAACATCATTTGGATATTCTGGAAAAGTCTGGAAAAATAAAATCAAGGAGAATTAACATCTATAGACATTATTATGCAGTTGAAGTATTAGAGGCAGAACATAATATTCTTGCCTTTTTGAGACAAGAAACAGCCATGGACATTCTCACATATCTTATGGATCATCCAAAGTCTACTCAAAGCGACATAATCAATTTCAAGGGGTTTTCAGCTCCCACAATAAGCTGGCACATGTCAAGGCTTGAGGAGGCTGGCCTAGTCAGTTCACTAAAAGACGGCAGAACGGTAAGATATTCAATAATAGACATGCAAAGTATATCTGCTGCACTCAAGACGTATCACCCAAACGTGTGGGACAAGATGTTGAGCAGATTTGCAGATCTCTTCTTGCAGATGGCTTCCAAGAATGAGGAGAAGGGTACCTGATGTTTGAAAATATTTTATTTGCAATCAGTGGAATGGCTGAAGTGGGAGGAGAGGCACCAGATCTTCCAGAATCTCTTGATTTTGCAACTGGAATATTTGCGGCAGTTTTGTTTGTAATGTCACTGTTTGCATACAGACGCACAAATATGAAGAGACTGCTTTTTGTCAGTGCAGCTTTTGGACTTTATGCGTTTCGAGCAATACTGCCAAGCTTGGAAATTATTCTTCCTACCAGTAGAGGCAACAACCATTACTGTAATACTGTCATCAACAGGATTTGTAATCCTTGCATTATTCTTTGTAGCAATAGTGAAAAAGAATTAAAAATTGGAAAGGCGTTTTGTAGCTACTCCGGTAATCTTCTGCCCATTTTGTGCGAAATTTCTCTGACAAAACTGAGAATCCAAATTCTCTGGGAGAAGAAAAACCCCTCGGTTCACCTTTATACGGTGTTTGAACCTTACAGGACTAGCATTTTCTATATGTGGATTTAGATTGTAAAACACACAAGGTGAAGCTTGGAGAATTAAGGTAGAAGGTGACAACAAATGGATCACACTTGTTCAAAATGCAAGCAAACAACAAACAATAATGCAAAAACGAAAAGCCATTTTTCTTAAAATCATTCTTATTGTTTTTGTTGCCAGTGTGGTCTATCTTGGTTGGGTTTGAAATTTCGGATAAAACATCACATACACATTTAGTTTCTAAATATAGGTTTCTAGTTATACCTGCACTAGTCTCTTTTGCAATGATGATGTGGTCTGCTTTTAAGATAATGACACGCAAAAAGCGGTGAAAATGCTAATCTTGGCGCTTTCTAATCTGAACCATGGTCTCAAATAATGACATTATGAAAAAATAACAGACTCAATTGACGGTTGTTCTAAGGATTTGACCTTAGAACTTCCGTCGGTAGAGAATCTGCATTATTGATTATGGATGTGAATACAAAAGATTGTGTTTGTTTATAATAAAATGATTAATTTTGTGTTTGTTGTAAAGTATGTTTGAACTAAACACACTGTTGAATATATTCATCTAATGTGCAAGAACTGCAAGTAGAAACCGTGGAATAATACAACAAAACCACGTAGAGAAAGTCTGCAATCCACGGTCTCTATATGTAATTTTTCTTGTATTGTGCAGAATAGAAAAAACTCCTCAAGGGTATTTTTTAAAGAAAGAGTATAATCATTCTACAATCTTTAGCGTGTCAGATGCGGTAATTATTCCGACAATCTTGGTATTTTTTGAAACAAGAACACATTTTGAATATCGTATTAGTGAGACCAGTGTCTTGACAGGTGTGTTGTAATCTACAATGGTGGACGGGGATCCATTATCTCTGACAGTCTTATCTTCTTTCTTTGCGTCTCATCATTGTCAATGAGATGTTTTACTATGCCGTCCTCTGTCACTACGCCCATTACTTCAGTTCCTTCAAACACCGGAACCTGACTAATTGACAAGTCCTGCATTTTTTTTATTGCGTCATTTAAGGTGTCACTTGTCTTTAGTTTTACAATCTCTTTGCTGCAAATGTCGCCTGCTTTCATTGCCGATTGGCTTTCAAGTGACCACAGCACCTCGAATATTTTTCTTGCAGTGGCATAGCTTGGCTGACATCTTCCAGACTCGATCTGATTTATCATGGAGGTGCTGACGCCTGTAAGGGAGGCAAGCTTTTGTTGCGTCAATCCAATTTTCTGTCTTGCCTGTTTTATGGATTCAAGTCTTGGTAGCATTATCTGTCACGTACCACTTTTTTTGAGGATTTTTTCGAGTCTTCAAGGGCTGCCTGTGCTGCTGCAAGTATTGCTATTGGCACTCTATGTGCTGATGCGCTCACATATGTTAATCTGACCATATTGCAGAACTTGATTGAACGGGGGTCTCCTCCATGCTCGCCGCAGACTCCTATCTCAAGATTTGGTTTGACATCCCTGCCTCTTGATATTGCAATCTGCATGAGGTCTCCTACTCCGTTGATGTCTAGCGACTGGAATGGATTTTCTGCCATTATGTCTTTTTCAAAATATTCTGGAAGGAATTTTCCCTCTGCATCCTCTCTGCTAAAGCTAAATACTGCCTGGGTGAGGTCATTTGTTCCAAAGCTAAAGAACTCAGCCGTCTGTGCAAGCTCAGCAGATGTCAGACAAGCCCTGACAACTTCCATCATTGTGCCAAAATTCATTTTCAGTTTGACTCTAAACTTTGATTCAACATCTGATTTTATGGAATCGTATATTTTTTTGATATATCTCAATTCGTTTATGCTTCCAACCTGTGGAATCATTATCTGTGGATGAACGTCTATTTTTTCTACTCTAAGCTCTGCCGCTGCTTCACATATTGCTCTAATTTGCATCTCGTATATTTCTGGATAAGTGACGCCTACTCTGACTCCGCGATGGCCCATCATTGGATTGAACCTCTGCCAGCTCTTTTGCTCTGTCAAATATTTTCTGGTGTCTGAATTATTTGCTCTGGGAGGCCTTGTTTTTCTAGGGAATGTATCTTGTTCATCAACTCCTCAGTGTTTGGCAGAAACTCGTGTAATGGAGGGTCTAAGAGTCTGATTGTTACGTGGTACCCTTGCATTATTTTGAGAATCTCCTTGAAATCATGTTTTTGTAATATGCGAAGCTTCTCCAATACTGCTTTTCTTTCTTGTATAGTCTTTGTCATTATCATCTCTACAAAGACTGTCAAGTCTATCTCGTGCATTGAACATTCTTTCTGTTCTGCACAATCCAATTCCTTTTGCGCCATATGATCGAGCAAGTTTTGCAGCTTCTGGTGTGTCTGCATTGGCTCGTATTCCAAGTGTTTTGAATTTCTCGGACCATTCTAGTATCGTTCTAAAGTCGTCTGTCAGTTTTGGCTCAACTGTAGGTATATCTGCCTGTGTACACATTGCCAGTGCTTCCGTCCACTGTTATGGTATCTCCCTCGCTAACAGTTTTGCCATTGACCAAGAATTGCTTTGCAGAATAATCTATTTTGATATCAGAGCATCCCAACAATGCATGGTTTTCCCATCCCTCTTGCCACCACTGCCGCATGAGATGTCTTTCCAGCCTCTGCTTGTAAGAATTCCAGCTGATGAAAAAAACGCAGGCACATCTTCTGGCTTGGTCTCTTCTCTGACCAAGATGACCTTTGCTCCGCTCTCACCCGCACTTGCTGCTCTTTTTACATCAAATATGACAATGCCGGACGCAGCGCCTGGTGATGCAGGTATGCCTTTTGTTATGGGCTGAATCTCTTTACTGCTTCTGTATCTATAGTTCTGTGCAAAATTTGGTCTAGATCTTCAGGATGCAGACGAAGGATTGCTCGCTCTTTTGATATCATTTTTTCTTTTACCATTGAAACTGATGTTCTAATCATGCCAGCTGTATTCATTTTGGCAGAGCGTGTCTGCAACAGGTAGAACCGACCTTTCTCAACTGTGAATTCAATATCTTGAGGTTCCTTGAAATGTCTTTCAAGTTTGTTGCATGTATTGAGCAATTGTTTGTATGTTGAGGGCATTTCTTTTGACATGTGGTCTATTGGCTGCGGTGTCCTGATGCCTGCTACGACATCCTCTCCTTGAGCATTGACAAGATATTCCCGAAGATCTTTTTTGAACCATCCGAAGGATCGCGCGTAAAGACCACACCTGTTGCACTGTCACTTCCCATGTTGCCAAATACCATGGTGACAACATTTACTGCAGTTCCACTTGCGGCATCTTTTGAAATTTTATATTTTTCTCTGTATACTACTGCCCTCTCGCCCATCCAGCTCTTAAATACTGCCTCTATTGCAAGCTCAAGTTGTTTGTATGGATCCTCTGGAAACTGCTTTCCAGTATGTTCTTGGCAGATTGTTTTGTACTGTGATACTATTTTTTGCAGTGACTCTTCGTTTAATTCGTAATCATGTTGTACGTTTTGTTGCTTTTTTGCATCAATGCAGAACACTTTCAAATTTTTTGTCATCTACGCCAAAGACTACTTTGCCAAACAACTGGACAAATCTTCGATAAGAATCAAGTGCAAATCTTGGATTCTTGCTTGAATTTGCAAGCCCTAAAACTGTCTTGTCATTTAATCCCAAATTAAGAATGGTATCCATCATGCCAGGCATTGATACTGAAGCGCCTGATCTTACGGATACCAAGAGAGGGTTTTTCTCAGAGCCAAATTTCTTGCCTGTTCTTCTCTCAATTTTTTGAATATTTTTTTTTACTTCTACCATGAGGTTTCTTGGCAGCTTCTTGTTGTTGCTATAGTATTTGGTGCAAACATCTGTTGTAATTGTAAAACCTGGAGGCACTGCAAGTCCAAGCCTTGTCATCTCCATCAGGCCTGCGCCCTTGCCGCCAAACAATTTCTTGTTCTTTCCGTCGCCTTCGTTAAAAAAATAGACTGACTTCACACAGGAACTCTATTAACCGAGGAATATCAAATTTTTCTGCTTTTTGTGAAGGCCTGAGCAAACTCGCCAATTGTTTTCTCCCAATTCTTGGCCTTGACTATGCCACTTGCAACTAGAATGCCGTTTGCTCCAAGCTCAAGTGCCTTTGACACATCATCTCCTGTGACAATGCCTGCACCGCAGAGCAACTTGGTGGAATTTTTTGCATCTTTTACTGCCTTGACAGAATTTGTTATGATCTCAGGTCTTTCCTTTGACACTGCTTTTCCACTTCCTATCAGCTCAGGCGGCTCTATTGCGATATAGTCGGGATTTAGCTTTGCATATTTTTTTGCCTCATTTACATCTTTTACGCATACAACAGATGTCATCTTCAAACTCTTCAGTCTCAGAACTAACTGTTCAATAGTCTTGACTTGAAATCCTGATGTTCGCTGTGATTAACTAGAGACCCGCTGACTCTTGATTTTTTTAAAAGCTCTGGAACAACAAATCCTGTAGTGCTGCCAACTTTTGAGATGTCTGTATGCTGAGAAAACACTGTAACTGGAAGTTTGGCCACTTCAGATATCAAATGTTGTGGAGGACACACGATGATTTTTGTTTTGTATTTTTTGGCAATCTTTGACGCAGCCTTTGCCAGTCGTAATGAATTGCCTGCTGAAATCTCTTCATAATTTTTAAAGTTAATTATGAACAAATGCTTTCAGCTGAATTTGTTGTTGCCTCTATATCAAGAGTTCCTTGTTTGAACGCTATGATGGAATCTGACATGATTTGTTTTTTGAAAATTCTTATAGGATGGAAGAAAAAAGAAATTTCATGAGAAGAGAATCATTTTTGCTGTTAGGAGCAACTTCATGGACTTGTATCAAATGCCAAGTCTTTGGGGTATAATGATGATGATCTTGTAAAAGTTGACATTTAAAAAAATACTTGAAAGCGGAGACAGTTATAGTATTAGCAGAATTGGAAAATTGGTTTGCTGGAAAAATGAATGGTGTTGACCAATCAGTAATTGACAGGGTACTGAACATTGCACACTACCAGAAATCAAAGTTTGAGGCAAACAACAAGTTTAGGATAGTATCAGATGGCAACGATTGTAGCTGCGGAGGCACTGATTACTTCTTTATGCCCAGTGTTCTGTTCTTCAATCTCAGGTAAGGATTGTGGCACTTGCGGCATCTTGCTAGCTGACATTGAATTTTTGGCACCGCATGAGAAGCAGACCTTAAAGTAAAGTCTTGCCTTTTGAGCAATCTGTTTTTTTAATGGATCTGTAATTGGCATTTTCTATTTTTCATCCTATTTGTCTGCTATTTGTTTCTACCCTTTTCTAACTTTCCTGCAAGCAGCATTGGCACTTCAGCAGGCCTCTTGGCAACAGGTACGTTTGCCTTGGCATACATGGACACCTTGGATTCTGCTGAACCGTATGTTCCATAAATTATGGCACCTGCGTGACCCATTCTTTTCTCCTTTGGAGCTGCACGTCCTGCAATATATGCTACAACGGGCTTGTCAAACTTGGTATCAATGATATGTTGCGCCAGCATCTCTTCAGCATCACCACCTATCTCTCCTACGACAACTACTCCGTCTATGTTGGCTCCGTTTCGAATTGTGTCAAATGCCTGTATCAGGGGTGATCCGTTAATTGGGTCTCCGCCTATTCCAAAACAGATGCTTTGACCAAAATTTGCCAGTGATAGATTGTTGGAGACTTCATACATGAGAGTGCCGCTTCGTGAAAGCACTGCGATTCTTCCAGGCTTGAATGGGGATGCTGGCATGATTCCAATCTTGATGACTCCTGGTATTATTACTCCGGGGGTATTTGGTCCAACCACGATTGCATCGTATTTTTTTGACAGTTCAACTACTGTTAACGCATCTTTTATTGGTACGTGCTCTGGGATTGCAATTAGCAGCTTGATTCCAGACTCTAGGGCCTCAACTGCTGCACCGAGGAAAAACTTTGCAGGAACAAAGATTATTGAAATTTTTGCAGCCAGTTCGCGCTTACCGCATCTTTCATGTTTTCATAAATTGGAACGCCTTCAAATTTTTGTCCGCCTTTTCCAGGGGTAACTCCGGCAACAATGTTTGTGCCATATGCAAGCATTTGCTGTGTATGCAGTGATCCAAACTTTCCCGTGATTCCCTGAACAATTACTGACTTTTTTTTGTAGTCCTTGTCTCCTTCCTTTCCGATTAATAATTCAAAAAGATCAGCCATTTTTATTTACCTCAATTACTGCGGCATTTATTGCTTCTTCAATTGTATCAAACATTTTTGTTCTAGAGCCCTTTAGCATCTCTTTTGATTTGTCTGCCTCTGCACCTGACATTCTTGCAAAGACTGGCACGTCAACCAGCTTGGTATCGTATGCCTTGATGAATGCAGTAGCAACAGTAGTTGTTTTTACAATTCCTCCGTAAAGATTTACAAGTATGCCCTTGACTTTTTTCATTTTACTAATCAAAGTAAGAGCTTCGTATACGGTATCAGTTGTTGCTCCGCCCCAACATCCAGAAAACATGCTGGTTTTCCTCCATTGTCAGATAGCATATCCAATGTAGACATGACAAGACCTGCTCCGTTACCTACAACGGCAATGTTGCCATCAAGCTCGACTAGTGAGAAGCCGCTTTTTTCAGCGCGTTCTTCAAGTTCTGAGACCTCCTGGAATTTGCGCAACTCGTCATGCCTGAACATGGAATTATCGTCAATTATCATTTTACCGTCTAGTGCAACAAGTGAATCGTCCTTTAGTATTGCAAGGGGATTGATCTCAGCCAACTCTGCTTCCTTTTCTACTGTAACTTTGGATAATTTTTGAAGTATGTCGACAAACTGTGTGAGTGCCTTGTCTTTTAACCCCATTTCTTTGCCTATTTCTTCTGCAGTTTTTGTATCAACATTTCCAAGTCCTACTTCGTGTATTATCTGGTTCTTGACAGACTCTATCTCTACACCTCCTTCTGCAGAAGATATCACGGTATAGCATCTTTTGCTTCTGTTCAAAAACAATGAAAGGTAAAGTTCTTTTTTGATATCTGCCATTTTTTCAAGCAAGATTGCCTTTGTCTTTTCTCCTTTGACTACTTTTTGCATTATTTCTGGATACTTTAATTCAAACTCATCTGCATTGTGACACTTTTGGATGGCCCCTGCTTTTCCTCTTCCACCCACTGCCATCTGCGCCTTGATGACAAATGGAAAGCCAAGTTTTTCGGCATCCTTTCTGCCTTGTTCTATGGTGACAGATGTTAATCCTTGAGGAATTGGAATTTTATAATCTGCAAATAATGCCTTGGCCTGATATTCAAGTAAACGCATGGAAAGATTTCATTTTTATGGTCTTTATAATCTGTATGTACAGTCATTTGGGTTAATTGATAATTGGCTCGTTTCACAATGCTGCTTGTGTTATAAAATATTTAGCTGATCATCTTTTTGATTTGTTGTTTGTGTATTGGGTTTGTTCTGGGAATATTTGGTAGTGTATCATAAGATTGGATTTTTGTGATAAGGAGAGTTAAAAATGCTACAGGTTAGTCATTTTTTGGAGTAACGACCAGGCAAGAGGGTGTCCTAATAGACACTCGGTCATACTCCATAACTTTACAATTTTTAGTTTTAAATGGCTTAAGATGAAATAAAACGCTATTGTGATTAGATTCTGTTATTTTTTTCAATTTTATTGACTTTTTACAACATTTCTATAGTTCATCTTGTGCTCAATTCTAGTAATCTACCTATTTGATATAAAACAAAACCGCATTGAATCTGTCCAATGCATGAAAATACTGGAATTTTGTGACCTGATACTTGCCACGAATAAAAAAATTCGCTACGTTGGGGTGTATCATGACGAGAAGATATATCACAAGTTACAGAAAAATGTGAAAAGCCATTTTACAGATGAAGAAAACATGATATCCGTAAAGACAGAGGTTGTAAGGGCATCCATGCGCCGATACATGGTGGAAAAATTGGGCGAACCCATATTTTCAATTACCATGTATCCAAAGGTCATCATGGTAACTTTCCATTTTATGGCGACAAATCTTGTATTGCTAAGTATGGAACCAAATGTAAACACCGATGACATCATAAACAAGATACAGAATCTGATAAAAACACACGGCTATTCATTAGTGCCCTAGTTGCGCGCTGCAGTCATTTGCAATTATGGAAAACACAGAATGTTTCACAATGAACGAACACAGTCTTTTCAATAGGTACCACGTAGTTATCGATGTAAGTTGTAGATTCTTACCAAGGCGGTCTGTTCTTGGTGGAAGTCATCCGGAACAGACCCCCTTTGTTATTGTGTTGGTTTAATCAACTAAATTGCTCTTCTAGCAAGTCTACGCACGAAAGCAAGAGGTCCCTGCTTTTTTTCACAAGCCATCCTGGGAACTCTTCTACTGTAAAAACTAGCTGTTGTTGAAAACTTGGAGGTATGCTTCCTCCAGATGTCACCACTTGTACTATTACATAACCGTCAGTTCAGTGTGCAGACTGTTTCTTGGTAAGAGTCTCCTTCCTCTTCCATGCTGTTTCTGTATAATACAATGGGCGTCTTTGTCCTTGCCACGATGAGAGGATCCCTTTTTTAGCAATACTTGAAAGTGGGACAAAAGCCAACCATCAAGAGTTATTTGCTTGGGCATGAGAATTAATCTCTGTTTAATTATTAAATTGGATAGATAAAACCCTACTCTATAGAGATTTGGATCTTTTGACCATCAAGATCTTCGTCTTTGTAACTTTTGGCCTTGTCTGAAAATTCAACCCTTTTTACCCTTACAAGAAAGGCAAGTTCTGACTGCTTTTCGTTGACCATTGTGAGGGAATCCTCATCAAGGCCTTGGATGTATGCTGCATCCAAGACATCAGTTGGGTTGTATCCGCGCTCTTTTCTGAGCACCTGCAACCTTCTTGCTATGTCTCGAACCAGGCCGCGCGCCATCATCTCACGGTTTCTTGACGTGCTGATAAACACTATGAGCGAATCACGTCTTGCCATCGCATGGCCTTCTTTTTCTGTAAAATCTACTATAAAGTCA
Organism: Candidatus Nitrosotalea sp. TS; assembly: GCF_011319465.1. Lineage (GTDB taxonomy): Archaea > Thermoproteota > Nitrososphaeria > Nitrososphaerales > Nitrosopumilaceae > Nitrosotalea. Next base: position 70,701 of record NZ_RCMB01000002.1, read on the forward strand.
TCTCGGTCTAGCTCAATTTTGTTGCCGCCAAGATCAAAGCCAAATGTTCCATTTTTCAGTAATCCATCAACAATCACGGCAGGGTCCGTCTCTGAAAACTTTGCCACAAGGCTTCCCATCTCTTGTTTTGCTTTTGGACCTATCTTCTTTCGTTCAAGTTCGACCTTGGGTGTGATGGGCAATCCGGATTTTATCAGGTTTGATACAAGCTCAAGCCCTTCTGATTTTGGCAGCTCAATTATTTTGTATTTTTCTACATTGAGTTGTGATACAAGCAAGTCTGACAGGGATTCTAGTTTTTGTTTCTGTGATGGCTCCACGCAAATGATTGCTTCATTTAATGGCCATCTTCGTTTTAGTTTTCCCTTCATTCTTGCAGCTGCTGAAACTGATACTGCTTCTTTCATCAGGTCAAATGATTCTTCTATTTTTTCACTGACTAGTGATTGTTGTGGGGAGGGAAAGTCTTCCAAGAGTATGCTCTTTTTTTCAGAAAACATTGTGGTGTACAGATACTGTGTTGTAAACGGGCAGATTGGATGAATCAGGACATCGATTGTTTTTAAAATCTCATACAATGTGGCATAGATTGCAAGCCTTCTTTCCCTTGATGATTCGTCTTCTGTCCACAGCTCCTCTCTTGTGATTGGGATGTACACCTGGCTTACAGAATTTATGATATAGTCATCTATTGCCCTTGCTGCTTCATGGAACCTGCATCTGTCTTGGGACTCTATTACAGATGAGATTAATTTTTGTAGCTTTGACAGAATCCAAATCTCTGGCTCTTTTAGGAGATTCCTGTCTTTTGCCCATTGTACTGTGAAAGTCTTGTCATACTTGTCGTATTCGCTATTTTGTTTCAGGTAAATGTGCAAGTGATAAAGTGTGCTGAGGATCTGGTATGGCCTTGAGACAAGCTCGTCTGTGCTAAAGTTGAGGGGCTCTATGGGGCTTGATTTCCACATGAAATACAGTCGAATCAAATCTACAGAATACTTGTTTAGCAGTTCAATTGCATCCAGAACATTTCCCTGACTCTTGCTCATCTTGTTGCCGTTTTTGTCAAGAACGTGTCCCTGGAACAGAAATGATTTGAAAGGTGCGATCGGCGCATCGTTGAATATCACGTTTTCAATTAGTAGTGTGTATGCCCATCCTCTTGTCTGGTCTATGCCTTCAGTAAGAAATGCCGCTGGGATGTATTCTTGATAGTCGTTGTTTGAAAGTGACGCATATGGTGCAGCTCCGCTGTTGTGCCATGTATCCAAAACAAACTGCTCTCTTTCCATTTTCGATTTGCACTTGCCACAGCTTATCGCAACTTTATCTATCCATGGCCTATGCATCTCAAAATTTGGACCATCTGGAAGATCCGATGCTGCCTTTATGATGTCATCTCTTGAGAAGAACCATTTTTGGTTACCGCAATTTTTACAGTTCCAAAGGGGTAACGGGCAGCCCCAGATGCGCTCCCGTGAGATGCACCAAGGGTGTCTGTCCTTGATTATCTCGACAAACCTGTTTCTTGGCGGCTCAAAAAAATACTCGACACTCTCTGCTGCCTTTATTGCCTTGTCTCCTAGCCTGTCAAGAAAATAAAAAAAGCCCCTTCTTGCAAGCCATAGCAGTTTGTGCTGTGATCTCCAGCACAATGGATATTGATGCTTTATCTTTCCTATTCTCACAAGGGCATTTTTTTCCTTGACTGCTGCAACTATCTTGTCATCTGCATCTCTTACAAAAAGTCCTGCAAAGGCACCTGCATCTTTTGTAAATTTTGCCTCGTCATTTATTGGGTTAAAAATTGGTATCTTTCTTTTTGTTGCAATCTCAAAATCTTCTTCGCCGTTTGCAGGTGACAGGTGGACAAGTCCGCTTCCTGTCTGCACATCAACAAAATTCTCTGACACTACGATGTGAAAATTGGGAAGAGTGGAACGCTCTTTGAGTCCTGGGATCTCGTCTAAAAGGGGATGGATGTATTTTTTTCCTTCAAGTGTAGAGCCCTTTACTTCCTTGATGACTGTGTGTTCTTCGACTCTGGCCTCTTTTACAAATTCTTCTAGTCTGCTTTTGCCTACAAGCCATGTCTCATCTCCAACTCTGACATGGACATAATCTTCATCTGGGTTTACTCCAACCATTGTATCCGTAACAAGTGTGAACGGCATTGTGGTCCAAACAATGAGGTATAGATCCTCGTCTTGCATCTTGACCTTGTAGTACAGTGATGGGTCCTGAACTGTGTCATATCCTTGATTTACTTCGGCATGGCTCAGAGATGTCTGGCAGCTTGGACAGTATGCCACAACCTTGTATGCTTCAGAAAGAATTCCGCTTTCGTGAGCTTTTTTTAGATATTTCCATTCTCGTTCGATATATTCGTCCTTGTATGTCCAGTATGCATTTTTTTGGATTAAATGACATTCCCAATAATTTGTCAGACTCTAGCCATTGCTCATTGAATCTGTGCACAATTTTTTTGCATTCTAAAACAATTTTTTCAATTCCTGCAGATTCTATCACCTGTGACTTGCTTCCAGAAATGCCAAGTTCTTTTTCTGCCTGCAGCTCAACTGGGAAGGCCTTGCGTGTCCCATCCTGCATTGAAAATAATCTTGTAGCCCCGCAGAGTCATGTACCTGTACCACAAATCCTTCATTATTCTGCCGCGAAGATGTCCTGCATGTGGAGTTCCATTCATGGTGGGAGGGACCCTCGATGAAGACTGTTTTTTTTGTTTTATTTGGAGACTCGAAAATTAATTTTTCTAAATCGATGCCTGATAATTGTTGCTTGACCTCATCTTCCACCTTCTTTGGATTAAACTCGCTTGAAATCTGCATGGATAAGTGGCTATAATTTTACTGATTTTATAAAGGTACGATAGAACTGTATTATCAGAAAAGTGAGTTTTGCTAAAAAATGCTTTCACTAGCTGTAATGTATGCTATGACCAGATTCTGATTGACCCTTTTTTGCATTTTTCGTACAGTCCAAGCTTGTACAGTTTTTTCTCTAGTTCCTTTTTGAGCTCTTTTGGCACAGCTATGTGGAGAGGAATGTCCTTGCCGTTCATCTCCCTGCCTGTAAATGCCTTTAGCTGTGCATTTATGTTCGGATCGTCTTTGATGTATGTCTTGACTTCGCCTAGGTGTCGTAGTGCGCCCTTCATGCCCTCTAAATCTGGGGTCTGTCCATCTCTTTCTTTTGGCTTTGGAAGACTCCTGTACTTTTCATCAAAATACTCTGGCATCTCTGCAATGTCGATGTGCGTTATTGTAATTCCTTGAGATTCCAAAGTGATAGCAAGAGAGTTTAGCATCTTTTGGTGCTCCGCAGACGTCATGTTAGTAATATCTGAAAATGATTAAATTTAGATGTTGTTTGATTTTGGTTGTACTATCCCCTTCTAAATGATTGCCTATTTTTTGTTATTCTGTCAAAATCAAGAGAAGGGAAAAGTCCAACGTCTTTTCCCCATTTTTCTGTACGGCTCTACCGACGGTACCACGTAGCCTACTCAAACGCCCTGAAAGAGTCACCAATTCCACATGGGATTGACTCTAAAGATGAGTACTACGTATCCTATCAGAACACCTGCCACGATCAAGCCAGCTGATTCGTAGAATGCGACAGGGTTGTTTCCGCCGCCGTATCCTCCAGCTTCTGGGTTGATGACAAAGATGGTCACAAATACACATGCCAGCATTATGGCAACTGCTATTGGTATGTATTCATCGTGGCGTTTTCTTTGTTGGATTTTACCCGACGCGTCGTATGTTGACATGTCTTAGGTACGTTGTACATAAATATAGGGATATGCCAATTTTTTAACACAAATGTCCAAGAAAATCCTTAATTATTGAACAAATATGCATAATTGTATGGCAGTTGACGATCTGGACAAACGCATACTAGAAGAACTATTGAAGAACTCAAAGCGTTCTTACCGCCAACTGGCAGACGAGCTTGCAATTGCACCGGGAACTGTTCTTAATAGAATAAAGAATATGGAGTCAAAGGGGATAATCAAGGGCTATACCATAATTGTGGATCAAGGAAAACTAAGTTCACAAATCGTTGCCTTGATTGAGATAATTTCATCGGGAGGAAAACTGGAAGAGATGGGAAAAAAACTCTCCAAGTTCCCAAACATATACGGCGTCTATGAAACAACCGGATCACCTGACGCAATCATACTTGGAAAATTCCGGGATACGGACGAGCTTGGAAAATTTGCAAGATATCTTTTGGGGCTGCCGTCTGTTAGCAGGACAAACACCCATGTGGTGCTAAATACCGTCAAAGAAGACTTTAGAGTTTTGCTGTGAATTGCTTCTAAGATATAGTACTAGCTCAGTGCTATTTTTGAATCGACCTTGATGTGTATCTTCTCACCTGTATGCTGGTGATCATTGTAAATCATCTTGGTCTTGATTCCTTTTTTGTTCAGGTATCCTTCAAGCAAAAGCGCCCAAGGGATAGAGTGTCCGCTGTTCATCTTGGATTCTATTACAAAGTGATTGCCCTGCGACTCGTATTTGAGATGCCCGAACATGTGATATCCAACGTAGAGTCAACAAGTGAAATTATTTCGTCAAGTGTCTTTGATTGTATGTCAAGCCCATTTTTCTCCAAAAATACCATGAGGTCAATTCCCTTGCCTTTTGAGTTTAGCATTGAATTTAACACAAATCCAAGTCCATTTTCATTTACCAGTTGCACTACCTTGAGGGTCTCTTGTGCGTCTGACTTGGTCATATCTGACAAATTGTTGACCTTGATGCCGCTCTTCCAGGCATGCTCAAATGTCTTGACCTGGTTTGTACCAAGCACATCTGTTGACAGAAATATCGCGCCCTTGCCATTGCTGCTGTTAATCATTAGAATCTCAGAATCGTCAAAAGTAATCATGTTTTGGGAAACCTCTGCAGTCTTGATCTTGATCTCAGACGGCAGGTTGTGGAATGTTTCTGTTCCTACAAGATTTGACGGAATTATTATCTTGACATCAATATTTCTTCTCAGAGCTACCAAGAGCTCATCTTTGCACTGGGAGATGAGGCCGAGTCCCCATGAATCAATTATTGCATGAATCGATGTCTTGGAGCCTTCTATCATTGTCTGGAATTGTTTGAATACGTAATTCTGGGCAAGGTGGAAATATCTTTTTTCTTCTGAGCCTCTTGCCTTTTTACTGTCCTCGCTGAGTCGCTTTAGTTTGGTAGTAAGACTGTTCATTGCGTTGACACGGTTTATCTGCTCCTGTATGATTTCATCAAATGCGTCTTCTGGTGCAATGGCCGTGCACATTATCGGCTTGCTTTTTGATATTATTGCAATCTTCTTTTTTTCAAGTTTTAGTAATGTAGGATATACCTTGGTTCTTGGCAGGTCGGAATAATATGCAAGCTCGCTTGCGGAAATCGTGCCTTTTGTAATCAACGTGACATAGGCCTGTGCTTCGTATTTGCTCAGACCAAACTCTTCCAAGCTTACTGCTAAATCCTGTCCCTTGACCATGCATGAAATTGGCTACTTGCAAGGTAAGCTCAATAGCTAAATTCATTGAACAAAGGTTAGAAAAAATACTAAGCTGTATCTCCGGACGGTGTTACTGTGGTGACACTAGTTGTCGTAACATGGTTTTGATATATCAAAATCCTACCTTGTAATTGAAAATGACAACTCAATCAAAATGGGTAATAGAAGATGAGACTAAAAATCAGGTTGTCCGTGCAAGTACAATCAAACCAAGACTGGACTATGCAACAGAGACAGTCGATGGTATCCTTGAAGTCCTGGTACAAAAAAGGCGCGACTTGAACGAGTCAAACGTGTCACTATACAGAAGGTCTGATGGCACTGCAGAATCGCTCAAAGCACTTGAAAGCGAAGTGCGGCGCGAGCTTGAAATCTCATATGCCGTAGAGTCGCTAAGGCAGGTAAGGCGAAGCCTTGACTCCATTGCCGGCATGGGAAATGTTCCTGCAGGTCTTGCACCTACCATATCTCTTGTAAGAATAGTCAGGTCAAGAATGCTCTCCTTGCTGCCTGCAACTGATTTTGAGCTTGGCGAGCTATCCCTTGTCCTGTCTGGGGTCATAATAGATGCGGCGCACCTTGCAAGCGCCTGTCTTGACTTTGAGAAGGCAAATGAGGAATCAAGAAGGCTGCTAGATGAAGCTAAATTGATTGCCGACTCTAAAATATACAAGCAGTTCCCTAATCTAGATTTCCTGCAAGGCCTCTCATGTTGAATTTTTCAGGAGATGGCACAGAGCAGGATCTATCTCATCCTCTTTTTAGAATAAAGACGCTATCGTCAAAGATCGAGCAAAAAATTGCACAAAAAGACAAGGGAGATGATGGTTTTATTGATACGCTCTCAGTTGAGGAATTAAAGGACCTGCGACAGGTGATTCTTGCATCTGAATACCTGCTTACAAAATATCAGGATAAAAAAGACCTCAAGGTCTTCCTCGAGGAGTTTATTGGAATAATCATGCATGCCACAAACTCTGTCAACGGATTGAGGGACGAACTAGAAGACTTGGTAATATCCGCAGAGGTCGCCCTGCAGCAGATTCACACGCTGCACGATGATGTGACCCAGACTTTGACCCTTGGACGGGGGTCTCAAACAAAACTTGATGACTTTAGGCTGTCCCGCGCATCTACAATCCCATTGCTAAGAGAGCCTGTTGCCTCGCCTGCTATTGAGGCGCCTGCTGTAACACAGCCAAGTTCAATTAATTTAACAAATCCTACTAGACGAGTTCACACCAGTGATTACCTAACAAGAACCGAAGTGGAGATTTAGTTGATAATATTATGAGCCTAGCCCCGCAAGAATTAGAAAATAGTGCAAGTAGATTTGCTGCGGAAGCCATAAAGCTTGACTCTCAAGGAGCACGCGGCATGGCAATATCTAACTATCAGAGGGCAATCGAATCTCTAACAAAACTAATCCATCTATATCCTGAAAACAAACTAAACAGAGTATATCAGGAACGTGTTGCCGCATATCAGAACCGTATCAAGGCACTGCAACTGAATAACGTGGAAGTAGAGCCGGCAGTTGATCCAAAAGCAACCCCTGAAGAGCAGAAGCAGTCTCTGGCAAAAAATGAACTTGACTCGCTGATAATGAAGGAAAAGCCAAACGTCAGCTGGGCCGAAGTAATTGGCCTCGATGATGCAAAAAACGCACTCCGAGAATCTATTGTTTATCCTGCCAAGCGTCCAGACCTGTTTCCACTTGGTTGGCCCAGAGGAATTTTGCTTTATGGTCCTCCGGGATGTGGCAAGACCGTACTTGCGGCAGCTACTGCAAGCGAGATTGACGGATATTTCATTAATGTAGATGCGGCATCCATGATGAGCAAATGGTTGGGTGAGGCAGAAAAAAATGTCTCAAAATTATTTACCATGGCAAGAGGAATGGCTGAAAAAGAGGGATTGCCAGTAATATTGTTCATAGATGAAGTGGATTCACTTCTTGGAAACCGCAACAGCGAGATAGGCGGAGAGATTAGAGTCAAAAACCAATTCTTGACCGAGATGGACGGCATCAACGGAAAAGGAAAAGATCTCAAACTCTATGTCATAGGGGCAACCAACAAACCCTGGAGTCTTGACTGGCCATTTCTTAGACGATTCACAAAGAGAGTCTATGTATCACTTCCGACACTAGAGGCGCGAGTCAACCTCTTTGAGCTATATACTGCACCGCTTCAAAAGGAGGAAAAGGCAAAACCTGCCGAGCTTGCAAAACTTGCAGACGGATACAGCGCAAGTGACATCAAAGACATTTGCCAGTCTGCACAGCTAATGGTTGTAAACGATTTGTTTCATTCGCCCGCATTTCAGGATCCCTGTAGTTGGAGAATCCCCGCCACAGCCACGTCAGATTACCATGTCTGACTTTAAAGAAATCATAACAAGACGAAAGCCAAGTGTAAGCATGGAAATGATTCGCGCCTATTACAAGTGGAGCGACCAGTTCAAGGCACTGTAGGTTTTACTATTCTGGTTCAAAAATCTTGTAAGTTCCAGACAAGGGCAATAAACTGACTGAACAATTCTTAGTGGATATTATCTTCACATTAATCGCAGGTCTTACAGGATTCTAATTACTGATGCCCTGTCCTAGGGGGGAGGATATATTTTTTAGGAACTTATTTTCAATTTTAATTCAAGGAACACATGTTTGAATGATTGGCCTTCTTCCCTACGTGATAGGAGCCGCGGTAGTTGGAATACTGCACATGTCAGCGCCTGACCATTGGGTTACACTTTGTGTCCTTGCAAGGAACAAACAGTGGGCACCCAAAAAGCTATTCGGAATATCATTTGTAGCGGCAGTCGGTCATGTGGGCCTGTCTGTTGTTATGGGTCTTGCAGTAGTAATTCTTGGTCTCGTATTCTCACACTTGATTTCATACTATCTTGATACTGGAATTGGAATTATCATGGTTGGGGCGGGGCTAATCGTCGGGATCAAACCACTTGTCGTAAAAAGAGACCATCATCATGACCACGGACATGAACACAATATCGATACTCATGATAATGAAGTCAAGGAAGGTGTTGGCAAACTGACCCAGGGAATGGGGTATTTTGCTGTTCTAGGAGCTGCTCTTTCGCCTGATCCTAGCATTATACCAATTTATCTTTCAGCAATATCAGCGGGGTTCTATTTTGCGTTGGAGCTATCTGCAGTGTTTGCAATTGCTTCGATTCTAACACTCTTGCTTTTAGTCAAGCTCGGTACAGTGGGACTTGCAAAAACCTTCGAGAAAATTCCAGAAAAATACAATGACTCACTAGTAGGTTTTGTAATTGCTGCCATAGGAGTTTATGTTCTTGTTGCCAGATAGGTTGGATAAACCATCCAATTAGATAAATATCTCAATAGGTACAAAATAGATCAGTGACTCATCATAAATTGCCTGAAGTAAAGAAAAGATTGGCAAGGATAGAGGGACATGTTAAAGGCATAAGGAAAATGATTGATGATGAAAAGGGATATCCTGAGATTGTACAGCAGATCACAGCGGTCAGAGCGGCTCTTGATAGTACCATGGAGATAATAATTCAGGATCTTGTGGATCATGTTAACCTCAATACAAATACTAGAGGAAAACAGGCAGCCAATGATCTAAAGAATACAGTATCCAAAATTCTATAGGGTACTGGCAAGAATCTGTCTTTGAAACCTGAAAACAAAAAAAACAAATTTAGATCGGCATAAAACTTAAATTCGTATTATTCTGCAGTTGCTGAGGGTCACAGAAATTCCAACAAAAAAAGCCAAACATGTAAACAAGTTTGGTAAGCTTGTTTTGGAAGATGGCACTGTTTTTGACGGAATGGGTTTTGGTTATTCTACAACTGTCTCAGGCGAGGCAGTATTCAATACGGCATGTCAGGTTATACTGAGGCGCTAACTGACCCGTCATACAGTGGGCAGATTTTGACACTTACCTATCCATTGGTGGGAAACTATGGCATTCCAGATGTTTTAGAAAAAGATGAGGATGGAATCCAAAAATATACTGAATCTGACAGGATACAGATTCGGGCACTTGTGGTGCATGAATTGTCACTTACCGCAAGCCACTGGAATCTTGACATGACGCTAGATGAATGGCTGTACAATGAAAAGATTCCTGGAATTGCAGGAATTGATACAAGGGCACTTACGACAAAACTTAGGACAGAAGGTGTCATGATGGGAATACTTGCAGTGTCTGAAAAAGAGATTGATGAGAAGCACTCAAGGCACAGCTTGCAGTCTGCCAAAAAATACAACGATGACGAATTCATGTCTGATAGTGTCCACAAAAGAGCCCAAGACATATGGTACTGGACAAGAATCAATTGTAGTCGTAGACACTGGTGTCAAAAATGCGATACTGCGCAATGTGCGAAAACTTAGGATACAAGGTGGTCTGTGTTCCGTGGAACTATTCACTGGAAAAGATCATGTCATATGAACCAAAGGGTGTGGTCATAGCAAGCGGTCCTGGGGATCCGATAAAATGCGACAAGACCATAGACACTGCAAAATCATTGATTGAAAAAAACATTCCAACACTTGGGATATGCCTTGGCGCGCAGATTCTGGGTCTTGCAGGTGGCGCAAGCACATACAAGCTAAAGTATGGTCACCGGGGGACAGAACAAGTCGTGCATTGACCTCGATACCAACCAAGTTTACGTGACAAGCCAGAACCATGGATTCTGTCTAGATCCAGATTCTCTAAAGAAGACTGATTTCAAATTGTGGTTTACAAATACTGATGACAAAACAGTAGAGGGAATACGACACAAAGAAAAAAAGATAATTGCAGTACAGTTTCATCCAGAAGCGTCACCTGGTCCTTTTGATTGTATGTTTGTTTTTGAAGAGCTCAAGCGACTGATAGGGGAGGACAATGCCAAAAGATGAGTCGCTAAAGAAAATATTGGTTCTTGGCAGTGGGGCAATTAAAATCGGAGAAGCAGGCGAAAGTCACAAAATGACCGCCAATTCGACTACTCCGGTAGCCAGTGTCTCAAGGCCATAAAGGAAGAAGGGATACAAAGCATTCTTGTAAATCCAAACATTGCAACAATTCAGACTGACACAAGATTTGCAGACAAGGTGTATTCAATTCCAGTAAACCCTCAGTACGTAGAGTCCATCATCGAATCTGAAAGGCCAGATGGTCTGATGCTTGGGTTTGGTGGACAGACTGCCCTGAACTGTGGAGTAAAACTCGAAGAGATGGGTGTTCTCAAAAAATACGGCGTCAGGGTACTTGGAACTCAGGTGTCAGGAATCAGGGCAACAGAAGACAGGCAGCTCTTCAAGGATGCCATGATAGAGTGTGGTGTTCCAGTACTGAAAAGTAAAACTGTTTACAACTTTGAGCAGGCAAAAGAGATTGCAAATGAGCTTGGCTATCCTGTAATCATACGCGTCGCATACACGCTGGGTGGAAAGGGAGGAGGAGTGGCTCACAATGAAATTGAATTGCATGAAATAGTGACAAGAGGTCTTAACGCAAGTCTTGTGGGGCAGGTACTCATCGAGGAGTATGTCGGACACTGGAAGCAGATAGAGTATGAGGTCATGGCAGACTATGATGGCAACAATGTCATAATTTGTAATATGGAAAATGTTCTTTCAATGAGGGTTCACACTGGTGACAATGTCGTTGTTGCACCATCGCAGACACTTGACAATCATGAATACCAGATGCTAAGGTCTGCGGCACTGCGTGCTGCAAAGCATGTTGGAATAGTTGGTGAGTGCAACGTCCAGTTTGCACTTGATGCAGATTCTGACAAGTATGTTGCAATAGAGATGAACCCTCGGCTTTCTCGCTCGTCTGCTCTTGCAAGCAAGGCAACAGGATACCCGATTGCATACATGGCAGCAAAGATTGGGATGGGTTACACACTGTCTGAGCTTGTAAACCGTATCACAAAGACTACCACTGCATGCTTTGAGCCATCACTTGACTATATTGTATGCAAGCACCCTCGATGGGATTTTGGCAAGTTTGAGATGGCAAACCGAAGCCTTGGGCCTACAATGAAATCCGTGGGAGAAGTGATGGCAGTGGGGCGATGCTTTGAGGAATCATTTCAAAAGGCAATCAGGATGCTTGAGATTGGAAACGACGGCTTGGTTGCAAATCGCACACCTGACAAGGTTTACGATATCGAAGATCTGGAAGACAAGCTGCAAAAGTCAGACGACCGTATACTGTACCACGTGGCAGCTGCACTGCGACAGGGAATTTCTGTTGCAAAAATATACAAGCTTTCTGCAATAGACCCGTGGTTTATTGAAAAAATTCAAAACATTGTAGAGACTGAAAAAAGTCTCAAAGAAACAAAACTTGATTCTGATAAACTACGTCATGCAAAAGAGATTGGATTCTCAGACAAGCAGATTGGAAGACTGACAGGAAAAGACGACATGGATATTCGAAAGATGCGAAAAGAGTTTGGAATTGTTCCAGTAGTAAAACGAATAGACACACTTGCAGCCGAATGGCCGGCGCAGACAAACTATCTGTATCTGACATATGGCGGAAAGACAAATGACTTTGAGGTAAGCTCTACAAATGAAAAGATTGCAGTGCTAGGTGCAGGACCCTACCGCATCGGTAGCAGTGTAGAGTTTGACTGGGGAACTGTAAACATGGTGTGGGGACTCAAGGAAAATGGCGTAAAGGAGGTCTCTGTGATAAACTGCAATCCGGAAACCGTATCAACTGACTATGATATTTGTGACAGGCTCTACTTTGAAGAGTTGACACTTGAGAGAGTTTTAGATATTGCAGAATTTGAAAAATTGACAGGAATTGTGACTGCAGTTGGCGGCCAGACTGCAAACAATCTGACACCCGAAGCTTGCAAAGCATGGAATCAAGATAATTGGCACGTCGTACGAGGACATTGACAGGGCTGAGAACAGGTCTCACTTTAGCAAACTGCTCGACGATCTTCACATAAGGCAGCCTCCATGGCAGGCATTCTCAAGCCTGTCTGATGCCAAAAAGTTTGCACTAAAGGTGGGCTATCCGGTTCTTGTAAGGCCGTCTTACGTGCTAAGCGGCGCTGCAATGAAGGTTGTCTGGTCCGAAGAGCAGCTCAAAAGATATCTTGACGAGGCAACAAACGTCTCGCCAGACTATCCTGTCGTGATTACCAAATTCATGCTAAATTCCTTGGAGGCCGAAGTTGACGGCGTATCTGATGGAAAAAATGTAGTCATTGGTGCAGTACTTGAACACATTGAAGGGGCAGGCGTACACTCTGGGGATTCAATGATGTGCATTCCTCCATGGAGCTTGTCAAACAAGGTCATTGATACAATACTTGATTATACCAAAAAAATTGCAAGCGCATTTACAATAAAGGGTCCGTTTAACCTGCAGTTTTTGATAAACTCAGATCAAGTGTTTGTAATTGAGCTTAACATCAGGGCATCGCGATCCATGCCGTTTGTGTCAAAATTTGTAAGGATGAATCTTATCCGCCTTGCGGCTCAAGCAGTACTTGGAAAATCTCTTCCGGCAGTTCCGCATGACCGGTGGAGAAAAATACACAACTATGGAATCAAGGTACCGCAGTTTTCATTTATGCAGCTAGAGGGTGCTGACGTGGTACTTGGAGTGGAGATGCAGTCAACAGGAGAGGCTGCATGTTTTGGTGAAAGTTTCTATGATGCACTTGCAAAGGGGCTGATCTCTGTTGGATATTCTCTGCCAAAGGAAGGGTCTGTCTTGATAACAGCTGGAGGCTCTGAGAACAAGGAGAAGCTATTGCAGACTGCACTGTTGCTCAAAAGCCTCGGCTACAAGATTTTAGCAACAGAGCACACTGCAGAATTTTTGTCAGACAAGAGGATAGGTGACGTGGAAATTGTATACAAGATAAGCGAGCCTCAAAGAAAGCCAAACATTGCAGACATGCTGTACCAACACAAGATTGACTTTATCATAAACGTACCAAGCACATCGACACTTGAAAAATATGTCGGCATGTTATACGACGAGTATCAGATAAGAAGAAAGGCAGTAGAGCTTGGCATCCCTGTGCTGATAACTACACGAACTTGCAGACTCTTTTGCAAAGGCACTAGAGTGGCTAAGGCACAATGAGACCACGAAAAAACCACTAGAGTCGTACGAGCCAATCCAGTAGGTTTTCTGCTAAACTTGGAATAGTCCTAGCTTTCAATGCCGAGGCTTTTTCTTAAGATTCTTGCAACGTTTCTAATTGTCACGCTGCTAACCCCTGATGCCTTTGCAATATTGTTCTGGGTGAACTCTTCTTCGTTTAGTATGCCTGACATGAATATGGCAGTTGCTGCAAGGGATACAGGACTTTTACCGTCTGTTATTCCCTTTTCTTTTGCCCTGTAAAGTATGTCAAGCGCATCCCTTTTTGCCTTTTCACTTGAACCAACAGCTGTTCCTATCTTTGATATGAATTCTGATGGATCAAAGGCATCTACTTGCAAGTCTAGTGACTTGACAAAGATTCTGTAATTTCTTGACAACTCTTTGACTGTTATGTTTCCCTCATGTGCAATATCGCTCAAGGTCCTTGGAACATTTGATTCCCTGCAGGCAATGCACAATGCAGAAAGAATCATTCCTTTGATGGTCCTTCCCCTGATGATGTTTTTTGCAAGTGCCTTTCTATACAGATACGCTGCCCGTCTCTACTACTGCATCAGAGATTTCAAGCTTTGACTGTATCGATGACATGACAGCAAATGCTGCACGCAAGTTTCGCTCAGTAGAGTTTACCTTGCTTCTGCTATCCCATGTCCTCAATCTGCTAAACGTGTACTTCATGTAGCCTGAGATGGAATTTCCTGCAGCATCCTCTATTTGCATTCCCAATTATTGTTGACAGTCCCTTGTCATGGATGGAAAGCGTTGATGCCATCCCAGTTCTGGTGTTATTGTTGTAATCTTCAAGTGTGAATGATTTTTGCTCAGGTGTCGTGTCTTCCACCTTGTCTACTAGAACGGCACCACAACTTGAGCACAAGATCTCACCGCGTACTGTGTCAGTAATCAGTGGCCCATGGGATTGCCTCCCTTGGACGCACTCGTCTCTTGTGCTTTTTTGAACTATACATTTCTGTCCGGATTTGCTATTAACTACCATTTGTATATCTAATATAGTATTGAAAGTATTTAAACACTAAAGTAAGGAATTGGATATCAGGTGAAGCAGTGTAAAGCGACCTATTGGTACCATTCGTGCGCAATTGCCTGTATCTCTTCTAACGCCTTTGCCAAATTGCTTGACTTGGTATTCTCTGCGCCGTTCATTCCTTCTGCAAGTATTCCCCTCACCTCGCTGAAACCCATGAATTGAAATTCCGAGTTTGAAAGGGACACTGCATGCTCCCATGCTTTCATGGGTCCTGTGCTGTAAGAGCCACCGCTAGAAACAATTGTCAGCGCTTTTTTCCCTTTCATCAATCCTGCATATTTTCCATCTTGTGCATTCCATGTGTGGCCTTTTAGCATTATAGAATCAAACCACGCCTTGACCACAGCTGGCATGGAAAAGTTGAACATTGGATATGCAAGAACTACAATATCTGATGATTTTACCTGCTCTGTCATTTTGTCCATCTTGGACAAGAGATTTTTTTGCTCTGCTGACAGGTTCTGCTTTAGGTAATCTCGCTGGATGTATGCCATGAGGTTATCATCCAAGAACATGTCAGGTGTGTTTTTTGCAAGATCTATCTCTTCAATTGTAGAGTTTTTTATTTTGGACTTGAATTCTGTTAGGATCTTTTTTGTGTTGGAGCGCTCTCCGCGTGGAACGTATTTTACAACAAGTGTCTTTGTCATGGCTTTTTACCTAAATTTTCTATACTAGATATAAAAAAGTAAGTATTTAAATCAGGAAGTAACTATCGGTAAATTAACTGAGGTTGTGGTAAGTTGAAAGAAGAAGAGTGCAGCATACTTGCAGGTAACATGAAGGCGTGCCCATTGACAATACTTTTGCAATAATTGGCAAAAAGTTTACGGTACACATTTTACGAAACATGACACGGCTGAACCAAAGCAGATTCAACGAGTTTTTGGATTCTATTGAAGGAATAAACCCCAAGACCCTGTCTGCAAGGCTTCGCGAGATGGGAAAAAATGGACTCATTGAGAGAAAGATCTATCCTGGCACTCCTGTGAAAATAGAGTATTCCATGACTGACAAGGGCAAGGCGTTGACGCCGATTCTTGAGCAAATGGCTGCATTTTCCATGCAGTACTGTGCAAAAGATGTCTTCAAGGACGGAAAACCTCGTGCGTTCAAGCAAGTGTTTGAAAAATCGCCTGCAATTGTAAAATAAAATTCTAAAAATTAATCGCGTTTACTCCATTCTAGTCTAGTTTTTTCTAAAATTTGTGGCTATTTTCAATATTTACGTCTTTTACTTTAGCTCTAAATCTTGAATCTTAATTGGTAAAAACAATTGATATTATTTATTATAATTTCAAACAAAAACGAAACAAAATGAAGGGGTTGCTATTCTTGGCACTATTGGTATCAATAGCATTGCTTATTCATACTGCATATGCTGAAGGCATGGGGGTTGCAGCAAAGCCGGGCAAAAACAACCTTGAATCATACACTGACCCTGTGTTTCTTGGAATATTTTCATACGAGTCAAGCGGCCCGATAGTAAATTCGCCTAGCATCAGTAGCTCTAATCTGGTTACACAGGCTCCAACTATTGTCCCAATAATTCCAAATGTTGTTCCAGTGATTCCAAATGCAACTCTGATAGCCCAAAATGTGACTTCAGATGAAAATGCCACTGCAGACTGGCTTGCGCAATTTAGTCCATTTACACCGCAAAATGCATATTCCACATTTGTGTCCCAGCTAAACCAGACAGTCCAGGCCATCTTCTGGGGCCAGTTCAACTATACTGAACAGAAAACAAATGAGGGCCTTGCAGCGATGAACCAAGTCAAGCAAAATGGGGGTAGCGCAGAGCAGGCAAGAGAGGCGTTCATACAAAACGCAAGCACATCTAGAAGCGATATCACAACTGTCAACAACAACCTCAATGTACAATATGGACACGCAAACAGCACGGTGCAGCAAGAGTTTGACCAATGGGGAAACTTGCGCTGATTTTATCTAGTTTGAAGAAATCTGTTTTGATAATGTTCTAGAGAACACTTGATATTATTGACTCATTTCCAATTATGGAGCCGTCAAGTGTTACTATCTTTGCAGATTTTGGTGCCTTGATTGCATTTATCAGAGGCGAGATTGATTTTTTGTAAGACTTTTTGAATGTCGCATAAAAATACCTGTTAAATGATGGCACAATGATAATTTCTATCTCGCCTGCTGTGGAGGGAAATATCTGGCTTTTTTCCACTTTCATTGAAACCCACACTCGCTGGCCGTCCAAGACTGATCCTTCATGAAAATATACTGGATGAACATGACCCATGACGATCTTGGAAATGTGGGACAAGTTCTCAGATGGCATCACATGGCCATGTGTCAGCAGTGTATCCCCTATCACAATTCCTGACGGGCTCGATACTGTTACCCAATCTGGAACAAGTTTCTGTATGTTGCCGTCGTGATTTCCTGGAACGACAAATGGTTTCAATCTTTTTTCCAATCTCAAAGAAGAGTGGCACTATATCCCATTCTATCTTTGATATTGATTCAACACTTGATTTTACATCGCCTAGCAGTACTAGCGAATCTGGTTTTTCTGACTCTATTATTTTCTCTAAACTCTGTATGGTTTCTGCAATGATTTCCTTTGGACCAATATGGATGTCATTTGCTATGATCTTGCTTTCAAATCCAATGTGCAGGTCGGTCACAACAAGATATCTCTTCTTGTCTTCCAAAATAAGGGCAGGCTGTGACTGGACCAGCCTTGTTAGAACCATCAAAGATAATATGATTAGTTTTGAATTAAATTCTTGTGACAAGACGAGGCGACGCTGATTCGATAGTCTCTGAGAGGGGAGTAAAACTGCACCACTTTGAGCCAAGCGGGCGAAAGATCTGGACTGTAGTTGGAAAGGAAAATGAGCACTGGCTTGACCCTGAGTTGGGATTTTGCTCGTGTGCTGATTTTTACTATAATGCATTGAGTACGGGTGGGGAATGTTATCATCTAAAAGCTGTAAGAATTGCGCAGGAACAGAAAAAAATAGAGACTGTAAAATTTTCTGATTCAGAGTTTGAGAGTTTTGTTTCTGCTCTTGTCAGAGACTTACTGTGAACAAGTCTTCTTTTGCAACGCCCTTCCACAGGCCAATCATGCCTTCTGGCTTTACCGGTTCCACCTTTGTTATCTTTTGAATCTTGATGTGGTCAGGATTTGGAGGCATCCACAGCATTGCCATGTAATCGCCTACGGTACCCACTGCATCAGGTTTTGCAGATGTGATTTTGTCTTTTGCAAATCCCTTTGACACTAGAGCATCAATTGCCTTTTGTTCTAGGTCGCGTCTACCGTGGGTGAAAAGATAGACTGATTTTTGAGAGTCTATTGTGCTCATGGTGTGATGATCTTTTCAATCGTTAATCAATATTTCGACAGTGTGAAATTTTTGCCAAAATCAGTTGTTAGCTTTTATACGAGTCAAATAAAGAAAAATCATTGGTTGACATTTTAGTTGTAGGCTCTGGTGGACGCGAGCATGCACTTGGATGGAAACTCTCGCAGAGCCCAAAGGTTGGAACCATATATCACGCGCCAGGAAACGGTGGAACCTCAAATAATGTGGATATCGAGGTCCACGAGATTGAAAAATTGGCACAATTTGCATCTGAGAAGAAATGTCTTACAATAGTGGGACCTGAGGTGCCTTTAGCTGCAGGAATTGTGGATGTGTTTGCAAAAAAAGGCCTTGCAATATTTGGTCCAACACAGGATGCTGCAAGGCTTGAATCAAGCAAGGTCTGGGCAAAAAATTTCATGAAAAGAAACGGCATCCCTACTGCGCGCTTTGAGATATTCGATGACGCGGCAAAGGCAAAAGAATACGTAAAATCAGTTGACTATTCTCTTGTAGTAAAGGCAGATGGCTTTGGCAGCTGGAAAGGGCGTGATTGTATGCAATGATAAACAAGAGGCAATCTCTGCAATTGACAAGATTCTAGTTGAGAAGAGCTTTGGTGCGATCAGGTGCTAGAATTATTTTAGAAGAGAGAATTGACGGTGTAGAGGCATCATACATTGCAATCTCTGATGGTACGGTTGCGTATCCAATGGCAACAAGTCAGGACCACAAGCGAGTCTATGATGGCGACAGGGGACCTAACACCGGTGGTATGGGTGCATATTCTCCAACTGGTGTCATTGATGATACCTTGGCACAAGATATCCAGAAAAATGTAATTGAAAAAACCATATCATGTATGAAAAAAGAAGGGACGACATTTTGCGGATTTTTGTATGCTGGAATAATGGTAAAAGACGGCAAGCCTTTTGTTTTAGAGTTTAATGCAAGGATGGGAGACCCAGAGTGCCAGCCAATACTGATGAGGATGGATTCTGACTTGGTTGATTACATCCAGGCAAGCATTGACGGAACACTGTCCAGTCTTCCCAAGATATCATGGAAGCGTCAGAGTGCAGTATGTGTCGTACTTGCTTCAAAGGGATATCCAGAGTCTTACCCAAAAAATGAGGAAATTTTGGGTCTTGATGTGCAAGATAGTAACTCGTATGTGTTTCATGCCGGAACAAAGCGTGTTGATGGCAAGGTCTTGACAAATGGCGGACGTGTGCTAGGGGTCACTGCAACTGGAGATACATTGCAGGATGCAATCTCTAATGCTTATGTCAGAATTGAGAAGATTAACTGGCCTAGCAAATACTGTAGAACAGATATTGGGAAAAAAGGACTCGGACCCTCTGTGGATTCAGACATGTAGGGATGCTATGAAATCAAACAAAACGACCGTGATATTGCAGAAAGGAGAAACAAAATACAAATTAATGAAAATCATTTTTACCAATGATGGTTCGTACTCTGTTACAGCGCCCTATCACAATGAAAAGAAGGCATGTTTGTTTAAAGCTGCAGTAGACTATCGAAAACATGAACAATTTCTCTCTCTTAGCGATACAATAGATAATGTGGAGTTAGATGACGATGATCTTGCTCTAAAGATATCACATCATCCATCTGGCTTCTTACATTTTTCAGGAAAGGGAATTACATCAAGACAAGATGCTGATGGCACCATTACAGGCATAGGCATACAATCATGGCCACTTAGTGCGCCGGTCCCAGGTCCTGCATTCTATGTTAAAATTAAAAATTATCAGGATATGATTAAAACCGCTCAATCGGGGGCTGAAGATTTATGTGTAAATTTGGAAACAATCTCTGCAGATGAGGACAATACTAACACAATTGTGGAAGGATTCTTCATCAGGCAACAATCTCAAAGATACATCTACAAGGAAAATGGTTTAGAGTATATTTCCCTCATACATTCAAGTGGAGTCATTATGAAACTACATGTTGTAAGGCCGGCAAAAATTAACCAATATTTTGGATTTCTAGGTCTTCACATTCATACCGAAGCATTGAATTCATCTTTGACGTATGCTGAGTATAGTTTCTCTACCTCATCAGGTGACGTAGTATGTGATGAAAACAAACAACTACTAACAGGTACTTGTCTTTACGCCATGTATCCAAATATCACAAATGAAAAATTACCATCGTTAAATTGGCCACCAAAACTCTAGTCATATGGAAACTATGAATCAATTTTTGTAAACATGAACTTTTACGACAACTACATATTTTTCCTCACAAAAGGAGCTCTCCGCTTTGCACGGCTAGGATTGAAAAAACAAAGGGGCGAATTTTCCTATTTTTTCCTATTTATTCAAAATGTCGGAAAAACAGGATCTAAACATGCAAAGAAAAACCAATTAAAATTTAATTCTATTGTACTATGACTTGGGATAAATTATCTTGTCTTCTGTAACGATACAGTCCATTCTGATATCATGTCCGTCGTGCGGCATTGCCTTTACCACCTGTTTTGAATATGACAAGGCAATATTCTTTGAGCGCTTGCCGTTAAGATACCTGTCATAGTACCCAAATCCATATCCCAACCTATATCCGTCCGCTGTCAGCGCAATTGCAGGAACCAAGATAACATCGATCTTTTTGACGGTTCGCACCTGTCCTTTGGCTCCATCACAGAAAAATTTCCCATCTCAAGGTCTGAAAAACTAGATATCTTTTTGAAGACCAAGTCGTTTTTTTCAACCTTTGGAAGAGACAGTCTCCTTTCCAGCATTTAGTATCTCCTGCATGATATCCTGCGTGTGAACCTCACTTCCTATGGAATAGTACACCCCAATGCTTGCGGCATTTCTGTAATACTCTATCTTTCGCAGGTTGTCGCGAATCTTACCGCTTGATATTTTATAAAATCAAGCGAGGTGCCATCTCGCTGGTCTAAGAGCTGTTTGCGAAGCTGCGCCTTTTCAACGGTTTGTGACAAATCCCTTACTAATTGAAGCTGCAGTAACCGTGTTTCTTAAAAGCATCGCTCTAGTCATGGGACCTACACCTCCAGGAACAGGCGTCGCATATGATGCCTTTTTGATTATTCCATCATAGTCTGCGTCTCCTGCAAGCTTGCCGTTTACCCTGCTTGTCCCAACATCAATTACGACTGCGCCTTCCCTTATCATGGAATCAGTCAGGGTAAAGTGCGCCCTGTTGCCTACTGCAGTAATCACAATATCTGCACCAAGGCATTGCTCTGCCAGGTTTTTGGTCTTTGAATGGCATGTGGTAACGGTGGCATCTCTTTCAAGCATCAGATGGTATAGCGGCTTGCCAACCAAGTTGCTTCTGTTTATGATTACAACGTTTTTTCCAGACAACTCGATGTTATAGTAATCAAATAGCTCCATTATCCCAAGCGGCGTGCATGGCTTCAAGATTGCACGACCAGAGGCCAAAAGTCCTGCATTGTATGGCGTAAGGCCGTCAACATCCTTTATTGGTGATATTCTAGATATGGTAGAAAACTCGTCAATAATTTTGGTAATGGCAACTGGACCAGGATTCCGTGAACTGTTTTGTCATTGTTTAGCAGATTGATTAGGCTGTCAAGCTCCATCTGGGTGAACTCTTGTGGCAGCCTGTGGTCTTTTGTGGCAATGCCAACGTCTGCACAGTCTTTTTGCTTGCTTGTGAACATATGACGAGGATGCGGGGTCATCGCCAATCAGAACTGTTGCAAGACACGGTTCCACTCCGTCGTTTTTGAGCTCTGCAACTGATGCCCTGACTAGATCCTTGACAGAATTTGCAACTGCGACACCGTCTATCTTTTGTCCTGTCAAACACTTTTGAGTAATTTTTTGGATATTTAATCTTTGGAACTTATTATCTCAAACTACATTGATTTCTCATGAACCTAAGGGAAGCAGAGGCTGTAATTCGGGAAACACTTGACCAGATAAAAAAACATGAAATCGAGCTGCACCAAGGATGCGTTGCATGCCATGTCATATTTTCAATAACGCAAAAGTCTGGCAGGTCAGAGCAAGATGCTGCAGACTTGATGTCTCAGGTATCTGACAGGAGACCCAGAATTGAATTCAGAGCTCATCGAGACTGTAGAGCAGATACACATGACAGAGAGAAACATGGGAGGCGTATTTGCAGCCCGAGAGCGAGAGTCAAAGGACAGCTACCTTGAAGCTTACTTTGCAAATGTGCTCGATGAGCTTACATCCGACCTAAAGCATGCAACACATGATGTCATACTGCGAAAGTTACTGCTAAGCTACATGTCGCTGTACTTGGCACAAACAATTGGGGTGGACTATCATGCAGCAACAGAAGAGCTGTACTACTTGCTTCGAAAAGATGATGGAAAAAATTCCAAGATTGCGCACATTATTGCAAAATTTGAAGAAAAGATAAAAAAGCAAGAGTCTGGCATGCGCTAGAGTCATTAAGATCTCAGGTGGACATCAAAACCATTGAAGATAGAGTTTGATACAAAAAAATACGTAAAAGACATCTCAAAAGGAAAGTCATATTTTCACACATTTCTAAACCGTGAGAATATTGCAGCAGGCGTACCTCAGGCTGGCACCAGGTCAGGAAGACACGCAGGCTCCGCATGAAAGTCGATGAAGTGTACTATATCGTAAAGGGGGACGGATTTTCTGAAACATTGGAGGAAAGGATTACACCATATCAGAAGGAATGTCGTATTTTGTGGCAAAAAACATTGAACACAAGTTCCATGGAAACAGGCAAGAACTAGTAGTTGTCTATTTTTTTAGCGGGCAAGACTCGTAAGGCCTGTATTTTAGCGCAGGCTCTGATAATAGTTTTAAACATAATTGGCAGTTAAAGCTGAGTTGTCCTTTTATGTAAAAAACTTGGCAAAATTCAAAATTGAACAGAAATCTTGCCATCTCTGTACTGGTTCTAGTATCGATGATATCTGTCATGACAATGTATCCCGTATATGCAACAGGCTCTGGCCCAAAATGGGACGCACGTCCATATTTTCAACTAGGCGGCAACGCCACCTCATCTCCAGAAGGACTTAACACGACTCAGGTCTGGAACGCCTATGGCTTTTCAAATCTAAGCTGTTCCATGGCAAGCAGCGTGGGATGGGATTACGTAAACCTCTGTGGACATGGACAGGTAATTGCAATAGTTGATGCCTATGACGATCCTACAATCGAGAACGACCTTGCAACATTTGACAGCCATTGGGGTCTGCCTGACTGTACCAGTGCAAACGGGTGCTTTGAAAAAATAACCCCTGACGGAACTCCAAGTGCAAACTCGACGTGGGCACTAGAGGAGTCACTTGATGTCGAGTGGGCACATGCAACAGCGCCTGGCGCAAAAATAATACTTGTTGAATCACAATCAGATAAATTCCAAAATCTACTTTACGCGATAAATTACACTGAAACCAAGACCGGTGCAGAGCAGGTCTCAATGGGCTGGGCCGTTCCAGAATTTCAAAACGAAACTGTATATGATTCCTATTTTGCCAAGTCAGGCATTGTCTTTTTTGCACCTTTGGGAAATGGACACCTGTACCCCTCTGCATCTCCATACGTGCTATCTGTTGGAGGAACAACACTTGGCATATCTGCAGGAGGTGTGGTAAAAAGTGAGACTGCATGGAGTGGAAGCTCTGGCGGACAAAGCTACTATGAACAAGAGCCGCAATATCAGACAGTATATGGTATTGACAGCGGGGGCAAACGAAGCGTGCCAGACGTATCCTATGACGCAAACCCAAGCACGGGCTTTTCAGTTTATGATTCTACTGTATACAACAACCAGACAGGCTGGTTTCTAGTTGGAGGCACCAGCGCAGGTGTACCGCAGTGGGCAGCAGTTGCAGCAATTGCAAACAGCCAGGGCGCTGGACTTTCATCATACAAATTCACGGCAAGCTCTAGTCTTTACACTGCAGCTACTGGCACACTATACTCTGCCAATTACCGAGATATCACTCAGGGGGGAACTGCTATCAACCCGGCAACACAAGGGTATGACTTTGCATCTGGACTTGGAAGCCCTGTATCCACACAAACTGGTATCTTTTCTGTCACCCAAACCAACAGGATCATCAATCCCGCTAAATCTTACTGCAGTTGCATCAAACAAGCACATATCGCTTACATGGCAGCCTCCATCTTTTACTGGGGGATCTCAGATAACAAAATATCATGTCTACAGGGGTGCAGCACTTGGAGGAGAAATGATGATTGATACAATATCTCCAACCAACCAGTCCTATTCTGATTCTTGGCTTGAAAACGGAGTGACATATTACTATTATATCACTGCAGTAAATGCAGTTGGAGAATCGCATGGCTCAAACGAGGCACATGCCACTCCGGGAATCGCGCCAGCTGCTCCGCAGAACCTTGCAGCTGAAATGACAGGTGACAATGTTCTGCTTACATGGCAGCCTCCATCTTCTACTAATGGCTCTGCAATAATACCAATACAACGTGTATCGCGGCACCTCTCCAGGTGGCGAAGTACTAATCAAGTCAATCTCAAACAAGACTACATCATATGCCGATAACACTGTGCAAAGTGATCAAACCTACTACTATTATGTGACTGCAGTAAACGCAGACGGAGAATCTGTACCAACAGGCGAGGTCTCAGTAACCGCACCTGCAACAGTACCATCATCGACCGCAAAGCCTAGTAGCAATTGCATCAAACAAGCAAATATTGCTCATGTGGCAGGCATCTTCTCTGACCGGCGGCTCTCCGATAACAAAGTACAACATCTATGGCGGTGCATCACCTGGAGACGAGACGTTTGTTTACTCTGTCTCGCCTAACGTCTTGCAGTATACAAATGTCGCACTTGTCAACGGTGCAACCTACTACTATTACGTGACTGCAGTAAACTCTGTTGGGGAATCACAGAAATCAAACGAAATATCTGCCACTCCTCGTTGATATTTTTTATACAAATCCTGCTGACAAATTAAAACCTGAAAGATACTATACTTGCCTAGCGCAGAACAACTTTTCTGCCACTTGTCTTTATCTTGCCTTCTGCAACAAGTCTGACTGCCTTGGGATAAATTTCGTGCTCTTGCTTGAGTATTCTCTTTGAGAGACTCTCTTCTGTATCATCGTCTTTTACCTTGACTATTGATTGCAAAATTATGGGGCCTGTATCGACTCCCTCGTCAACAAAATGCACTGTACACCCTGAATATTTTACGCCATATTCAATTGCCTGCCTCTGTGAATGCAGTCCTGGAAATGCAGGCAGGATTGCCGGATGTATGTTGATGATCCTTCCCTTGTAATGCTGATAAATTCTGGACTCATTATTCTCATAAATCCTGCAAGGCAGATTAGGCCATTTTTTGGAGCGACATTGTTTTCTTCAAGTACTGATACTAGTTTTTTGTCATACTCCCAGCTGCCTCCCTTGAGTCCTGAGCTGTCAACTGTTACAGTCTTGACTCCAAGTTTTTGCGCAATCTTCAGTCCTCCTGGCGTTAGGCTTGTTTGATATCACAACTGCAGGATGAACTGGAATCTTTTTCTTTTTGACTGCGCGCAGTATTGCCTCCATGTTAGAGCCGCGCCCTGAAATCAGGATTGCAAGATTTTTCATTATATCATGATCCAGTCTTTACATAAATAAACATCTTCTCTAAGATCAAAAAAGATCGTGTTTGAATCGCTTTAGATCAGGTGTTGCACTGGATCAATCTTGCAATTTATATCAGATGCAATTCCTCGAAATCTCAATTTGAGACAAGTCGTAAAGATGACATCTAATGGTATTTTTGTATCAGGCCAAGACGGCACCAAGATACACCTTGATCCAAAAAAAGGAACAGGTGACGGCATAACATTTGTGTCCCATGCTCATATAGACCACCTTCACAGGCAGAGCGGGGGGCTGGTCCTGACATCACAGCAGACAAGCGAGATTGCAAAAATGCGGGGATATTCTATTGAGAACTATACTGAAGAGTATGAGAATTTTTCACTAATTGACGCAGGCCACATTCTTGGAGCAAAAGGGCTCTTGTTTGGCGATGGCATCTTCTATACTGGAGACATTAGCACACGAGGGCGCGCATTCATGAAGGGCGCACAGGTACCACGATGCAAGGTTCTGATAACAGAGTGCACATTTGGGATGCCAGAATATGTGTTTCCTCAAGTGGAAGAAACAGTCAGGCGCGTCAATGAAATCATATCTGACATGTACTCTAGGGGAAAACCAGTCATTCTCTTGGGCTATGAGCTTGGAAAAGCCCAGATTCTGTCATACTTGTTTTCACACTGGGCGCCATACTACCACGATTCTGTAAAAAAAGTAAATGATGTCTACAGAAGGTTTGGCGTAGACCTGCCTGATTCTCTTGGGCATTCGCAGGCAGAGAGTGCGGGGCTTTTGGACAAAAAACCATGGCTTATGATTGCGCCAAACATGAGCGGCAAGAATATCTTTGTGCAGCACATGAAATCAAAATATGACGCAATAACAATTGGCTTTAGCGGATGGGCACAATCTCCAAGGTTTGCATTTGCGCGACAGCATGATTATACCATACCGCTCAGTGACCATTGCGATTACAACGAGCTTGTACAGCTTGTAAAACAATGCAATCCCGAAAAAGTCTACACCGTACACGGATTTGTAGAAGAGTTTGCGTCAGATTTGGTCAAGATGGGTTATGATGCACAACCACTGACTGAAAATGCACTAGATGATTATTTTTAAATATAAATCCTAAAATCGCAAACTCCAATTAATTCATATTTTTTTTATTAAAATATTGGGGATTGTGAATTGAATTGTTTTTTGATCTCTCCAAAAGATTCTTCAGTATTGTGTTTATCTCTTGGAGTCGGGCATTTTTTACTGCAATCTCATCGAGCAGTTTCTCTTTTACTTTGAGAACCAGTCTGTTTGTCTCAGAAACTACCTC
Organism: Candidatus Nitrosotalea sp. TS; assembly: GCF_011319465.1. Taxonomy (GTDB): domain Archaea; phylum Thermoproteota; class Nitrososphaeria; order Nitrososphaerales; family Nitrosopumilaceae; genus Nitrosotalea. The sequence continues at coordinate 97,756 of NZ_RCMB01000002.1, forward strand.
GTTGATATCATAAGGCTTGTAAATTATGGCAGATGCGTCAAGCTTTAACAGTTTTTTCCTAGTCTCCTCTGTTGCGTCAGCTGTTATCAATATGACAATGGCATCTGGCTGCATCTCTCTTATTTTTCCTAGAGTGTAAAATCCGTCGGGGTTTTCCATCATGACATCCAAGAATACTACGTCTGGCTCTAGTTTTTTGTAAATCTTGACTGCCGTTGCTCCGTCGTATCCTTTTCCAAGTACATTGATGCCTTTTATCTTTAAAAATTCACAAAGAACGGAGACCGTGTCAATACGTCATCGTCGATAACTATGGCAGTAATTCCTGGCCTATCAGGGTCTTCGCGTGATCTGCAAGAAATTCCATTTATTGAATGAAACCCCAAGTGTGTATTTTAGATAATTCTTGTCTGGTTTAAACAAACTAATCTGAAGAAAACTTTCTCAATGTCCTGTTGTATGCAACGCCAAATCTATGTGCCTCGTCTCTTGCATACTGGAGAACCTTTAGCGCAGAATTGTTTTTTGGCAAGACAATTGGGCTTTTTAGGTTTGGGTGGTAAATTTCTTCATTTTCTTTGGCAAGTGAAATGATAGGTATGCTGACACCTGCAGTTTTTAGCGCGTCTTGTGCAGCATTTAGCTGACCCTTGCCGCCGTCTATGAGTATCAAGTCAGGCATCTTTGATTTTTCCTGCCGCAATCTCAGGTATCTTCTTTTTACCACCTCGTTTATCATTGCAAAGTCATCTCTTCCCTGTACTGTTTTTATTCTAAATTTTCTATATCCTGATTTTGATGGCTTGCCGTCAACAAGGCACGACATTGAGCCCACCGCATAGTCTGCGCCATGGTTTGAGATATCAAAACATTCTATGGTTCTTGGAATGTGTTCAAGATTCAATTTCTCTTGCAGCTCAACCACTGCAGGGTCTGCGCCCTTTGACAGCAAGAGATCAATGTTTTTCATTACAAGTTTTATCATGTCTTTTCGTTTTCCGCCTGTTGGTATAATGATGTTTACCTTGAATCCTCCAGTGCGGGAAAATATTTCTTCAAGAATCTCTTTTTCAGCAGGCATCTGGTTTGTCACTATATACTTTGGAATCGGATTTGAGGAATAGTACTGCGACAGAAAACTTGAAAATGAATTGTCTGCCACAAGATCAAATGAAAAAGTGTTCCTGTCTTTTATCACACCACGAGTCTGCCTAAAACTCATGACATGCGCAGTCTGGTCCTGCACCTTGATTCCAAAATATTCCTCGTCTGCGCCTCCAATTGTTTCCATTTTTTGTCTTGTCTTGAGATTTTGGAGTCTCTGCAGGGTTTCGCGAATCTCCTTTGCTCTTTCATACTGTAAATTGGATGACGCGTCTTTCATCTCAGATTCTAGTTTTTCAACAAAATCTCCCAGTCTTCGTCTTCCTTTGAGAATAGATTCAAGCTCTGAAACGTGTTCGGGTATTTTTTTTGCGCGTCCTTGAACTGGCATGGCGCCTCACAGTTGCCAAGGTGATACTCTAGACATGCCTCTTTTGGCAGCCTCTTGCATATTCTGATCTTAAACGTTTTTCTTAAAAGTCCGATTGAGAGCATCTTTGAGCTTCCATGGGTAAATGGACCGTATACATGCCCCTTGCCAAGGAATTCTCCAGTCCTTGTCCTTCTTGCCACCATGAGGCGAGGAAACTCTTCGTTTGTAATCCTAAGGTACGTGTATCGCTGCTGGTCTTTTAGCTCGATATTGTAGGGTGGCCTGTAGCGCTTGATCATGTTGGATTCAAGCAAGAACGCCTCCTCCTCATTGTCAGTTAGGACAAATTCAATGTCTCTTATTTTTTCAACAAGTTTCTGGGTCTTGTAGTTCTGGTTTTTGACAAAATACGACCTGACACGGTTCTTCAGGTTCTTTGCCTTTCCTATGTACAGTATGCCATTTTTGCCATCTTTCATGATGTAGATGCCAGAGTGTGACGGAATGTTCAGCGACGAAATATCAAGTGCCATTTTTCAAGATTCGCTTTAGGTACTGTCCTGTGTAGCTTCTTGGATTCTGAGAAACTTGTTGCGGAGTTCCGGTTGTAACAATTGTGCCGCCTCCGTCTCCGCCTTCAGGACCCAAGTCGATTATCCAGTCTGAATTTTTGATAACATCCATGTTGTGTTCTATGATTATGATGGTATTTCCAAGCTTTACCAAGCGGTTTAGCACTTCAAGCAATCTCTGAACATCGGCAAAATGCAATCCAGTTGTTGGCTCGTCTAGTATGTATACCGTTCTTCCGGTATCTCGCTTTGAAAGTTCGGACGCAAGCTTGACACGCTTGGGCCTCGCCACCTGAAAGCGTTGTAGCAGCTTGGCCAAGCTTGATGTATCCTAATCCACATCAAAAACTGTCTGGAGTTTTCTCTGGATTGAGGGAATGTTTTTGAAAAACTCTAATGCCTCTTCAACTGTCATTGAAAGTATATCTGAAATGTTCTTGTCTTTGTAGTGAACCGCAAGTGTTTCAGAGTTGTATCTTTTTCCCTTGCATTCATCGCATACAACATATACGTCTGACAGAAACTGCATCTCTATTTTTTTGACCCCGTCTCCTTCGCAGGCAAAACATCTGCCGTCTGCCACATTGAACGAAAACTGCCCTGGTGCATATCCTCTCTCTTTTGATAGTTCAGTCTCTGCATACAATTCCCTGATTGGCGTGAACGCGCCAATGTATGTGGCAGGATTTGAGCGGGGGGTGCGTCCTATTGGGGACTGGTCTATTCCTATTACTTTGTCAATCTCGTCTAGTCCTGCTATTGCCTTGTGCCTTCCGGGCCTCTCAATGGAGCCGTAGATGTCTTTGGCAAGTGCCTTGTAGAGTATGTCGTTTACAAGCGTGGATTTTCCAGAGCCTGATACGCCTGTTACAGTAATCATCATCCCCAGGGGAAACGAGACGTCTATTCCCTTGAGGTTGTTCTCTGCTGCACCTTTTACAATGATCTCGCCTTTTTTTGCAGACGCTCTTTTTTCAAATTTTATTGCATCGTGATTTTTAAGATACTGCCCTGTTACAGATTCCGAACTTTTCAAAATGTCATGTATTGTTCCCTCAAAGACCACATTTCCTCCATGCACACCTGCGCCAGGCCCCAAGTCAATTATCCAGTCAGAGCTTCGCATCACTTCCTCATCGTGCTCTACGACAAGTATTGTATTTCCAAGGTCTCGAAGCTTTGTCAGGGTCTTGATGAGTTTTGCATTGTCTCTTTGGTGAAGCCCGATTGTTGGCTCGTCAAGCACATAAAGTACGCCTGTTAGGTTTGAGCCAATCTGGGTTGCAAGCCTGATTCTTTGTGCCTCTCCACCTGATAGGGTGGAGCTTACCCTGTTTAGCGTAAGATAGTTCAGCCCAACATTTCTTAGAAATTCAAGTCTTGATAAAACCTCTTTTAGAATTGATTTTGCAATATATTTTTCAGTCTCGCTTAGCTGGAGATTTTTGAAAAACTCGTAACACGAATCAATTGATAAATCACAGACATCCATTATGGACAATGAGTTAATCTCTACTGCAAGCGATTCGTCCTTTAACCTTCTTCCCTTGCATGTGTTGCACGGGGTTTCTCGCATGAACCTGCTCAGATCTTCTCTTTTTGATTCAGAATCTGTCTCTGCAAAATTTTTCTGCAAGCTTGGTATTACGCCATGAAAAGTGTTGGTATACTCCCATCTTGAATCAGTTGACTGCGATTCATATGAAAACTTGACAGCCTCCTGGCTTCCATACAGGATGATATCAAGTTGCTTTTGCGACATTTTGTTAATTGGAGTCATTAGGTCAAAGCCGTATTTTTTTCCAACATCTCGCAGAGTCTGCCTCCTAAATGACGAAAACCTGCCTGACCATGGAACTATGGCCCCATCCAGAATGGATTTTGTCTTGTCAGGAATTAGCAAGTCAGGCTCAAACTCCATCTTGACGCCCAGTCCGTGGCATGTCTTGCATGCGCCAAACGGCGAGTTGAACGAAAATCCTCTTGGCTCAAGCTCGCCTATTGATATTCCACAAAATGGGCATGCGTTGTTCTGAGAGTAGACTTTTTCTTGGACATCTACGACCATGACATCCCCTTTTCCTGCCTTTAGTGCAGTCTGGATTGATTCGTAGAGCCTGCTTTTCTCCTCCCAAGTTGCCTTGAGCCTGTCAACTACAATTTCTATATTGTGCCACTTTTGTTGTCAAGTACTGGAAACTCGCCTGTAATCTCTATTATTTCCCCATCTACTCGAATTCTAGAATATCCTTGTTTTTTTACATCGTCGAATATTTTTTCATACGTTCCTTTCTTTCTTCTAACAAGCGGTGCTAGAACCATTATTTTTTTTCCTTCTGATTCTTTGAGGATTGATTCGCAGATTGATTCTATTGACTGGTTTGATATCTTGCGCGCGCATCTTGGACAGTGGGGAGTTCCAATTCTTGCATACAGTAATCTGAGATAATCGTAAATCTCTGTTATTGTCCCAACAGTAGACCTTGGGTTTTTGCTTGTGGTTTTTTGCTGGATTGATATTGCAGGTGATAACCCCTCGATTGAATCAACATCGGGCTTGTTCATCATCTCAAGGAATTGCCTTGCATAAGCTGACAATGACTCGACATATCTTCTCTGTCCTTCTGCATATATTGTATCAAATGCAAGCGTTGATTTTCCAGAGCCTGATAGGCCAGTAATTACAACAAGTTTATTTTTTGGAATGTCAACATTGATGTTTTTTAAATTGTGCTCCCTTGCACCTCTGATGATGAGTTTGTCATTCATTTCTTAACTGTCTCTGTATTTTGGTCAGTTTATCACGGTATTCAATAGCGTTTTCAAAGTCCAGATCCTCGGCATAGCGCTTCATGGTTGCCTCTATCTCAATTGCAAGAGTCTGCAAGTCATGCTTTGACATGTGCTTTGTCTCTTCGAGTACTATTGTCTGAGAAGGTATTGCCTTTACGATGGTGGCAGGCGTGATTCCCATCTTTTTGTTGTATTCTAGCTGCCTGCTCTTTCTTCTTTCTGTCTCTGCCATGGCAAGCTTCATCGATTGGGTGATCTTGCTTGCATACATTATCACGGAACCGTCTACGTTTCTTGCTGCCCTGCCAAATGTCTGAATGAGGCTGGTAATGTTTCTCAGAAAGCCTTCCTTGTCTGCATCAAGTATGGCAACAAGGGACACCTCAGGTATGTCAAGGCCCTCTCGCAAGAGGTTTATGCCACTAGAACATCAAATTCGCCAAGCCTTAGCTGCCTTATTATCTCAGTTCTCTGGAGGTTTTCAATCTCCGAATGGAGGTATCTTACCTTGACCTTGTTTTTAGACAGATACTCTGCCAGGTCCTCTGCCATTCGTTTTGTCAGTGTAGTGACAAGCACGCGCTGATTTCTGTCAACGCGTTTTTTAATTTCCAAAATCAAGTCATCCATCTGCCCTTCGGTCTTTCTTACCTCTACTGTTGGGTCTACAAGACCTGTTGGCCTGACTAGCTGTTCTACTATCTGAAAACTTTTCTTGCGTTCATACTCTCCAGGTGTTGCAGAGACAAAGATTGTGTTTTTTTCATATTTTTCAAATTCTTCAAACTTTAGAGGCCTGTTGTCAAAAGCGCTGACAAGTCTGAATCCGTAATCAATTAGAGATTTTTTGCGCGTATGGTCACCGTTGTACATTCCGTGCAACTGCGGCAAGGTGACATGTGATTCATCAACTACTAGCAAAAAGTCATCGCCAAAAAAGTCAAGAAGGCAAAACGGAGGCTCGCCTTCAATGTCTGCCGTCAAAATGTCTTGAATAGTTTTCAATTCCAGAACAATATCCAAGCTCTTCGATCATTTCTAAATCATATTTTGTTCTCATCTCAAGTCGCTGTCTTTCAAGCTCGCGCAACTGTGGCAGTCTTTCTTTTAGTTCATTTCTTATAGACTCGACTGCCTTTTTTCTGACATCTGCTGCAACAAGATAGTGTTTTGCAGGATAAATCTTGATTTGCGAGACTTGTTTTTTTTCTGCAAGAGATACAGGATCACAGATTGATATCTTTTCAACATCGTCTCCGAACATGGAAATTCTTACAACAGAATCAGAATATGCCGGAATGATGTCAATTGTATCGCCCTTTATTCTGAATCTGCCAGGCAATAACTCCGTATCATTTCTGTCGTATCTTGCATTGACTAGTTTTTTGATCAAAGATGTTCTGCCAATCTCAGAGTCTTTTTCTATTGTAATTGACATCAGCTCCCACTCGCGAGGTGAGCCAAGTGAGTAAATGCATGAGACGGTGGCAACAACTATGGTTGGCTCCCCTGAAAGGAGCATGGCAGTTGCCTCTAGCCTCATTTTTTCAATTTTTTCGTTTATCTGGGTGTCTTTTTCAATGTAGGTATCAGTCTGTGGTATATAGCTCTCGGGCTGATAGTAATCGTAATAGCTTACAAAATACCCGACATTGTTTTTTGGGAAAAACTGTTTTAGCTCAGAGTAAAGTTGAGCGGCAAGCGTCTTGTTGTGCGATATGACAAGCGTATTTTTTCCAGTCCTTTGTATGGCGTTTGCAACTGTAAATGTCTTGCCGCTTCCTGTAACACCAAGCAGGGTCTGGATCTTTTTCTTTCTGATCCCTTCTGCTAGCGCATCTATTGCCTGGGGCTGGTCCCCTGTAGGGGTATAGTCTGATACTATCTCAAAGGTGGGATTTTCAAGCAAGATTGTACTTGTTTGTGTCTATTCCTAACTAAAACTTTGAGTTGCTTTAATCACTAACTGGGTGTTTGCATGTATTTTCCGTGCTAGTTGTATTCCTACCAGAGCGGGTCTTCTGATATGTCAAGGCCGTCTCTTGTCTGCTTTATGCCCATTGTTTTGACTGTATCTTTGGCAGTGGGAGTGTTTCTTTCAAGGATGAGCTTTGCAAGCGTAAGTCTTGTTTTTTTGTCCAGGTGCTGCCCTATCTTGTATTTGCCGCGCATTGTTTCTGGCACTACTTTGATGATGGCAACCTCATCTACCACGTGCATCTCAGGTGTTATCTTTTCATATTTTCCTTCTGGCTGGTACTTTTCCATAAGCGAGTTTAGCGCAAACACTTTTTCAGCCCTGTCTGAGACTATGCTCCCGCGCCCCTTTATCACGACACTTATGTAAAACGTGTCTGCCTGCGATGCATCTGTTGGGTGGCTAAAGTATGACGGCAGAAACTCTAGACTGTGGTCGACTTCAAAGCCGACCTTTGGGTTTCTTGTAATGTTTTCAAGTTTCTCTCCTTTGACGTGAGAGTGCATGTATACTGCGTCTTTTGCGTAGACAAAATTCATCGGTATTATCTGCGGGTATCCGTCCTTGTCTATGCTGCAAACACGACCAGTTTCCTGGCTGTTTAGAAATTCGATTATCTTCTCTCTTGATTTTATCTCCAGTCTTCCAAGTAACTGCATGGATCAGTGATTCTACTTGTTGTTATTTTTGCGTATGCTTTAATGGTTAAATTAGGGTGAGTATACCGTAACATATGAGATCTGGCAGCCGTGGATCTACTTTTGGGACATTTATGATAATTGGCACTGCAGTTGCCGCATTTTCAAGTTTTGTGTACCGTCTGTTTGGGGATACAATTCCAACCATATTTTGGGTGCATCTCAAAGAAGTTGGCGCTGCACTGATAATGCTTGCAGTCTTTGTATTTGCAGTTGCATGGCTGCTCAAGGCAAAACCTCACAAAAAACCACAGCACTATTTTGTCAAGGTCTTTGATCTTTTCGGGCAAGAGTTCAAGATTGAGGGCATGAGAACTGAATTTAAGACACATGATGTAGCATGGAGCTTTATGAAAAACTACAAAAAATCATATCCACTGTACAACTTTGCGCTAGTCTCTGATCTTCCAAATTCTGACAAGATGACTATATTTCGATATCTTTAGGAAAAATAATTTATTATTTTCTTGGGTTGTTTTGGTCTTTAAAGTATCGGCAGTACTGTAGAGCCAAACTTGTCTATTGAGCCAAAGTATCCTGAACCCCAGAATCTCACAATAAAGTGGTTGACTCCTGCTTTTATGAATCTCTCAAAGACTGGTATAATGTCGTCTGGAGTGCCAATGCCAATTGATGAGCGTGCTACCTTGTCTGGAATTGTCTGAGCGGCCTCTCTCATCTTTACTATCCATTCTTGATTTGACATGGAATATTCCGTGAAATATTTCTTAAAGTCAAAGCCTGCAACATCTTCAATTCCGTGCACCTTGAGCACTTCGGGCTTGAACAAGCTGACCTTTACTGCATTTTTCATCTTGGCCCATGCAACTTCTGTATCGTCTGCAAAGTAAACATCGATATCTACACCGAACTGGAATTTTGAATCATCTCTTCCATTTTCCTTCATGGATTGCTTGATTGATTTGACATGCTCCTCGTAAAGTTCTGGGGTGTATCCTATTGGAATCCAGCCATCACCATATTTTCCGCACAGTGCAAGCGTCCTTGGTGCACCTGCTGCCATGTATATTGGGGGGATGTGGTTTTCTAATCGGAGCTGCCTGCAGGCATGCATTGTCAAGTTCGTAATACTCTCCCTTGAAACTTACCCGATGATCAGGCGATGACTCAAAAAGTAATTTAATCACTTGAAGCTGTTCTTCGAACCTTCCAACTGGCTTGTCCCACTGTATCTTGAACTCTTTGATGTTTTGGGCCTCACCTGCACCGATGCCAAGCGTGCCTCTTCCATGTGATACTCTGTCAAGTGTAATGCTGGCTAGCGCAATATTTGATGGATGTCGTCTTACTGCATCTGTGACACAAGTTCCAAGCTCCACTTTGTTTGTAATGGCAGCTATTGCAGAGAGCATGACCCATGGGTCATTTACAATTGCATGATTCCATTGCGGGACATTGCTGTGGTCCATGTACCAAATCGAATCGTACCCTACCTTATCAGCCAAAACGCAAGCTGTTAAGATTTGATCCTCTGTTAACCCGAGACGGGCAACATTCAACCCCTGTTGAATTCCAAACTTGATCATATTTTATCCGAAACCCTGTCGCAATTTGTTCATTTGAAAGCGGTATTTAAGTTTAGTAAGGGAAGCGGTAATCGTCGTTTGAAGCGATAAAGTGGCAGTAAAATCTGGCAGGCTGCTAGATTGTAGACAAATTTTACAGCTTAACCCTATAGTAATCCCATCTTTCAGGATCAAACTGCCTCACAAACTCAATTTTCTCGTTACGCTTTTTCCTTTCCTGTATTACGTCCCTTAGGGCAAAGCTTGCAAGATACTTGTATCCTTTGGATTGGGACTGCATCAAAAACAACTGGCGCATCTCGCGCCCGCCCTTCAATCCCCAGTATCCCATTTTCAGTGCAATGGGCTCCAAAAATACAGTATCATTTTTTCCAAAGTGTGGGTCGTCAATATCTGAGCGAAGCTTATAGTTTTCAAGTGAACTTCCCTTTACAAACCCAACCACGGGACCATTCTCGTTTCCAATCCTTAATGTGTTGAGCAATGTTTTTGGATCCCGCACAGAGTCTGCAAAACTTGCCTTCAAAAATTGTAGAGGATATGGCAACTCTTGGAAAATTTCAAAAAGTGCGTTGATAAATTCATCTCCCTGACGTGTTGTGATCTGGTCAATTGTGGGCACAAGCTGCACCTTGTCGTAAATCACTGCAGCTTGATTTTGTATCTCGTTTTCACGAAGCCTCATGAATCCCAATACGTTGTCCATAAATGATTTGCGCATAGTTCTTGGCAGAGCCCCCAAAATTTGATTGCACATCTCTGATTCATTGTTTAAGAGATCCTCAAAATATGCAACAGAGCGAATTGCTATCAAATTGGGGTGCCATGCCAAAGAATGTGCGTTCTTTTTTGCCATCTCAAGCGCATATGAGAAATCACCCATTGCATAACCGGCAATCCTGTCTGATACTGAAAGAAACCATCCAAGTCTGTTGTAATGCTCCATCTTTGACGAATCATCCCTTGTAATATCTGACACGGAATGAAAATGATCAATTAGTAATTCTGCTTTTTCTTTATTTTCTCCTACCCAAGGATACGTTGTTCTCAATATCATGGCTGATATGATGTTGGGGTCTATGTCAGATTCTTTTAGTAACGCCTCAAGTGTTTTGTCAGTCTTGACAAAATTTACTGCGTCTGGCTCGTGTGGTTTGTCGATTCTTTTCTGCGGATCGTAATCGTGGAACAAGGCTGCGACAAAAAGATATTTTGTATCGTCTTTTGTAATGAGATTCTGCTGGCTCTGCCACTGTGCTGCCAAGAGTGTGACATATGTTACTTCCAGCTCGTGGATTATGTTGTGATATCCATAGTAATCAATACCTAGCCCTTTTTGGTGGAACAGGTCTATTGTATAATCAAGTATCTTCGAATAGCAAGAGGACTCTAACCCGCTCTGATTTAATGTCTCTAATATTTTCCCCCTGAGATTGCTCGTGCTGTATATCTCTTGCATTGGAACTTTTACTTGTATGGTACAGGTACCATAAAAGCTTAATTGGAAATGAAATTGGGTGTAGTTCTCTTACATTTTGCCGTTGACAATGTCTTGCAAGAGTTGCATGACATCCTGTTTTGTCACCGGCAGTGGATTTGGATCGAGGTGTCCCTTGTCTGTCATGATGACATCTGCAGCTTGATCAACAGGTGCCTTGAGAACAAGTTTGTCAAACTTTAGCTTCTCTATCACTTCCTTGAATTTGTCGTAGAAGATCGACTTGTTGAATCTATGTGCCACTGTAGTGCAAGATGATAGCGAGTATCCATGTGGCACTCCTTCGTTTGAAAATGCATATGATAATGCATGTCCTAGTGTTGTCGATGCATTGCCAAAACCAATCCCGGACAGCATGGAGCCAAATGGATAATTTTCTGGCTTGTTGTTCATTATCGCATCATACAAAATATCAAAAGCAGACTTGCACATCATTTTTGTAAACTCGTTTCCTCTCTTGCTGTCATAGCCTTCTGTTGCCTGAGCACATGCATCACACACTGAATTTTTGACTATGGCTTCTGGAGTTCCGTCCATAAAGTAAGAGTCAATGACTGCAACATCGGCAAGAAATCTTTCATCTTGCAAGAGCTTCTTTTTTCCTTCAAACTTGAGTACGCAGTATGTTGTCATCTCTGCACCTGTAGCCAAATGTTGTTGGAATGAGTATCTTTGGTATCTTCATCTCCATGCCTGCATATTTTGCAACATCAAGTGAGCTTCCACCGCCAAGACCAATTATGGCAGATGGATTTTTTGGCTTGAACTCTGCGACAACTCTATTCACTGTTTCAATAGAAGGCTCTGGTTCAACCTTGTCATATAGCATGTAATCTTGAATATTCATCTTGGTAAGCCATTTCTTTGATACATCGGGAGGTGCTGTTGTAACAACTAGGGAATTTTTTGGATATTGTGTATCTGATAATGCGTCTTTGCCATAGTTAATCGTCTTTGGCATTCTTACTGTATTCATAGAAAAATAAGATTTTCAATTATTATTATACTCTTCTTTGGTCTGGCATCTGAAAACAGAAAACAAAACCTTGCAGGTTGTGCCAAATAGATGGGAAGAAAGGAGTGGATTTTTATATCTAAAAACCAGAGGATAACCAGAAAATGAGTCCTAAAAACTCTGATGAAACAATTTCCAAAGTAGAATCCATGATTCGTGTGCTCTCAAAAGCGACACCGCGTGGCAATATCTTGGATCAGGATGACATTCAGGCCCTCAACCAGGTAGAGTTGGAAGATCAACCAAAATTGGCTGACAGGCTGGAGGACATGATTGTGCTTCTAAAAGACGAGCCAGATAACAAGCGAAAGATACTAGAGATTCATGATACTACAATGGACGAGTTTGGCCATGTCGAACCAGTTCGTGATACGCTAGAATCGGTAAAGACGTATTTTCTCGGTAAATAGCAGGTTAGAGTCCTATGCTGTTTATTGCAGCGCCTGAATTTGCATCAATTACTAGGATTATCTTTTTCCCCTTGTGGTCATATTTTGCAAACCAGATTGGTACGTGCAAAAGCTCACCGCTTGATACCTCTTCCTGAGTGTCAATCTGTTGTATCATGTGGTACTGAGAGTGTGCCCTCTTTGATTGCAGCTGGTCTGCTATTCCCTTTGCTTGGCTTTTTGCCGCATCCTCGTTGATATCGCCGTTTAGAACTTTGACTGACTTTGGAATCTTTTTGGAATCAAAATCTACTCTGCCATCGAGTGCAAATTCGTAATCATGGGGCTGGTACATTGTTAGTGCCTTGAGTGCAATTACAGGGCAGTTGTAGTTTGCGTCAATTGTGTAAGCCCTTTTTGTATTTGAGCCGCCACCCATCATTCCACCGCCGCCCAACATGCTTCCCATCAGCATGCCATCCATCATGCCCCCGCCAAAATTTCCGCCTCCTCTCTGCGAACCAAATCCTCCTCCGCCCATGGCTCCACCCATTACTCCAAACAAAGCAGCTGTTGTAGCTATACTTCCCACTTCTGCTGCAACATCTATTGCAACAAGGTTGGTTCTTGCGGTAACAGGAATTATCCAATAAGGAACCATTGTCAGGTTGAGTCTCCTCCAAAGTTGAACTCTCCTGCAAATGTCTGTGAAGCAAACCATGGTCCATCATTTTTTTCAGTCTGGCGGTAGCATCGTCCTTGTCAGTTATTGTGATTGGAAGCATTGTATGTTTTGCAATATTTTTCCAACCTGTATTTTCTAAAGTTACACTGCTGCCGCAATATTCGCATGTTATTACCATCTCGCCAAATTTTGGAGAAATGGGTGCACCGCAACTTGGACATTTTATTTCTTTTATCGTGTCCTGATCTTGATTTGTTGTTGTCTGAGTGGGTTGAGGTGTTTGAGGTGCCTGAGCTGCTTGGGCTGCCTGAGGCTGTTGTTTTGCACCACATTTTATGCAAAAAGTTGCGTCATCTGGAAGTTGCGTGTCGCATTTCATACAATACATAATTTTTCTCCTAACTTGTCTTCAACTGCTTGCCGCAGCTGGAACAAAACTTGGAATCGGTGGCAATGTGAGCACCACATTGTGGACATAGAATTCCTTCCTGTGGTTTTGGCTGTTGTATCTGTTGTTGACTTGAACCGCAATTTGGACAGAAACTGTTGGATACAGGCATCATCATACTGCATTTGGGGCATTGTTTCATTGGTGGCTGGTACATTCCTTGTCCCATCTGGCCTGCCATGGCATATCCTATTCCAGAGCCTGCTCCAAATCCTACTCCTAGGCCAGCCCCTAATCCTGCCACGCCTCCTGGATTCTTTGCAGCGTCTGTCATTGCTTGACCTGCTTGGTACTGCATGTAGTTGACTCCAAGCACTGACATTTCTGATCGTGTGTTAATTGCCTTTTGAACCTCTTCTGGTAGACTGATTGTAATTCCTGATATCTTGTTGATCTCTATTCCATATTGTCCAAAGTTAGTTGGTGCATTGGCAAGTACTATTTGCTCAATGTTTTGAAGATTGGTGGCAATGTCGGTAATTTTCAGTCCATTGTCTTTCATCTTTCCTATTGCATTGAACACAAGAAGAATCATCTGTTGCTTGAGCCTTGTCTCTATGTCATCTGAGGTCTGGACCGCAAAGGTTCCAACGAACTGGTTGATGAAATTCTCAGGTTGTGATATCTTCCATCTAAATTCTCCAAATATTCTCAAGTTTACTATTCCAAAGACTGGGTCAACGAACTGGTATGGTTCTGCAGAACCGAATTTTCCATCAATGTACCTGTTCTGCAAATAATAGACTTCTGCTGCCTGCTGCACTCCTGTGAAAAATTTTAAGAGACCGCCGACTATTGGCGCATTAAAATCGGTAAGGGCGTATCTATTTGGCTTGTCAAAATACGTCAAAACCTTTCCATCTCTGAAAAAGACAGCAATCTCATCTTCTCTGATTACAATGTTGTCATTTAGCCTGATGAGGCGTGGAACTTTCCACATGATGTTTCCTTCCTTGTATTGTGAATCCCACTCTATTGTGGTAGACCCTGCTATGCTACCTCCGCCAAAATTTGGATCTTTTTTATGTCCAAACATTTACAGCCCACTTTTTCCCTTTCTTGTTATTATTATTTTCATTTTCTATTTTGTCACCAATATGTTTTCAACAGATTCCAGCCTCTGCTTCCATGTGTGTTTAAAGTCGTCTAAGCATGGGGCTAATTTTAGCAGCAATTGCTTGCGCAGTTGATGTGCCTGAAGTATATTCAGTCAATGATCCAGAAACTGTGGAAGAAATTTGCTCAGCGCTATTGACAAAATTATAATCGTATTCGTATAACTTGTTTAATGTGCCCTCATCAATTCTTATGTTAGGTGATATGCCAGCAGAGCCTTGCTGGGAATGAAATACCTCTCCTGAAATTTGCTGTACCTGAGAAATGATTGCGCCAATGGAAGTCAGGCTGGTAAAATCGCCCTTGTCCGACATGGCTTTTCTCAATGTTTCAAGTTTGTTTTTTGATTCGTCTAGTTTGTCAAAAACCTGCTTTCGTAGCAACTCGTCTGCCGCTCTGATGTCTTCTAGCTTGCGGTATTCTTTGAGTGCAGGTATGACGAAGCTGCAACTTTTTGAAAAAGCCACGGCTCTTGGTCTACCTTATCTCTCAGGTCTGGATTATTTCCTGACATTATGTTTCACCATATGCAATTACATCGCTTAAGGATTGCGTAACTAATGTAATGTTGTTAATTTCACAGAGAAAATCATGATTTTCTAAACTACAATTATTCCATTTGAGATTAGCCATTGTATTCCTTTTACAAAGTCACCGTCAGTGATTTGTCCTGCCGCCCACCAGCCTGCATTTGTTTTAATCCATGCTGGAATTGGCGGTGCTGTTGAAGGCGTAGAGCCTCCTGACTGTGTTGGTATCTGTATTATTCCATGCTGTATCATGTATTGTAAACCTTGGATAAATTGGTCGTCTCCAAGCTGTCCCTGCGACCACCACTTTGCATTATTTTTAATCCATGCTGGAATCACTGTGCTTTGAGTTCCATTAGTCTGTGGGGGTGTTGTTGAATTGGTATTTGGAGTTGTTCCTCCACCGAGATTAACAGTAAACGTTGCAGTCTCTGGCGGTATTGGCTGGAAAAGTATTCCGTCTACCTCAACTATTACCTGGTATGTTGCAGCATCAGGCAATTGGCATGGTATGGTAACTGATCCTTCTGCTGTATGCAAAACCGGAGTGCCGCAGATCTGATTGCTTCCTTCCATGACTGATACTTTGTAATCTATGTGCTGTTGTGCTGCATGGGTTGATTTGTTGATGAAACTTATCAAAAGATTTGTAGAACCCCGGGGGTCGGACTTGCAGGATCTGTTGCAAAACCAACATCGATGGTTCCGCCGCTTGTTGGCTTGACAACTTGATCTGCATAGGCAGGAATTATCATGATTGTAACAATTGCTAAAAGCCCAAATACATCGATAGGCTTCCCTTGGATCTAAAACCAGTGTTTTTCCACATGGTGTAACTCTGTTGTAGACTATATATAAAAAAACTGGAACAAGGATACGCATTCCTTTTAAATTTTGGTGTTATGACCTTTGATACTGAAAAGATTCAAAAATTCACCTGCTTTTCCTTATCTGTGCATGAGCCATAAATGATTGTTAAAAATTTTAAGCGTCTTGCAACAACTGGCAACAAAAAATTGGCACTGTCGATAATAGAGCAGGGTATTTCTGGTGCCATGCCAAACGTTACACTGAAAAAGATTGTAAAGCAAAACTCTCTTCATGTAGGCAAAAAAAAGATTCCTCTGGGTAAGTATAGTAGAATCTATGTGGTTGCCATTGGAAAATCGGCAGACTCGATGGCAAGCACGGTAGACTCGCTGACTCGTATTCATGGAGGACTGGTGGTCATGCCTGACACGACTAGTTCTTTGATCAAGAAAAAAAAATTTACCATAATAAGATCTAGTCACCCAATTCCTACCAAAAAAAGCACCACTGCAGCTAGGAAAATAATTGAATTTCTCAAGTTCTTGGGGGCAACCGATCTGGTTATCTTTTTGATCTCCTGGCGGTGCATCCTCGCTAGTTTCTCTCCCAGACGGCATATCATTGCAAGACAAGCAACTCACAACTTGTCTCTTGTTGAGATCTGGGGCAAACATTCGTGAGATAAACTGTGTAAGAAAACACCTGTCCAAGTAAAGGGCGGAAGGCTGGATGGAATCGCTTGGATGCAAAGCCGTATCGCTTGTAATGTCAGATGTAGTGGGGGACGATCTTTCTGTGATCGCATCTGGAATAACATACTGTGACAAATCTACGTTTTCTGATGCAAAAAAAATTCTAATAAAATATGATCTCAAAAACCTAGTTCCAAAAACAGTTTGGAAAAGAATTGTCCTTGGAACAAAAGGTGTGCTGCCTGAAACTCCAAAAAAACCCAAGATCCAAAATTATGTCATCCAATCTAATCGAGCTTGTGTCGATCTCATGAAAACTCGTGCACAAAAGCTCGGATTTGTCACAAAAGCAGTCTATTCTGTGGAAGGTAACGTGTATGATGTTGCGTCTAAGCTTTCAAAACACGTTCCAAGATCTAAAAACTTTTGTCTTGTTTTTGGAGGGGAACCGACAGTTACAGTAAAGGGAAAAGGAAAAGGTGGACGAAACCAAGAACTAGTCTTGCACCTGCTAAAAAAACTAAAAGATCGTGACAAAAAAATTATCCATGGCAGTCTGCAGGAACTGACGGAATGGATGGAAATACATGTGTTGCAGGTGCAATTGCAGATTGTAGCATGCCAACAAAGCCCATCGGCAAATATCTAAATGAAAATAATTCTTATCACTACTTTAAGAAATATGGCGGATTGATCTTTACAGGCCCAACTCGCACAAATCTTATGGATGTTGGTCTGATATTATTGCAAAAGTAAGGATGTTGCTCTGTTTTGATGCTGCTCGATCAGGTTATACCTGATCTGCAGTCCTCTCTGATCTATTAGTTGGTGGATGAATCTAGTTTTTGAAATTATGAACGGATCATTTACAATTTTATTTTCTGCAAGATGATCAAACATGGATTTTAGATCAAGCATGACATTTACAGTGTCAGAATTTTTTATTACGAATCTCCCAATTCCCCAAAAGAGACCTACATGCAATGCAATGTATTTTGACTGCTCTGTAGACACTAGATCATAGTAATTTTCTGCATGAGTTCTTATCTGCTCCGCATATGTCTCATTGTTTTCGATCACCCATGAGATTGATTTTGTATTTCCGTCAAAATAGTAGCTGTGATCCATATGTCAATCAAAAAGGTGTTGATTGTCTATATATTTTGAATATACAACTGAATAACAAAAATAAAAATCTGTGTTCGTGCTAGAAGCAAATTCTTTTTTCACAAACATGGTCGACGAGTTGGTAGAGTTCTCAGCATATGATCCAGAGCTCGCAGAGGGACTAAAGTGGATCGACGGCGAGGCTCAAAAACGAGGAATCACTTTCTATGAGATGGTCTTCCACGTTCTTCACAGGTATGATGTTGATACCAAAGCAAAAGACTGGCTTTCAAAAAGAAATTAGCTTCTAAAATTTAGTAACTATTGTAGAAGAGCAAAATGCAATGTACGATTATTTTTTCAAGATAAACTAGGTTATTGTTGAACAAATATCACTGAACACGTTTGGATTGTATTGTCCTGCATACATCTTGACACTCTTGTCACGCGGAATTATTTTGCAAATCACATGTGGTATGAGAAAATCTGCCATGGCAAACACGCCTATGAGCAAACACCCAACTACAATAATAATTCCAAATGGAATCTTCATAGCTTGGCAGTGTAGTATGCCTGTATAATAATCATTTAATCAATTTTCAGTTTGCCTGTCAGGCTAGGTGTTTGTCTTTTTTCAATAGGCAAGTATTCGCAACCTGATGGCCCGCAATACTTTCCAACATACACCGCCTTTGGTCTGTAAAGCATGGGCTTTGGTTGCGCCTCGGCAAATTTTTCTTCAATTATGTGCGCAGTCCATCCTGCAGTTCTTGAAATTGCAAAAATTGGAGTGTTAAGGTCCATCGGTATGCCAAGCATGTAATACGTTGATGCGCTGTACAAGTCTACGTTTGGAAAAATATCTGATCCCTTTACCTTTTTCATTTCTTCTTCTGTGACTTCTTCTACTCTCTTTGTTATTCTGTACCATGGCTGTCCTGTCTTCTCTGACAGTCTGCGGGAAAGCTCTCTTAAGACTTCGGCCCTGGGATCAAATGTCTTGTACACTGCATGACCCATTCCCATTATCCTGTCTCCTTTGGCAAGCTTTTCTTTTATCTTGGATTCTACTTTATCTTCGGTTTGAATGTCTAACAGCATCTTCATGACCTGAAAGTTTGCACCCCCGTGAAGTTCTCCACTGAGTGCGCCTATTGCAGCACTGACTGCTGCGTACATGTGAGCTCGGGTTGAGGCCACTTCTCTTGCAGCAAATGTTGATGCGTTAAAGCTGTGTTCTGCATGTAAAATTAGGCAAATGTCAAAGATTCTTGCAATCTCGGGGTCTGGCTCCTTTCCAGTTAACATGTATAGGAAATTTCCAGCATGACCAAGTTTTTTTGAGGGCAGAACAACCTCCTTGCCATTTCTAATCCTGTCCCAGTACGCTATGATTATTGGAATTTTTGAGATAAGATCTATTGCCCTGTTGTAATTGGTCTTGTGGTCGTCTCCTTTTTCCTTGTCATATACTGCAAGCTCCGATATTCGAGACTGGATGACATCCATAGGATTTGCAGTCTTGGGAAGATTTTTTAGATTTTTTTCAATGTTTTCTGGAATGTCTCTTGCTTGCATCAGTTTGGTTCCAAAGTCCTCTAATGTCTTGTCAGTTGGAAGGTCGTCATTGAGAAGAAGACAGGCAGTCTCTTCAAAGTTTGATTTCTTTACCAGGTCTAAAATGTCATATCCTCGGTAGATCAGTTTTCCGTTAACGCCGTCTATTGCGCAAATCTTTGTATCTGCAACTTCGATATTGCGAAGCCCAATGTTCTTTGTTTCCACTAGATACCATTGCGTCAAATGTGTATTAAAAATCTACTACCCAGTCCCCCTGTCTGTACGAGAAGACAATTACAACTTGAAAATGGCGGAAAATTAAGCAGTTGGTCTAATCTCACAACTCTGTAGCATATAGCAAAATTCCAAAAGAACTGCATGAAAATGATTCCATTAGAAGAGGATTTCATCAAACTAGTTGACAACTTTGTAGTTGAAACAAAAGATCCAAAAATCTTGGATGAACTATCGCAGCTTGACAGGGAATCGCGGCTGCTTGGAATCTCGTTTTATGACATGTATTGCATGGTCTTGCAAGATGGCACCAAGCACAGAACTCTGGTTTCAGAATTTAAGAACTACATGGGATTGAAAAAGCCCGCTACTTTTGTAGCTTGAATTAATTGAGATCACGCCGTTTTTGATTTAAATGAGGGTGTTCTGACGTGTTAATTCTATGGCAAGAACCAAAGTTGTCTGCATTTCACACAAAGAAGATGCTGATGGAATAGGCGCTGCATCATTAATCAGGCAAGCATTTGGCGGGGATACAAAACTGGTTGACTATCCAGGTCTTATGACAGAGCTTGAACAATTACGAAATGACGAATCAATAAAAACGGTATACATATGTGATTTGGGTCTTAGCAAAACAAACCAGGACCAGTTCGTTGAACTCCTAAAGGAATTGAGAAAAAAAGCGTGTCTCAGTGACATACATTGATCATCATGATCTGGAAGACGGAATAAAGAAAAAAATCAAGGCCTTAAAAGTCAATTTGATTCATACGGTAAACGAGTGTACGACTGTCCAGGTCTATAATGCGTTCAAGTCAAAGCTAAATGATCATCAGCTCTCTGATTGCTGCCTGTTCTGCAGTCACAGATTACATGGAAGACAGACCGCTGGGTTCAAAACTACTCCAAAGATTTGACAGACAGTTCATTTTACTTGAGGCAACAGTTCTTACATTTACTATTGTCAGCCACCAAAAAGACGGCGAGTACTTGCTGTATCTTGTAGACGAGCTCAGCCAATTAAAATATCCACACGATATTCCAAACACTTTTGAATTTGCGCGCATACAAGCAGAAAGAATTTCAGGTGTAATTCAAAAGGTAAAAGACAACATGAAGAAAATGAAGAACTTGGCTTACATGGAAGTCACAGATTCTGGTGCAAGCATGGTGGTTAATTTTGTCTTGGGAATGTCAGGAAAAGACGTTGGTGTGTCATACAAATTCAGAGAAGAAAAGGGAATTTACGCAGTCTCTATTCGCGGTTCAAGATCATGCAAAGTACATTTGGGAAGAATAGTCAACCAGCTTGCAACAGAGCTTGGCGGCTCAGGTGGAGGACATGACAAGGCATGCGGTGCAGTCATACCAAAAGAAAAAATTTTACAGTTCGTCAAAAAATTCAATTCAAAGCTTAACTGACTTCGGCTATCAAGTCTATCTCAACAGTAGAGTTTAGAGGAAGACTTGCAACTCCCACTGCAATTCTGGAATGTTTTCCCTTTTCTCCCAAATATCTCAAACAAAAAGTCAGAGGCGGCATTGATTATCTTGGGCTGTTCAACAAAGTCTTGCGCGCTGTTTACAAATCCTGACACTCGCACGATTCTTGAAATCTTGTCTAGTGTTCCAAGCTCTGCTTTGAGTTGTGCCAGTACATTTATGACACAAAGCTTGGCTGCCTGCTGTGCAACTTCTAGTGATACATTTGTAGGAACTTTACCCTGAAATTCTACCTTGCCGTCTTTTACTGGAATCTGGCCTGAGACAAATACAAGATTTCCAGTCCTTACAACAGGAATGTACGAGCCTGCAGGCTTGGGTGGTGTTGGAAGTGAAATATTTAGCAAGGCAAGTTTTTCTTCAATCACAATTTTTTGCTCAGAGCCTTAACTTTTAACTTTATCTTGATATATGATGTACGCAGAGCCTAACTGTGGAAAAGTCACACGGCAAGAAAATGCAAAAGGACTTGGATATAATGGAATCAAAACTCAATGCACTAGAGGCAGCGTCTGATGATAAATCACAAAAATCCATGATTGTAGTACTGAAGGGTATAGTTGAAAATCAAAAACATCTCGTAGATGAATTTGAGCACCTAAAAAAAGCAATAGATCTACTCACACTTCAGATCTTCAAAGTGGAAAAAAGCTTCAATTCTGGATAACAATCTTGCGGCTGGAGTCATATTGTCATGTTTTATGACTCGGCAAGACGGCTCATTAATAAAAGATATAAATTCAGCGCCTATTTTTTGGACAACAAATGTCAATTGCAAATGATCCTGCAGACAAACCAAAGCCAGTTCTAAGAGACAAGAATCCTCACAACTATAGAAAAGTGGGTTATTCGATGATAGTAATTTCGGTATCTCTTGTGGCAATTGGATTGCTTTCGTGGAATCTGGCAAGCAATTATCATTTCTCGTCTAACATAATGGCACTACAAGAAGTAGATACCATGACGCCAAAGTCAGGTTACAATATTGTTCTTTTTGATGTATCACAACCGGTTGGTGCAAAACTGAGGATGCTGGATTCTGCAGACACGCTTGATGCTGCACGCCAACTACAAACCCAAGATGCGGCACAAAATCCAGGCTCTACAATGCAGGTCCTAGTTTTCAACGGCTCTAAAGATTACAATCTAAACCAAATGGCAGGTGCCGAAGTGTTTCTGCAAACTCCTACAACTGGCTACAATGTCGTACTTGATAACTATAATCTGGCAGTTGGAGCAAAACTGACATCAGGCTCACGTGAAGCCTCACTTGCCAACGCTACCAGCCTATGAGCAACAACAAGAAAGTCAGATACAAGGACAAGAAGTCAAAATAATGATTTTTACCACATCGTTTACTGATAATCTAAAACAGGTAACAAACTCTAGTACGCCTGTGGCAAATTACACCATGGTGTTACCACCGCCGCCAGCCTCTCATGTACAAGCCAATCAAACAACGCCTGCTGCAAGCTCCAGCGGTCCAAATGCAACATCTACTGTACCGTCTACTAACCAAACTACAACTGTTGCAACAAACAAGACTGCAGTTATTGCAACAAATCAAACTGTAACAATGTCGACTAGACCAAACGCTACTTCTGCTGTTGCAAATAAAACCACGGTGACATTATCAAACCCTGCAGTTTCTGCTGTCACTGCAAATAACACCGCAACCATGCAGTCTAATCACACCTCTTCGAAAACAACTGTAAATGCAACTGCATCTACAACAGTTGCAATGAATTCAACTGCAACTGTAGGAGTATCAAAATCAGTTGACCTAAATGAAACTGTAGGCATTAGCGTTACAGGAAAATAAAGGCTAGACTAGTTCTTCGTCAATCTCATCTATTGGATCAAGATATTGTTTGCACGTACAGTTTGGTATCAGACATTTTCCAGCTTTTAAAAATGAGTGACTCTCACTTGAAGGCTCATGTATGGAATCAGTGTGGTGACAGCGCTTGCAGTTCATAACTGGAATAATTTGTGCTGTGTTATTTAATATTTGAAAAAGCACATCAGACTGGAAATAACATAGAACAATACAAATAGGCATTTTCAATTCTAGAGATAGTGGAACCAAACAAGCTAATCCATGAGTCAAGCCCGTATCTTTTGCAGCATGCGCACAATCCGGTACACTGGTATCCATGGTCTGATGAGGCACTAAAGAAAGCAAAGGATGAGAACAAGCCAATCTTTCTTAGCGTGGGCTACAGCGCATGCCACTGGTGCCACGTTATGGCTCACGAGTCTTTTGAAAACCAAGAGATTGCACAAATAATGAACGAGAACTTTGTCAACATCAAAGTCGACAGAGAGGAGCGACCAGACATTGACGATATTTATCAAAAGGTGTGTCAGCTAGTAACTGGCAGCGGCGGCTGGCCTCTTAGCGTGTTTCTTACGCCAGACCAGAGGCCGTTTTATGTTGGAACGTATTTTCCACCGCTTGACAGCTATGGAAGGCCAGGATTTGGAAGCGTCACACGACAGCTTGCACAAGCCTGGAAAGAAAAACCTCATGATGTAGAGTCTGCATCGGAAAACTTTGTCAACTCGCTGCAAAAGACAGAGTCAATCACCGTTCCATCAAAATTGGACCGATCCGTACTTGATGAAGCGGCTGTAAACTTGCTCTCACTTGGGGATATGACAAATGGAGGGTTTGGCAGTGCACCAAAATTTCCAAACGCTGCAAATTTGTCATTTATGTTGCGATACTCTAAACTCTCTGGAATCTCAAAATTTCAAGAATTCACGTTAAAGACTCTGACAAAAATGGCAAATGGGGGAATATATGACCAAATCATGGGAGGGTTTCACAGGTATTCAACAGATTCCAGGTGGCATGTGCCACATTTTGAAAAGATGCTGTATGACAATGCCTTGCTACCTGTCGTATATGCAGAAGCATATCAGATAACAAAGGATGAAAAATATCTTGATGTGATAAATCAAACGCTGGGATACATCTTGAAAGAGATGACCTCACCTGACGGCGGGTTCTACTCTGCACAGGATGCCGATTCTGAAGGCGAAGAAGGAAAATACTATGTCTGGAAAAAAAGCGAGATTCGGGAAATACTTGGAAGCGACTCTGATCTGTTTTGTCTATACTATGATGTTGTAGATGGAGGAAACTTTGAGGGACACAACATACTGCATAATACAATCCATCTGTCTTCTGCAGCATTTCAATATGGCAAGACTGAATCTGAAGCAAGAGACATTATACAAAAAAGCAAGGAAAAGCTCTTGCAGGAAAGAAACAAGCGCGTGGCACCTGGCAGGGATGAGAAAATCCTCACAGGTTGGAATGGATTGATGATAACGGGTTTTCTGCGAGGATACAGAGTTACAAAAAATGATAGTTTTCTCAAGGCTGCAGAAAATTGCATTAGGTTTATCGAAGAAAAAATGGTAAAAAATGGAGAATTGTTACACACCTACAAAGATGGGCAGGCAAAACTTAGGGCATATCTTGACGATTATGCATGTTTTGTAACTGCACTGCTTGATTATTTTGAAGCAAAACCTGTCAAAAAATACCTGGACCTTGCAGTGCATTATGCAAATTACCTGCTGGAACACTTTTGGGATGAAAACGAAAAGAATTTCTTTTTTACTGCAGACAATCACGAAAAGCTGATCATACGTCACAAGAACATCTATGATTTGTCACTTCCTTCTGGAAATTCTGTTGCAGCTGGGGCATTGTTGAGGCTGTATCACATCATGCAGGATAAGCGATATCTTGATGCGTCGCTGAAGATTATGGAATCGCTTTCTACAATGGCTGCAGAAAACCCATTTGGCTTTGGTCAACTTTTAAATGTAATCTATATGCATCTGCAAAAACCAGTTGAGATTACCATGATAAACTATGCCAACAAAGGAACTGTGCACTTGGCTTGAAAAGAAATTTCTTCCAGAATCCAATACTTGTGGGAATCGATACTCCAGAAAGTCTCAAGGCATTGCAATCACTGCCATTTTTTGCAGGAAAAGAATTTGTTGAGGCAAAGACACAGGTCTATGTCTGCAAGGATTTTACGTGTTCGTTGCCGCTTGGAACAATAGATGAAGTTGAAAAGCTTCTCTAGATCTTTGAGTTGGTATCGCTAAATTAAAAAATAACTGTAATCGGTTGCAAAAACTAGAACAAAAAATACGCCACTTTTTTAAACTAGAAACAAACACTATGTTATGATGAAACCTATTTTATGCACTGCATCAGTTTTTTTGATATTGACTGTATCTCCACTCAATCTAGTTTATGCTGAACAACAAAGCTATGGACCTTCCACAAAGATATGGAATACTAATGTAAACAAACAGATACAACTTGTTGCAGATATCACAAACAATCAAGATGTTAAACAACCGTTTGCCTATATCGTTCAAGTATTGGGTAGTGACGGAAAGGTTGTAATGCTAAACTGGATGACAGGTACACTGCAACCCCATCAATCCATGAGTCCTGCACAATCTTGGACTCCAACCAGACATGGGACATACACAGCACAGATTTTTGACTGGCCTTGCCTTGTTGCTTGCGGTACCCTGTCTGAGCCTTTGACAATGAATATAGTTGTAACATAAGATAAAATCATGAAATGAAATCACTGTACCTTATAGTAACTGCATTTTTGCTAATTGTACTATTCACTTTTAATACTGCTTTTGCACAAAATGTAACAAGTTCTTCAAACTTCATATCTCCAATTGCGATTACGCAGGTAGAGCTAAACGATCCTTTCAAAATACTTCCAGATGATACTACGTGTGAAGATACTGGTGTGGGGGAGGGGTGTGCAGTTAATCTGGTCCCAAACCACAAGGTTGCATGTGGACACTATATTGGAAGTGGAAACTGTGAGCCAATACATGTAGAAAACAACCTGACCAATCCATGTGTAATTGCATCCGGGTTTCATGCCGATGGCGCTCCTGTACAAGATGTTCATACAAAGTATGGTGAACAATGGATAACACTTTACAACAGACTTGATACGCCTATAACCGCGTCACATTTTGAGATATATGCGTACAAAGAAGGCTGGCAGTCAGATTATTCTGGACCCGCACTTCCATACCATGTTGCAAATCCTCCAAGCATAGCACCGTATCTTATCATGTTGCCACACCAAAGTTGTACCTACGGATTTATGGCCATAGATGAGCCGTTATCTCTTAATACTGAAAACACTACACTGACAGCTGTTTACCAGTACAATGGAATTCAATACATATCACAAACCCCGCACTTACCGATATATACAACGATTCCAAAACATGGCAGTTTGATGGAAACAAATGGGTTTTCGCGGAACAAAACACAGTACCAATTCCAGAATTTTCTTTCGCAGTTCCAGTTTTGTTTCTAGGGATTACATCAATGATTATATTTTACAGGATGAGATTTAGACAATGAAAGTCTTGTATTTTTTTATCATTGCAATGTTTGGAATTATTTCTAGTGGCATTGATTTTGCATCAGCCGATGTGGAAAAATCATTGATTCAAGTCAACGGCACACAATATGAAATTGATTACAAAGGCACAAACGTATCGGTAAACGGGATATCTGCCCATTTTCGTTCTTATTATGATAATCGTCTTGATCTTGACATCACAAGCAGCCAAACGCAAAATGGTTCCATGTCAGTATCAATGTCAAATGAAGCTGCGGAAAACATATTTTGTTTTGCAAGCAGAGGAATAGGAGACATTCACAATTTCTTGGATTTTACAGTAAGCACTGATAAAAAATATGGAGAAGAATTTAGCCAGTCGTCCAACTTCAATGGCATATCTTTAACATTTGATATTCCTGCAGGCGCCAAGCAAGTTACTATGGATCACATGTTTGTCGGCATGGCAGTTGCTGACCCTGTCCAGTTCTCAGGAATTCCAGAATTTGGAATATATCATCAGGGAGAGCGGCTAAATTTCACTGGAATTGTACAGGATGGATGCAACAGGCGCCTGTCATATTCTGACATTCAAATTCATGCAGGGGTTCCTTCCATTCAAGACATGACAACACAGGCAGGCAAAACTGGCATTTTTAATACAAATTTTACGATACCTGACAATGCATCTTCAGGAAGATACTTGATGGAACTTGACGGTGCAGACGGAAACATGTCAGGGAAATTCTTTAGCACTCTGCTTGTGGAACAAAACAACGAGACAAACGTACCATATAATCTTGAGGACCCAAGGCTTGGAACATTTGTCATTCCATATCATCTTGATGGTGGAGAGATTTCATACATTGGTGTGGACCCAATATCGAACCTTTTAGACGTGAGATATTATGCATCACATGATACTACACTTAAAATCAGAATACCTTCAGAACTCATGGATTTTGTCGGGACCATAAATGATACCACAACATTGTATTCAGGATTGAGGGATAGCATACCACTGATAGATCATCTTGACCCTCAAGGGGACAGGGTGTTTACATTGCCTGTAACAGAGGGAAAAGACAATGTCATAACTATTCAAGGAATCCACTATGGAAAAGATGCTGGCTATGACAGGCAGGGTGTAGCTCCAGTCAGAATCAACGATACTGCCTACTATCCTGTGCCGTATAACATAACAAATGGCGCCTTTGACATCACGGCAGATCCTGCAGACAATGCATTAAAACTAAGAATCGAGACAACCCTGGGTGATGGGCACTTGCACCTCGTACTTCCACGAAAACTAATTGATTCTATAAATGGAGATGGAAATGACCAGAATTTTACTATACAATACTGGAAAATGATGGACAAGACAACACCGGTAGTCTATCATGAATCACAGACAAGCAACAACACAAGAACACTTGAGATTGATTTTGAAAATGGTACAAGCATCATGTATATTTATGGTACTTATCTAGTTCCCGAGTTTCCATTTGCTGTTCCCGTTCTATTGATTGGCATTACATCATTGATTGTATTTTATAGGGTGAAATTTAGACAATGAAGACTCTGCATCTTACAGTAACAAAAATAAAAATAAAGGGAAAAGTTATCGGAGTAGGTTATCTTGGGCTCTCTTATTTTCTATCTGCTTTGCCCTGACTACAAAGGCAACAAAGATTCCGCCAAAGATTCCTCCTGATATTATTGTGGCTCCAACCACTCCACTTGCGCTAAGATATGGTGTTCCAGAACCTGCGCCGGGATGTGCCTTGACTTCTTCAATTCGCTCTCTTGCAAGTTTTAGGTCTTGTTCAAGGGTCATGCCGGTGTTTGACCCTTGGGGATAAGTTTGCG
This sequence comes from Candidatus Nitrosotalea sp. TS, assembly GCF_011319465.1. Lineage (GTDB taxonomy): Archaea > Thermoproteota > Nitrososphaeria > Nitrososphaerales > Nitrosopumilaceae > Nitrosotalea. Next base: position 125,703 of record NZ_RCMB01000002.1, read on the forward strand.
CAAATGCCAGTGGCATGAGCGCACTTGCAGCAAAGACTGCAAGCAGAGTGCCTGAAAGGACTATTCTAGTTTCTGTCATGTTGTATAATACGCAAATTTTGGATTTAGCGTTTGATGAAAGCCGGATTTCATCAAAGGTTTTACATAGTATCGTGCAGATATAGTACTGTACATTTACAATGACTAGTGAAAAATCAAGGCAGCCAGTTCCTGAGAGAGTAAGCATCTACGATGCAGATGACGAAAGACTCAGGGCACTAGGCGAGGTTCTGGTAACTGATACTAGCAGAACTGTACTGAAATTGTTATTTGACCATACGCTTACGGCAAATGAGATTGCCACAACGACTGGATTTTCGCTACAACTTGTGAGATACCACGTCAAAAAGATGCAGGATGTGGGCTTGGTTGAGATATCAAAGATAGGCAAGAACACAAAAGCCCATGACATGAAATACTATTGCGCTACAAAATTTGCAATTGTAATTGTTCCTTCAAAGTTCTCAGAAAAAGCCAGGTCAAGCAAATCGCTGCTAAAGTCGTTCAAGTCAATTTACAGATTTGGCGCAGTAGGGATTTCTGCAATTGGCTCATGGTTTGCAACTATGGCGCTTCAGGGAACTGGTAGTATAATGCAATCAAATCCCGTGCAGGAAATGCAAAAAATACCAAGCAGCGCAGGCTCGACAAGCTATAATCCGTTTTACAATGGGGTGGGAGGGCCATACTCTGGCAATGGAGGAATAGGCTCTGGTGCTACACTTGAAGAGATGTTAAAGCTTGCAAGATCAAGAGTAACTGAGGTGATGCATCACCCACATCGCGGGCTCCGGCACACCGTTTTTCAATATAGGTTCTCCAACCCCTGAATTTTTCTGGCCGTTGGTAATAGCGCTCTCAGTTCTGGCGTTTGGTTTATCCATTGAGATAATACTGCGAGTGCTTAAAATCAAAAAAGAAAACGTTCCAAACTGAAAAACCATACACTAGAACCAAAAAGGTGTGAACATTTCTCACACCAGTGGATGAACTGATTAAAATCTGATTGCAACTGATGATCGATCATTATAGAGTAAATCTACGCCACTTTTTTAAAGCATGCTTGTACCGCACTAGTCAAGCGTGAAAACTCTATACCTTACAATAATTGTAATTTTAGTAATAGGGATTAGTTATGTTATTGACAAAAATGTGTATGGATGTACAGGCTTTTGTGCCGCACGTCAGTCTTCCGAATCAACTCTATCTCCATTGAAGCAATTCAATTCAGGAATTGCGCCAAATAACATAACTTGTAATTCAGGCCTTCAGTTGATTATCAAAGCAGAAGACGGAACTCCTGCATGTGTAAGGCCAGAAAATGTAGCCAATCTTGTTGAACGAGGCTGGGCAAAACAAGCATTTTACTATCATGGACATACACATGGAGCCCAAAATCACATTGAACGATTACAGTTATGCTGGCATAGATGAAGAAGGTAATACTACAGTATCAATTGACAATCAAACATACTATCAAACCACACTCGATTATTCGGCATCTCGTTTACCTGAGGCAACCCAGATACAATTTCACAATGTCACATTTACTTTTCCTGCAGGGACCATGATTACCCCCGGCGGTGCATTTGTCATGCTTGACATGAAATTTCCAGACTCTTTTGAGGAAATTTATGGCACTCATACTGCAAACGAATTTGGAGGAATACCTCTTCCAACACAATATGGTCCTCATCTGGCGGTAAATTCGACCACGGTTCTTAGCAACCACCTAGAACCTCAAGCTGGGATGACGATATATGATGATAAAATAAAATTACTTGTAAGTGCAAATGCTAATTCAATCACGCAAACCCCAGCAGACAATTCATCGTCTTTGAAGCTGTATTTCTCTACCGGATCACAATTGATACATACTGGTCAAGCAGTAGGGATTGCAATCTCAGTCAACAACACCCTGCCAACGCAATTGTATGTCAAGGCTGCAAATTCTGGAGCAGCTGCCAAGTCTAGGTCTAGATCCTTGCATACCAAGACCATTTGGCATTGAAATGTTTCAGGGATATTATACAGAACAAAACATGACCAAGGGAAATCCGCTCTTGCTTTTCAATCCTGATGCATTGTGTCCAGCTATCAATGCCACTCTAAGCTACGTCTTTGAGCCTTCAAGCGCACACGCAGTTGCATATACCTGTACTGACGCAGGACAACCTTTGTGTTCGTACCGTGATGAAATGGCAGATCATGTATCGATTAATGGATACTGGTATCAGGGCCAGCTCTATCCATTCAAATCTGGCATATACACCATAATTGGCGGAGATGAATGGGGTCATGTTGCCATAGAACATTTGGTGGTATCAAACAGTACAATATTTGCAGGAGAATTGGGAAGCATGTCATGCCCCATGATGTATGGCGGAATCCAATTTGGTGCTACAATAAAAAACTCGACAGGTTTTGCAAATTATTATAATTCTACTCAATATGGCAACACGTTCTTTTTGCATCCTGGAATGCAGGGGACAATCAACGTGCAATATTCTGCTCCTGCCAATGCAGCTTGGTTCCAAAATAATGGTAACACGCTCTTCAATATGACTAATGGTGCAGCTCTTTTCTATATGTCAAATGTAACCGAAGGAAAATCTGTGATATCCTATGCGGCCTCCCTTTACAATGACAGGACAGGACATCACTCTCAGATTTGTCATTATGGCATACAGTTTGGAGGTGGGTTTGAGGAACCATGCGATACTGATAACACTGGAGACATTCCATTAGATGAGCTGCCTTATGCCTCAAAATTACTTCATGTCGGAATTAACACTTCGTTTGCGCCAGATTCAGTAATGTTATACCCTGACAGCAATCCAGGTTTTACTGCGACCGTATCTGCAAATTCTGATGCCATGCCGGGAGTTTACTGGCTCTCTATAGGACGAAGTCTATGTGGTCCTGGCGTACTGGCTAAACTTGTGGTATTGTCATAGGAATTTAGAAGATGAAAATTCGCTCAATTATTAGAAAAGCCATACATTGAAACCAAAAAGGTGTGAACATTGATTCCCCTAGTGGTTCTACGGAATTTCTCTGGATGGGGAAAAACTCTTTTCTCAAATTGAGAAAAAATTACAAATAATTTTACCAATTACAGTTTTTTAATGTTGATCTCAAGTCTCTGTCCGACCTGAGGGCTGCCCATTTTCTCGTATCTGCGCTTTGGCATGGCTATTGTTATGGTGGTCTGGGCATAGCTCTTGATTGCAATGGTTGGCTGGGCCTGAAGTATTGCCTCTAGAAATGGAAGAATCTGGTCTTTTAATTCCGGGTCTAATTTTTTATTGATAGCCTCCATCATTAGTTGCTTTTGTGAAACAGGCTCTGTCTGTACATCTTCCATCAGGGTAATCTGTACTGTCTGCCCATTGTCAACTAGTTGTTGGATCTGGTATTGTATTATCTCAGACATGAATTATGGTTCAAAGCGTCAGAATTTATCTGTATGTGATATCCCACTAGAAACACAATTCGAACATTTTCTTGGTGTTCAAAATGGGTACTTGATATCTCTTGATTTATCTTTGTAAAAGGACAAACTTGGAATTTTCAGTTATGTTGAATTTGTCTGCAAAGCCGCCTGTGACTTCGAGGACATATTTTGCATCTTGCATCTGTCCATTGTAAATTGTGCACGTTCCATTGTCGCTACAGGGGAGCAGGTTCTTCTCAATATCAACCACGTTGCCATTGCTGTTAAACCAAATCATATCTAGTGGAAACTGCATGTCTTTCATCCACATGGAAACTATCTGTGTTTGTGGAAATACAAAGATCATTCCCTGGCTGTATGGTAACGGTTGCTGGAATTGCAGGCCTTCTATCATCCTGTCTGGAGTGTCTGCAATTTGGACATCAAGTGTAACATTGTCTAGTTTGATCTTGCCTTTTGGAAAGTTATCAGTTAGCAGATTAGAGTCCTGTGTAGTTGTCTGGTTTCCAGAATGCTTGAGACTGATCTCACCACTATTGATCAAATACTGGATATCTGAGAGAAACTCGTAATCAGAAACGCTTCCACTTGCCCACCAACTGGCGACATTTTTTATCCATGGGGGAATGGGTTTTTGCAAAGTCTACGTCATTTCCATGAGGAAGCAATGCAGACGCCATTTGCATCAAGATAACGTATTCCTAAAACAAATTGCGAATCTGTAATCTTTCCTTGTGCCCATGAACCCTGTATTGTTTTTAATCCAATCTGGAACAGCTACGGGAATAACATAGTTGGAAGACTGGGATGAATTGTCGCCTGACTGTTGCGCAAATACCGGTTTTGCAACTTGAAGTTGATTATATCCTAGAGATATTATCAATGATCTATCGTAAACACTGCAAGTAACATGCAACACAACAGAATTTTTTGACTCAAATCTTGTCTAGCCTCTTCGTACCAGTGTATTAAAAATCTATAACGATGACTGGAAAAATGTTATTTTGCCAAGGTATCAAAACGGTCAAGATTGTGCATCAAGCACGCTTTTTTTTATCTGGGCAGCTCTTTTTTTGATTAATTGCGTGAATTCTTGCATGTCTTCCAAAGATGGTTTTTGCTGCTTGATTGGTATATGACTGGATAAATGCAGAGTAAATTGAGCCAAGTATGAATGCCAAAAGCTGCAGCTGAAACGTCTCCTACCTCATCGGCATAAGCCTTTGCCATGTGTTTGTATGACGCTGCCTCGCTGATGTAATAATCAACTAGGCTGTCAATGAAGCTCCTAGTTGCTGCAGAAATCACAAACTAGAGTTGAGCCTTATTCTTTATAACGTTTAATGCTGGCAAATTAACGTACAATTTTAGAGAGTTTGCAAATATAATTTGACCTCATTTCTTTTGTAGAAAAATAACAACGATAATCCATGCCAATTGAAATGAACCGCATCAACAGGGAATGCCCAGAGTGTAAAAACTCTACCATGTTTAATACCGGTAAGGGTTATTTTTGTGGAAAATGCCTCAATACCATTTCCATATCCTAATCAAGAAGTAGTTTTTTAGGTAAGTGTAATGTGGAAAGCAGAGCGAGAAGGATACTATTTTAAAATATATGACCAAGAAAAAATGTAGCAGGTTATTTTGCTCCTGAATATGGTGCCATCTATCCTGAAGACAAGGCAGACGAAGTAATAGAGCAGATGCACAAAAGACATGAAACAGTCAAGGGCGGATATCTCATGATTCCAATGGTAAAGTTTGGAATCTTCTCAGAAGACCATGAGATGCATTTTGCATATCTGCTAAAACAGATAGATGATGTAAAAAACCGCATTATGGTATGGGCTGATTTTATCACAAACAACCACATACGCCAACACAAGATTACGATATCTCACACGGACCATGACATGCTAAGCATTACGCTTGATCTGGTGTTTTCATCTCCGCTTGAGCTTGAAAAAAATGCAGTACAAAACGAGATTGGAAAAATACTTGACTTGCTTCAGGCAGATGGATCTACTGTGAGTTGCTGCCTGATTTTGCATTGTTAAAAGACTGGAGTGCGCTCATCTCGTATTGAAATGATTGTTGCAGCAGCTGGTCTGATTTTGCCCTAGTTGAATTGTCTCCTGTCTGAATCCATTCTTTTAGGAGGTTGTCACTTTCTAGTTGTGTCTGTGTAGAGAGTTTGAAGAGCTGAAGTGAGGCAATAAAGGGCTCTGGCGGATTCAAACTGTCATAGGACGCAAGAATGTTTTGCATCGCTGCAACATGTGCATCTGTTATGTTTAGCATCTGGTCCTTTGATATCTGGCCCTTCTCATACATTGTGAGATTGGCGTCAAAACCGATTGTTTGATTTTTTAGCTCAGACTGGATGGATGCCAAGTTGTCGCCAAATCTCTGTCCTGTTATGTTGGCCTGGTCCAGATAATAATTGACAGCAACTACTGCAGCTATTATGACGACTCCTATTATGATTGCAATGTGTAAACGCCTTTTGGGATTGGGAGGCTTTGGCGGTTTCTTCACAAATCGGCTAGATTGTCATGTGAAATAAATCGTTTGCTGCATTTCTGATCTGTCTAGTCTATGTAATTTCCTTCTGGGTCAGCTTTTAGCTCAATTATCATTACGCTGCCGCTGATGTATGAATCGTTTCTTGTGGTTCTTACGCGCCCTATTTCAAGATGGTATGGCCAAACATCTACCACTACCAGTTCCAACTTTAACATCGGTGGGGGCATCTGTGAATTGATGTCTTCTTTTTTTATTCCATGATCCATTAGCTTTTTGACGCAGTGATCAAGCAATGGCTGGGGAAGACCGTGATTTATGGCCCAAACTGTACCTTCGTAATCAATTTTTTCCAAGTAGTTATCAGCAAGTTTAGCGTTTTTTTAAAGCTATCTGAAACAGAAAATATCTGAAATTCTACCCTGAAGTTGTCACTTTGAGAGTCATGGTGCTTTCAACTCTTGAAATGTTTCTAATCTTGCGAGATACTGTCTGATCAAATTCCTCTGGGCTTGGGGCCTGCAGCTCTGCTATCACGTCGTACGCGCCAAAAGTCACATAAGCGCTTTTGACTTGGGACAGGAGCTTTAGCTCCTCTATCACATACTCTTCTGCACCAATATCGCAATTAATCAAGACAAACCCTCTCTCCATACTTTACTCAAATCTCTAAATTACTTAACTTTGTCTATCCTATGCAACGAACTAGGAATCGAAAATAAACACTCTTCTAAAATATAGAGCAATCCTCTAAACTGCAGGCAATCAGTGGCGCAGTAGCTCTAGTACCTTGAACGGTGTTGCAGACAAGTCAATTTCTTTTTCTGCGGACAAGAGAAGCAAATTATCCTTGACTGGAAAACTCATGATCACAACTTTTTCCCTATATGACATGGCAAAAGAAACCCGTCCTAGCACACTGTCAAATCCCTGTCGCATCTTGGCTCTTGTGACAATGCCGCAGTAGAGCGATTCGTCATCTTTTTTGTCTCCCATGGGCTTGATACCACTCCTCATTCCACCTCCCACCAATTTGCCGTCCTGGTCAATCATGCCGACAAATCTTATCCTTGTATCAATTCCCATTATTTTATCACAAATTTTGTTAAAATCGTTATGCGCTATCATTTTGACAGTATTTTAGACTTGATTGCTATTAACCGCGTCGATCTTTTACGCTTTAAGAGTTCATGCCGACTGAAAATCAAGATAAAATAAAGCCAATGAGGGGATTTGGACCCCCGACCTTCTGATTACAAGTCAGATGCTCTAGCCAGGCTGAGCTACATTGGCGCTAGGTAATGGCATCTGGAGGGTGGTTTAAAATGTTATTGCGCAAGCAAAGACGACAAGTCCTGTCAATCTTTGGGGGATGCTACATCCAAAGTTGTCTTGGAATGTATTCTATAAAAAATTATTTTGAGCTGCAAGTAATTGCAGCACAATCAAAAGGAAACGGCTAATTATAATAAAATCCCAAATCAAAAAAATGAAAAAAGAAAATTTCAACAAGATAAGGTCTGACAAGTCTCTTCTGGCCTCAAAAAGAAGATATTTTCTTGGCAATGTCGTTTTACACGATATATCAAAAAACATAGGCGTCACGGATCAAAAAGTATACTATGCAGCCTTCAAAAATGGTGCAAGAACCAAAGTTCACTATCATGAGGGGGAACAAACGCTGATAGTGACCAAGGGAACGGGCGTTCTGGTCTTGTTCAAGGGAACAATTCAAGGAAAAAATGTCAAAATCAAACACGATGCAAAACTTGCCTTGAAGGTGGGCGATATGGTACGCATTCCAAAAAATACGCTTCACTGGCATGGCGCAGTGGCAAACAAAAATTTTGGGCATGTTGCATTTAACGCATTTTCAGACAAGAGAAAGGAAGCAAAAACCATTTGGTATGATTCTGATTTTAAGACACACGCAGTAAAAATTTCATAGATGATTTATGATATATTGTAAGCAGAAGCTGTAAGCACAGTCCATGGAAAAACTATCTTTCCATCTTTTATGTAGCGCTCTGCATTATATCGTGAATCATTTTTTATCTTGTCTGCAATATCTTCTCCCATGCTCTCAATTCTAGGCCTGATGGCATTTGCAGTAGAGTGCATATAGTCATGCCAGTATTCGTCAAAAGTTCCAGCTTCATAGCTGAAGACATGTTTTGTTATGGATACCTCAGAAAATCCTGCATTTTCAAGTTCTTTTTTCAAGTCGTCGCTGTTGCCAAACCTGTGTACGGTGGGTGCACCTTTTGGTCTAATGTCTGGAATGTATTTTAAAATGGAAGACATTATGCTGCTAAAATATGGCACCTCTTCTGCCACTCCATGAACTGCAAAAACAATTTTTCCACCATGCTCTTAAAATTTTTCTAAGCGTTTTCAGTACTTTTGCAGTATCTGGAAAAAACATGAGCCCATACTGGCATAATATTTTATCAAACAAAAAGTCAAATCCAAGATTTTCAGCATCCATCTCAAAAAAATTCACGTTAGGTCCATGTGTGGTATCTTTTGCAATAGTCAGGGCAGTCCTTGACATGTCTATTCCAACCAGCAGGCCTGTCTTGCCAAGGCGAGAAAATATCTCAGACGACACAGCACCTGTCCCACATGCAATGTCTAGCACCTTGTCTGACGGGTTTATCTCTGCAAGGCTGACAACCTGTACTGTAGACTTGAACGGGCCTTCATGTTTGTTTGCCCAGTTGTAATGGTAATCTGGAGCTACAACGTTCCAGTTGGCCTTTGAATTGATCTTGTATTCTGTAGGATCAAAAATAGATACCACGACAATCCCTCTAGTCAAGGCTTATTTGTATTGTAAGTCACAAGAGGGGATTGCCTCCAATCGACTTGACAGCACCTTTAATTAATTATCTCTTGACGGATTTCATGCCTGCATTTTTGGTCAACGTGATAATCGAGAATAAACCTGAAATCGTCGACCCGGAAGGAAATACCATTCTAAACGACCTCATACTAAAAGACAAAAAAACATCTGTCAAGAAGATTCGCTCTGCCAAGATGCTAAGGTTTCAGATAGAGGCAAAGGACAAGGCTCTTGCCGAAAAGACTGTCATGGATCTGTGCAACGAATTTAGAATATACAATCCTCTAGTAAGCAAGGTCTCAGTTGAGACTCTAAACGCCTAACTGCTTTTTACGACTTTTCTGTTCAGCGCACTGACGTCTTCCATGGCCCCATCTATGAGCAGTTTGCTGCGAAGATATTTTGCCAAGTCTGTCTCTGTTATGATGCCTACCAACTTGCCGTCTGCCAAAACAAGCAGCCTTCGTATGTTCTTGTTTATCATCCTCTGCACGGCGTCCTCGATGGGAGTCATTGGTTCTACCCATCTAAAGTTTGGAGACATTATCTCTGAGATTGGAACATCCGAACTTTTTTTGTCTGTAGTTGAAACCTTGTGTGAAAGATCTCTTTCTGTTACCAATCCTATGGGGGTTCCTTCCTTTACTACTACAAGTGAGCTGATGCCTTTTTCTGCCATTAGCACTGCAACATCTTTTGCAGTCTTGTCATGTTCGATCGTAATGACATTGTTGATCATTATGTCGCGAACTAAACCCATAGCCAGTACCAAAGAGCATTGGAATAAAAACGATTTGTTGAAGTTTAGCTACAAAATCAATAAATTATTATCAAAATCAAAACAAATTATATTTTTTGCAAAGCACTGCCTTGGGATACAGTTTGCAGTTACTTGCTTCGTATACGCCCCTCTTAACTATGTTAGCAGTATAGTTTTCCACAAGAGACTGCAAAGCCATACATTCCTACCAAGTTGTGCTTTGCAGTTTCCTATTGCTCTAGTTGCATGATCTCAACTGGCGGTGTAATCTTTGGTCCAAAGCATGGAAGAATGATTTACGTAGAAAAAGTATCAGAATACCATCTTCTTTTCTTGCGCTCATGCTCTATCATGGCCTTTGTCACAACTAATGCCGTGAGAAATCCTCCAACGTGCGCCATGAATGCTATTGTGATTGCTGCAAATGTGCCTATGAATGCAAACAAAACCTGGATGGCAAGCCAATAGTATCCTCGTATGTCGCCCATTGCAGCAGATATTCCCAAAACCCCAGAGATTGCGCCTGATGCGCCAATCAAAAGGCTGTCGCCATTTAGCAGTATGTATGACGCAACAGCTCCGTAAAGCAGTGCTCCCCAAGCCCTGCCAAGATGTAGAGCGCAATGAATCGAGGAACTCCAATTGATCTTTCAGCAGAGCCTCCCATGTAGGCCAGTGCAAAGAGGTTGAACGCGATATGTGTAATGTTTGCGTGGACAAACATTGACGCAAACAATCTTGTGAGGCTGTCAGAGAGCGGCGCATTGCTGTCACGGAACAGCTCATCTGGAACAAATCCATAATGCATGATTATCTGCGACTGGGTATGGCTGAGCATGCCGTATGCAAAGATCAAGGAATTTATGACAATTAATGCAGTAGTTACAGGAGCAGGTCTGCCTATCAGCCTTAGCATCTTCTACAAGAAGTTGGCTGCATAATAAATTGTATCAGGTAAAACATTCCAACAATTTTTCAGGTTCTTGATTTGTGTTGTGGGCAAAAAGCGATCAGATTTTCTGATAAATGTATCACAAAATCTTTTGGTCAAATGATGTTTCTGTGCGATTCGATTTAATATTGCTGGCAACTAAGGGTGTGTGTGAGGGTTGCAGTAATCGTTTTTCCTGGCAGTAATTGCGATCGCGACATGCACCATGTCCTAACTGATGTATTCAATGTTGAATCCCAACTTGTATGGCACACTGATGCGTTACCCAAAAACATTGACGCAATTGTATTGCCTGGAGGTTTCTCTTACGGTGATAGGCTCAGAGCAGGGGTGATTGCAGCCCACAGTCCGGTTATAGCAGAAGTAAAAAAGATGGCAGAAAAAGGCATGCCAATTCTAGGGGTCTGCAATGGGTTTCAAATATTGGTAGAATGCGGTCTTTTGCCTGGTGCACTGTTAAAGAATACGTCGCTTAGCTACATCTGCAAATGGACAGAGATTATAGTTAAAAATAACAAGACGCCATTTACAAATAAACTCAAACTGGGACAACGAATTCCAATTGCAATGGCAAACGGCGAAGGGCGCTACTATGCAGACAAGGAAACGCTACACCTGCTGAAGAAAAATAACCAGATTGTCTTCACTTATACTGATGATGTAAACGGGGCCGCACTGAATATTGCAAGCATATGCAACAAGGAAGGAAATGTTGTAGGCATGATGCCGCATCCTGAAAGATCCGCCGAGCAGATCCTAAACCCCAAAGATGCAAAACCTGCTTCGCTAATCTTTGAATCATTGTTGAACACATTGGGTGTTACTGCATGAGCCTTACTCCGCAAGAGTCCGAGTATCTTGAAAAAAAGATAGGCAGAAAACCAAATCCCCTTGAGCTGCAAATAGTCGCAGCAGAATGGTCTGAGCACTGCTCCTACAAGTCATCAAAAAAATACCTCAAGATTCTTCCACGCAAGGGAGCAAGGGTAATCTCAGGCCCAGGATATGATTCTGGAGTGCTAGATGTGGGAGATGGATATGTTGTCACAGTACACATTGAGAGTCACAATCATCCCTCTGCAGTGGAACCCTATGGAGGCGCGGCAACGGGGGTAGGCGGTGTAATACGCGATATCTTGTCAGCCGGCACAAGACCGATTGCAATCTTGGACGGGCTTAGGTTTGGAGATATTGAAAATGACACTCATGCAAGATGGCTTTTTAAAAATGCAGTAAGGGGAATTGCCGATTATGGAAATTGTTTAGGGATACCAACTATTGGCGGTGAAATAGAGTTTGACAAGTGTTTTACAAATTATGCGCTAGTCGATGTCGCCTCTGTTGGATTTGGAAGAAAAGAGCGGCTGATACAAAATAGGGCAGACAAGGGAGACGCTTTGGTACTGATCGGAGGATCTACTGGCAGAGACGGTATAGGAGGCTCACAGTTTGCATCTGACAAGCTAGAGTCTGAGAACCGCTCTGCCGTGCAAATCCCAGACCCGTTCATTGAAAAACTAGTAATCGAAGTAATACTGGAGGCAAGAAACCAACACTGCATCAAGGCAATGAAAGACTTGGGAGGTGGGGGGCTTTCTTGTGCCATATCAGAAACAGCAGATGCGTTATCAGTTGGCATAGAACTTGATGTTGCCATGATTCACAAAAGGGAGCAGAACATGTCTCCTACAGAACTGATGGTCTCTGAATCTCAAGAGCGAATGCTTGTGATAACATCTCCTCAAAAACTTGATACTCTAAAAGAAATATGTGAAAAATTCCGTGTCTCATATTCTGTTGTGGGTAAAGTAATCGATGGTTCCATGATGGAGGTAAAATCAGAAAAACAAATGGTTGCCAAATTGCCAAGCGATGTTGTTGCCAATGCTCCGCTGCTTGACAGGCCGTCAAGTATCCCAAAATACCTAAAGAAATTAACTTTGATCAAAAAACCAAAGACTCCAAAAAATTTATCGCAGACAATTCTTACAATGCTGTCAAACCCAAACATTGCAAGCAAGCACTGGGTGTATACGCAATATGACCACGAAGTTGGCATTCGTACTGTAATCAAACCTGGAAGGGACGCGTCGGTTTTAAGACTTGACAACGGAAAATTTCTCTCAATTAAGATAGATGGCAACTCAAAGCACTGCTACGTTGACCCAAGACAGGGAGTGATTGGCTGCTTTGATGAGGCATGCAGAAACATAATCTGCACAGGTGCAACCCCGATAGGAATGGTAGACCACCTGCAGTTTGGAAATCCTGAAGACCCTGAAATCTTTTGGACATTCAAAGAATCAGTTGAGGGAATAACAGAGTACGCCAAATATTTTGAGATTCCATGTGTTGGAGGAAAGGTAAGTCTGTACAACGAAACCGATGATGGCCCAATCAAGCCGACCCCATTGATAGGGGTGCTTGGCCTAATTGAGGAAAACCATTGATGCCTCAAAAAGCCAAAACAGGAGACCTGGTTGTTCTAGTTGGCACGACAAAGGACGAGCTTGGCGGCTCGGAATATTACGAATATGTTCATGGTATCATAGGTGGAAAATGCCCGGCAGTTGATATGGAATCGTCCAAGGAAAACCAAGCGGCAGTCTTGGATGTGATACACCAAGACCTGGTAAAGGCAGTACACGACTGCTCTAAAGGCGGAATCGGGGTGGCAATGTCTGAGCTCTGCATCACAAATGAAATAGGCTGTCACGTATTTTTGGATAAAGTCCCGTCAGAGAAACTCAGCCCTGACGAGTTGCTCTTTTCAGAATCGCATTCCAGGTTCTTGCTAACAGTAGAGCCCTCCAAGATAAAAAAAGTAAAATCTTTGCTTGAAAAAAGAGGTGTCCAAAATGAGATCATAGGAAAATTTGCAGGTCGCAGTATCATATTCAAGAACAAAACCAAGCCAGTTGCAAGTGTAATGGTTGATAAGGCACAAGAAAAATGGTTAAACTCATTGGGGGCATTGGTCAGTCATGGTTAAAGAAAACTGCGGCGTAGTTGGAATTTTTAGCTTGGATGGCGCAAATGTCATCCCGATGGTCATTGATGCACTACGCGCACTCCAACACAGGGGCCAAGAGGCCTGGGGTGTTGCAGTTCCAAAAAAACAGCCATACAAGCAGCTTGGCCTTGTCTCCTCTGCAGTATCAGAGTTTGACAAGATAACCCGTGATTATGCCTCACCTGCAGCAATTGGGCACGTCAGGTATTCTACAATAGGCAAAAGCAACCTGGAAAATGCCCAGCCGCTTAAAGTAAAGGACCTGTGCATTGCCCATAATGGAACCATATCAAATGTTGAAGAGCTGGCAGGCATGGTTGGCGGATGCACATTTACGCCACAAAACGCAAGTGATACGCTTGTTGCAGCACAACGACTAGTCTCACTCATGTCTGAGAATGGAAAACTCGGCAACGCGCTATCAATTTTGAAAAACGAGATGATAGGCTCGTTTTGTTTTACCTTTGTTTCTGATGATAATGCAGTATATGCAGCACGTGATCCCAGAGGATTTCGGCCGATGGTTATTGGATATAGAAAAGACAACAACTCTTACATTGTGGCATCCGAATCAGTTGCGCTATCTGCGGTGGGGGCACAGCTTGTCAGAGACGTAAAACCAGGCGAGCTTGTAAAAATCAGCAACGCAGGACTGGAATATGAAATGTTCTCTGAAGAAAAAAAACCCGCTCACTGTTCTTTTGAGTTTACCTATTTTGCACATCCGTCAAGTGTTATGGAAAGTTCCAACATCTATGTGGTCAGAAAGAGAATCGGGCAATTTCTGGCAAGAAAGTATCCAATCAAGGATGCAGATATTGTCGTTCCAGTTCCAGATTCTGCAAGACCTGCCGCACTAGGATATGCGCAAGAGCTTGGAATCCCATTTGAAGAAGGATTGCTCAAGGACAGGTACAGCAGAAAGGGACCACTGCGCAGTTTCATTGAACCGCATCAAAGCGACAGAGTTGAAATCAATCGCTGGATTATTCCAATCACACAGGTAATCAGCGGCAAACATGTCGTGGTAGTCGATGACAGTCTTGTAAGGGGAACAAGCTCAAAGGCAATCATCAAGGCCTTACGCAGAGCTGGTGCAAGAAAGATTAGCATGGTAATTACTTTTCCACAAATAAAATATCCATGCTATGCAGGAATTGACTTTCCGTCACAGGATGAGCTGGTCACATTTATGGGAGATGACAAAAATTACACCGAAGACGAAATTACAGAAAAAGTCAGACAGCTAATCGGTGCAGACTTTCTTGGCTACAACGACGCCCAGAATCTTGCAAATGCCGTGGGAATGGATTACAATTCCATGTGCTTTACATGCTATTCGGGAGATTATTCTACACTTGGAATAAAGCCGACATTTAAGAGCAGAGCAGAAATCAAGGGAGAGTAAAATTGGAATTAGCATTTGTCCTTGTAAAAAGCAAGATGGGCCATGAAATGGATGTGCTAAATGAAATTCTAAAGATTGATGGAGTAAAGGAAGTAACAGGTACATATGGACAGTATGATATTTTTGTCAAAGTCCAGGTTTCAACTAGGACACAAATTGAAAAAATAATCACAAAAGACATTCGTCCAAATACGCAACGTGGTTTCAACGACCACATTGCCTGTGATTCCTGACCAGGGCAAAAAGTAATCTACATTCAAGACCGTGCATGACCATGTCTGTCTAGCGTTATTTTGAACCTTGTAAGATTCTAGATATGGGGGAATCGAACTGATGAAGACGATTTCCCTAATGGGTTTAATTATTTTAAATACTCATGTCCTAAAAATAAGACATATGTCTTAAATGTAGGACATATGTCCTAAATATAGGACATTATGTTATTGCATAGATACCTGGAAGATGTACTAGGAAACAAGGCAAGTATCATCTTGCTTCGTACTATGATAAATTACCAAGGCAAGATCTTTACTATAAGAGGATTAGCAGAAGAAGCCAAAGTCACACCAAATGAGGCAGCCCTCACTATTCATGATCTTGAAAGATTTGGCATCGTAAAAATTCAACCAGTGGGAAGGGCATATCAATTAGAATTAAACAAGAAAAGCTACATTCTAGATAAAATAATAGAACCAATGATCGAATCAGAAAAAAACACCATGTTTGAGATGCTTGAACTATTAAAGAAATATCTTGATACAACTAAGATTTTCTCTGCGGCAATTTTCGGAAGTGTTGTAAAGGGGCAAGAAAAGATAGACAGTGACATAGATCTTCTAGTAGTTTCAAATGATCATGGATATGCCATCAAACAAATATCTGAAGTAGCAGAACAAATATTCTCAATATTCCATGGTAGTATATCTCCAGTAGTGTTTACCAAAAAGGAATTCAAAGCTAAACAAAAAGGATCTCTGATACGATCAATCATCGATAATCATATTCTAATATGTGGTTTCAGTATTGAAACTTTGTAAATGGCAAAACCTGTAGATCCTTCAAAAGCATCTAACTATGTCACAAAAGCTAAAGAGGCGCTGACAACTGCTATTGAATCATCAAAAAATAAGAGGTATAATAGTGCAGTAATCAACGCAGTTCATAGCGGCATAAACTCCCTTGACGCATTAACTACAAAATTTAAAGGCAAACGC
This sequence comes from Candidatus Nitrosotalea sp. TS, assembly GCF_011319465.1. Classification (GTDB taxonomy): domain Archaea; phylum Thermoproteota; class Nitrososphaeria; order Nitrososphaerales; family Nitrosopumilaceae; genus Nitrosotalea. The sequence continues at coordinate 141,917 of NZ_RCMB01000002.1, forward strand.
GGAACCGACGATCACACTGAAGTACTCTCACTTGTTAAAGGGATACTCCCAGCTCCTGAATATGATGAGATTAGAAAACAGTTTATGTCTCTAATAAATATGAAGAATACTTCTGAGTATCAACCTGACTTTATGACTGAAAAAGATGCTAACGAGGCAATAAAATGGGCAGAACGGATTTTATCCAAAATTAACGCTAAACTTAATCCGTAGGCATGGTTTTTCTAATAAAAAGTGAGGGAACTAAACTAACTAGACAAATCCCCTAATGGACCTTGAAATTGTACCAAAACAGAACTGGGTCCTACAGGTCTCAGATCGCGATCTTTAAATTGGTTTTTCAAATTATTTGGTGGATGTTTGGAAGACAAAACAATACCTGTAAACTAAACAATTAAATAATTGTTTAATTATTATATTAACATGGAATCCGTCTGGAAAGCAGTTGCAGATGACAGCAGGCGCGAGATACTGATGCTGCTTCGAAAAAGGAAGATGACTCCAAGTGAGATGACCGAACACTTTCATTTTACGGCTCCTGCCTTGTCAAGTCACCTACGCATATTGAAGAGCGCAGACTTGGTTACTGAGGAAAAACTGGGCAAGAACCGATACTATTCATTAAATGAAAAAAAATCTCTTGAGGTTGTAAATTTCTTTGAAAAGATGTGGGGGTACAACCTAAACTCGCTTAAAGAATACCTCGAGAACAAGGAAAGGAAAAAAGGACATGAGTGATCTAGAAATCAGCGAAATCAATTGAAATTGATGCCTCTCCGGAAGTTGTATTCAAGGCTATTTCGGATCCTAGTGAATTGACCAACTGGTTTCCCGGATGCGGCAATATTAGAACCCAAAGTTGGAGGGAAAACTAGATTCACATATTACAAGGATTCAAAGAGGATTACGCATGTGCAAGAGATCATGATAAAACTAATGAAGGAAGGGTTTTGGAATTTGTCAAGAACAAAAAACTTGTCTATACCTGGCAGCACATGGATGTGCCAGACTTTCCTGAAACTATAGTAACATGGGAATTGGAAGAAATAAGCAAGAACAAGACTAGATTGACCCTAACTCATACAGGATTTACAAGCAAGGACCAAGTCAAAGATCATTCCGAAGGCTGGGCGTTCTTTCTTAATGAACTAGTTAAATATCTTACAAGACTTCGTCCGTTGTAAGTACAAATCCTAAAGGGCTAAGTTAATGAAAAGATGAATCAAACTTAGACCAAGCCTTCATTCATGAACAACGATATTTTTTCACATTAATAATACCTGCAAAGAATTACAGTTTTATGATCTGGCTTTTCTGTAAAGGCTATTTTGCTACTCGAGCGCCTCAATTCTGCCCTTGTATTTTTCTTTGTACAGTGATTTGCATGACGTGCAACAAAAAAATCTCTCCGCATTTGCAAATCTTAGAATGCTTGGTTTTCCATGAACAGGTCCCTTGCAATAATCACATGACAATTTCACAAGTGTTCCCTTGTCAAGTTTTATTGGATGGCCTTTGAGCGCCTTCTCACGAATGTGGTCTAGTATGACGCTCGTTTTCGTCTCAAGTTTTCCCAAATCAATGTCAGGCAAGACTGCCTTTATCAGACCTACGTTAACCAATCTCTCATAGCGTGTCTTGACTGTAGGGGTGCTTACGTTGATCTCTCTGGCTATCTGTCTGAAAGATTTTCTGCCATCCTTGATAAGAGATTCCAACAGTGCAATATCTATCTCATCTAACTTGAGTGGCATGACAGTGATTACATCTCATGCATGTATATCTTGTACACTTTACAATTGTAAAGTTCCATAGTTAAGTAAATGGCGCGCGTAATATATCATGATATACTATGACGGTTGAGGTAGCCAAGCAAGAAGAGAAAATCAGGCGAACGGTATTGAAAATAGGCGGAATGCACTGCGCTGGATGTGTCAGCACCATCCAGAAATGCATTTCAGATGTTCCGGGAGTAAACAAGGTAGAGGTCAACCTGGCTACTGAAAAGGCTACATTAGAATTTGATCAAACAAAAGTTAAACTTGATTCTATTGAAAAGGCAATCGAGGAAATAGGTTACAGGGTAGTTTACGAAAAACTATCTTTGAAGATTAGCGGAATTTCTGATTCTACTGATTCGGAGAGACTTGAGCAGAAACTGCGACAAATTAATGGCATCAAGTTAGCGTCCGTCAATTATGGGAATTCACAAATTAATATAGAATACAACTCAGCCCTCCTGTCGCTTGCAGACATCAGAAAGAAGATCACAGAGCTCGGATATGGCATTCTAAGCGAAGATCTAGGGATATCAACACAGGACATGGAAGCAAGAAAACTCAAACACCTGTTCATAGTTGGAATTATTTTTACTGTTCCTGTTATTTTATTCAGCTATCCTGAAGTTTTCAAATTTTTGGCTATATCAGGAACAAACATTGCGGCATATACGATGTTTGTATTTGCGTCAGCCGTTCAGTTTGTGACTGGAAGCAGGTTCTACACTGGCGCGTTTCGAATTGCAAAGATGAGGTCTGCAAACATGGATACCCTGGTTGTGCTTGGTACGACCACCGCCTATTTCTTTAGTGCATTCAATACATTTCCGGTTCCCAACTGGCATGCCATGTATTACGACGCAGCAGCAGTTGTCATCACATTCATAATTCTAGGCAAGTACATGGAGCTAAAAACCAAGGGCAGGACCAGCTCCATAATCAGGAAGATGCTTGAGCTCCAGCCCAAGACTGCTAGAATAAGAAAGAAAGATGGCAAAGAGGTTGAGATAGCGGTGGAACTTATCCAGCCTGGAGATATTCTAGTAGTCAGGCCAGGAGAGAAGATTCCGGTCGATTCCTCGGTGGTATTTGGTATCTCGGCAGTAGACGAATCCATGATAACTGGCGAGTCTGTTCCTGTAACAAAAAAGATTGGAGACAGTGCGATAGGTGGGACAATCAACAGAGAAGGAATGCTTGTTGTAAAAGCAACCAAAGTTGGCTCTGACTCGTTTCTCTCGCAGGTAGTAAAACTTGTGGAAGAAGCAATGGGCAGAAAGCCTCTCATGCAAAAATTGGTTGACAGGGTTGCAGGATACTTTGCATACGCGGTAATGGTTGTCGCTCTATCTACTTTCATTGTCTGGTATTTTGCAGTAACACACGGCGTTGCTGGTGCTGCAATAATTCCAGCAGTTGCTGTGCTCGTTGTTGCATGTCCATGTGCACTAGGCCTTGCTACTCCTACTGCAATCATGGTTGGTATGAGCAAGGGTGCATCAAATGGTGTGATATTTAGAGGAGGAGAGGCGATGGAGATGCTAAATAAAATCTCGGTGGCAATCTTTGACAAGACAGGAACTCTAACACAAGGAAAGCCTCAGGTGACAGATGTGGTCGAGATAAAAAAATTGGCCATGGTCGTTCCTGCAATCAGTTCTGACAAAAATGAAACTACACTAACCCTTGCAGCTATTGCAGAGAAAGGCTCTGAGCATCCGTTAGCAAAGGCAATTGTTGCACATGTGCAAGATCAAGGAATGAAAATAGATGATGCATCATACTTTGAAGCGGTTGCAGGACTTGGCGTGATAGCTACCTACAACAACTTGCGTTTGAAGGTTGGCAGTCCAGCATTCATGCAAAACCAGAAAGTAGACATATCGTATTCCAATCAAATAATTGGGAAACTACAGGAAGAGGAAAAACAGCAGTGATAGTTTCTGTGGGTGATGTGGTTCTTGGAATCATAGGACTACTTGATATTCCAAAGCAAGGAGCAAAGGAGGCTATCTCTATTTTGAAATCAATGAAGATAGAACCTGTAATGCTTACAGGAGACAATGAAAAGACTGCAAACAAAGTTGCCCAGATGGTAGGCATAGAGAGGATCTTTGCAGACATCTTGCCGTCAGGAAAAGTAGATGTGGTAAGAAAGATCCAAAATGAAGGCAAGAAGGTAGCCATGATTGGAGACGGAATAAATGATGCACCGGCTCTTACTGTAGCCGACGTAGGGATAGCGGTAGGATCTGGCACGGACATTGCAATAGAGGCTGGTAAAGTGATTCTTGTCAGAGACGACATTCGTGATGTTGTTACTGCAATCGAGATTGCAAAGAAGACTGTAGGAAAGATAAAACAGAACCTGACTTATGCTTTCATGTACAACGCGATCTTGATTCCTGTAGCTGCTATGGGATTTCTGTATCCTGCACTTGCTGGAATCGCGATGGCTGCAAGTTCGGTTTCTGTTACCATGAGCTCACTTGCCATGAAAAGATGGACTCCAAAGAGAAAGAAGAATTAACATTATTTGAAAAAATTTGTTTGTGTTCAAGTGGGAAACTAAACCGAGTAACAAATTCCTTCAAGAGATTTGAAACACTAATTCAAAGTACCATTGCCATGCTACCAAGTATGACAGTCTGGAAACAAGTCAAAAAGTATATCAGTTTAAATCCAAGCCAGTTCAATGACGCCTGATTGAGGTTTTTACGCTCAGGCAAGGTCAAGGATATATACGAACTAGACGACAAGCACGTTTTATTTCATTTCTCAGACCGGGTTTCTGCATTTGATGTCAAGTTCCCATCGCCAATACCTCGAAAGGGTGAGGTCTTGTGCAAGTTTGCCGAGTTTTGGTTCAAAAATTTGCCTACAAAGAATCATTATGTCAGGACCGAGGCAAAGGACAAGATAATAGTTAAAAAAATGGATATAATTCCAATCGAGTGCGTCGTGCGGGGATATTTTTACGGCAGCCTCATCCAAAGGTGGAAAGAAGGAGAAGTAAAAATTCCAGAAGGTACCAATACCCAAATTGCAGCAAAGTTTCCAACACCAATCTTTGATCCTACCACAAAATCTGAAACTCATGACATTCCAATCACTAGGGAAGCTGCATTGGAGCGAAACCTTGCAAGCGCTGCAGATTATGACTGGCTGGAAAAGACATCGCTTGGAATCTACCAAAACATGTCACAGATAGCAGAAAAGGCCGGATTCATACTTGCAGACCTCAAACTAGAGTTTGGAAAAATAGGTGACGAGATTATTCTGGGTGATTCTATTGGTCCTGACGAATACAGGATGTGGCCCAAAGAGTCATACCAAGTAGGAAAGATACAGGAAAGCTACGACAAGCAACTGTTACGTGACTGGCTTGCAGCTCGCGGCCTGCAAAAAAAGTTTGAAGATGAAAGAAAGCAGGGACTTGACCCTGTTGCACCAGAGCTTCCACAGGATCTGTGCAACGAAATGTCATCAAGATACTTGACTTCATACGAGCGCATTACTGGAACTCGTCTTTGACTCGAATTTTGTTTTAGGCCCTAACGCAAATCCTGCCAGTCCATGCCGTATTTTCTACCCCGAGGGAACCTTTTTCCCAAAAAATCCAAAAAAATTTTCTAATTTTGATTTTCTGGTAATATTACCATGTATCTAGTAATGGTGGTATATGCATTATAATGGTACAAGTGAAGTGATTATGCAATTATGTATATCATATTGTAAGGAAAAAATTAGAATCTTTTTTACGATAATTGTAACGTGAAAAAAAATCACGTAATGGACAAAAAAATATGATCTTGGGATCTTTTAGGTTGTATTAAAACTGAAATTAGGAAATGTCAACTCTACTACAAAAAGAAATCAAAATAAACAAAATACTTGCCACAAGTGCTTCCCAAGCAAAAGCACTTGATGACGACGCCAGGGTTAGGATTCTGCAAATATTGTACCACAAGCAATTATCAACAGATCAGATTGTTGTGGAACTTCACAAGGAAGGGTGCAAAAAAGCAACCACCACAATAAGGCATCACCTGGACGTGCTAAAAGATGCAGGCTTGGTTGAAATTGTAAAGATGGAAGAAGTTCGCGGCGCAGTTTTGAAATACTATGGAACCTCGGTAAGGGTTCTAGGCCACAAGCTTCCGCCAAATTTTGAAAACGACTTTTCTAAAACAATTGTTGACGCATCTGTCAAGCTAGAAAAAGTAATCAAAAACATTGCCCAGACAGCGGGTTCAAAAATGAAGAAAAAAAGCTCAAAAAATAATCCCGAGTCAAACTATGAAGAATATCTTCTAGTCGAGATTGTAAATCGGGCAATGGCAAAAGTGTTTGAAGACAACGGTTCCATGATTCAAAAATAATCAGGTAACCTCTATTGCAAAGATTCCTGTAGTGTCGGGATTTTGCAATATCTTTATCATCTTTCTTGGGATGGCATCTGATGCAGCATCGCAGTTGGTGGCCATTGTTCTAGGACAGGTAAAGGAGCTTTTTCTAATTACGATGTCATGTGGATTTGTAAGTGTCAGCTTATCGCTTCCATTACCTTTTACTTTGAATGTAAAGTCTTTTACCAAAATGGTACAGTTGACAGTAGATTTTGAATTTTGCAAAAGCATTTTCATTTTCTCTGGCAAGTCACTGCATCCGGAACTTGCCCCTACTCCAATGATGCAATCTCCATTTACAGTAAGATGCGACTCGGTTGTTATCTCAATTGTTTTTGGATGAAGTGATCTTATGTTTTCATGACCATGAAAAGGGATCTCAAAACGCATGATCTGCTGCTTGTATAAACTTAAATTAAACCTTCAAAGGTAAGAATTTTGAAATGCTTCCAGCCGCAGCAGGTTATGATAGAGCGATTACTGTATTTTCTCCAGATGGCAGACTTTACCAAGTCGAATATGCTATTGAAACTGTAAGACGCGGAACTCTTGCAGTTGGAATCAAAAGCAAAGACGGTCTGGTCTTGGCAGTTGAAGAAAAACCAAGAAAATTACAAAACTCAGAGGTTACTCAAAAAATATTTCAAGTCGACGATCATATTGGTGTGGCAGCAGCAGGATACATTCCAGATGCAAGATCTCAGGTAGATAACGCCAGATTCTTTTCACAAAGTAACAGGATGATCTATGACGAGCCAATCGAGGTAGAGTCTGTTGCAAAACACTTGGCCGATCAATGCCAACAATTTACCCAGTATGCTGGAGTAAGACCATTTGGAGTTGCGTTAATAATTGCAGGAATTGACAAAAGTGGAAGCACGATTTACCTGACTGATCCTAGCGGCACTTACATTTCGTATGATGCTGTTGCAATAGGAGCAGGCTCAGACCAAGTAACTGAATATCTTGAAAAACACTACAAAAAAGACATGTCATTTGAAGATGCAGCGGCACTTGCAATCGAATCAATATATCTTGTAAGCGAAGACAAGGATGGAACAAAACACATCAAGATGGCTCACATCATGAATGACGCCAAACTCATGACAAAGACTGCAGAAAAAGATATTGAAAAATACGCAGTCAAGGCAAAAGAGAACTTTGCCAAAAGACAGCAAAAGTAACATCTAGCATTTTATAGCGCAACCAAGTCACTTGCAGTATTGAAACTGTCAATAGCTATTCCTGATTCGTCTCTAATGGAAGAACCATCCCCGCTTGGGCAGGCATTAAAAATTTCAGATATTGGTAGAGCATGTGCCGTATTCAAGGTAAACACAATCTATCTTTACCATGAAGCAGACGGAAGAGACCGTGACAGATCACTTTTGCGCACAACACTGCGCTATCTTGAGACCCCGCAATACCTTCGCAGAACGATGTATAGAAAAACGGAGGAGCTTAGGTTTGCAGGAAGTCTGAGTCCTCTTAAGATTCCGTCGCACGTGCAAACGCCTGATCCAACCAAGGTCAAGCCAGGCGACATTCGAGACGGAGTTGTAGTCTTTGCAAGAGGACAAAAATATGTCGACGTTGGATTTGACAAGTTCATTCCATATCACGGCCCTGAGGATGAAGGAAAAAGAATCACGGTGCAATTCAAGGAAGGACCGCCAAACCTTTCTATCAAGCAGATAAGACGTGACGAGATCAAGCAGTATTGGGGATACGAAGTAAAAGAAGCATCCAGCCTGAGCAACGTTCTTTCCAACTGGAATTCTTTTGTCATATTTACATCAAGAAAGGGAAAACTTATCCATAAAACACAAAAATATTTCCAAGAAATCTCTGACGCTGAAGTCTTGGTAGTGTTTGGCTCCCCAAAAAGAGGAGTCCATGAGATCTTGGGCAGGGCTTTGGGAAATGTTCCAAAATCGCAGATCCTAAACTTTTTCCCCGATCAAGCTACTCAAACAGTCAGGCTCGAAGAAGCGATACTTGGAACACTTGCGATCTTAAACATCCTGTCGCGCAATTAGATTGACATGGTTGCAATGCCAAAAAAGAAATTATTTGCATTTGCAATTATGATGGGAATTGCATGTGTTATTATTGGAAGTATAGTTATTGCAATCAATCTTGTGCATTTTTTATAAAAAGTTAAAGTTTTACAAAAAATAATGGCAAGCTCTATTTTCTAATAATAGACTTAGGCACTGTCAAGTTATTGGGACATAAATCCAGATCGCTTCGTTTGCACAGTATTTGAAATAATTAAAGACTGGTTCTAGATATCGTCTTTTTTGTCATGGTACTGCCAAACGCACTTTGTTATTTTTGCAATGTTATCAGAAAAATTTGATCTGTTTAAAAGAGCAGGCAATATCATATGTCCGGATAACTTAGTGCCTAGACTTATAATGGGGTACTCGACTTTTAGCGTTTATCAATGGGCCATAGGAAGCATAGCCAGCCAAGGAGGGGAAGCCTTGCCTATTTGCCAAGGTCTCGAGCGAAGAGCATGGAAGCCAGAATACGCACTTGGCCCAAAGTCCACGACGATCAGCCAAAACTGCTCGGATATGCAGGATTCAAGGCAGCATGCATGCGCATCGCAAGTGTGGATGACCGAGAAAAGACTCCAAACTTTGGAAAACAGCTTGTCAGCCTTGGAACAGTTGTTGTTACACCGCCCATGGTAATTATCGGAATTAGAGGATATTCAAAGGACAGATACGGACTGGATTCGCTTTTTGACATTTATGCAAAAGACCTGCCAAAGGAATTATCAAGATTGTTCAAGACAAAGTATGACGAAAAAGGAATTGAAAGGGCAGAAAAATCACTTCGCCACATTGACGAGCTTTTCGCGATCACATCAGTTCTGCCAAGCCGAGCAGGACTGGAACAAAAAAAGCCATACGTCTTTGAAGTTGCAGTAAAAGGCGGAGACATTCCAAAACAATTTGCTTTCTTAAAAGAACTTTTGGGAAAAGAAGTAAAAATTGATCAAGTTTTTCAAAAAGGTGCAGATGTTGATGTTGCAGCAATTACAAAAGGAAAAGGGTTTGAGGCCCAATTGCAAGATGGGGAGTCAAAAAGAAACAACACAAGTCAAGAAAAAGTGTCAGGGCTCTTGGTACTCTAGGTCCTATCAGTCCTGCAACTATCATGTACACTGTCCCAAGAGCAGGACAGCGAGGATTTCATCAAAGAACACAGTACAACAACAGAATAATGATAATGAGCAACTCCGAAAATGAAGAATACAAAATAAATCCTTCAGGCGGATACAAACATTTTGGTGTGGTGCAAGGTGACTATGTTATTTTGCGCGGCTCAATTCCTGGAACTTATCGAAGACTGGTAAAGCTTCGCGCACCAGAAAGACAAAGAGTGTCAAAGGTAACACAACCAAAAGTTTTGGAGATTATGATATGAAAACCCAAGTCCTTTCAACCTCTGGCGCAAAAGACGGAGAAATAGAATTGCCACCAGTGTTTTCAACACCCATACGAAATGATCTTATTCACAGAGCATATGTGCATCTAGAGTCTCACAGTTTCCAAAGACAGGGAAGATATCCAAATGCAGGTATGGATGTTGTCGCAGAATCAAACAGCCCGCCAACAGGACATCATGCAGCAAGAGTTGCACGTATGCATGGCGGTGGAGGCGGAAGACAGGACAAGGTGGTGCTGTCGCAATGGTAAGAAAAGGTAGACAGGCACATCCTCCAAATGTTGACAAAGTCATATACAAATTATTGAATAAAAAAGAAAACAAGCTTGCACTGTGCTCTGCAATTGCAGCAACCACATCTGCCGCACTAGTACAACTTAGAGGCCACAGAACAGACAAGATAGAGTCTTTTCCAATTATCGTATCTGACCAGATAGAGTCTGTAATAAAATCAAAAGAACTCTACAAGATCCTCGAGTCACTGCACGTCTCCCAAGATGTTGAAAGGCTTGAAGGTAGGCTAAAGCGCCGTTCAGGTAAAACAAGACTGCGTGGCAGAAACACCAAAGTCGGCAAGAGCCTCTTGATTGTAGTAAAAGACTCTAAACACCTGTCAAAGGCATGCGGTTCCATTCCAGGCGTTGACGTGGTAGAGGCAAAAAATCTTAGTGTTATAGATTTGGCACCTGGCGCAAAACCTGCAAGACTGACTGCATTTTCAAAGGGCGCAATAGAAGAGATTGCCAAACTAAAATCTCCGCATCTTGAATTAATGGTGGCAATGCAATGAATATCGACGAAGCAACTCACATTATTTTAAAGCCATATGTCACTGAAAAGACATTTGCGTTAGTTGAAAACGAAAGCAGAATCTGTTTTCTAGTTCGAGAAAACACTACAAAACCCAAGATTGCAGAAGCAGTAAAGGTACTCTACAACGAGGTGCCAATCGGGGTAAACGTGTGCAGAACAGTATATGGAAAGAAAGCTTTTGTAAAATTTGCAACAATAGAAAAGGCAAGAGACCTTGCAACCAAGATAGGAATGCTATAATATGGTCTTTCGTGAATCAACTCAGATAAGGGTGGAACCAATTGGTTAAAGAATTCAAGTATCGCGGATTATCGCTAGAAGAACTGCAAGGTCTGTCACTTGAAAGGCTATTCGAACTTTTGCCTGCTCGCGCAAGAAGATCACTGACAAGGGGCATTACTGACGATAAAAGAAAATTGCTTGAAGACACAAAACTTGCAAAAGCTGGAAAACACAAAACTACAATCAAGACCCATCTTAGAGATGTTATAATTTTACCATACATGACAGGACTTACAATCAGTGTATATTCTGGCAAGGAATTTCTGCCAGTTGCTATCAAGCCAGACATGGTCGGCCATTATCTTGGCGAATTTATCATGACAAACAAAAGAGTCGTTCATGGAGCACCTGGTGTAGGAGCATCAAGGTCCAGTTTGTACGTGCCATTGAAGTGATTTTGTATGCATTTTAGCTATTCTTTCCAAAATTATGACAAGACGCGACATGTCAGAGCTGCACTAAGGGAGAAGACAATATCTCACAAGCATGCACGCGAAGTTGCAGTTTCAATCAAGGGCATGTCAATTGAAAAAGCAAGAACGTATCTTCAAGCAGTCGTCAATCTAGAGCGCGCAGTGCCATTCAAAAGATACAACAACGAAGTAGGACACAAGTCTGACACCGGTGTAATGTCAGGAAGATATCCAGAAAAGACTGCAACTGAATTTATCAGACTGCTTGATAATTTGGAATCAAACGCAGAATATAGAGGAATGGATCTTGACAGACTAAAGATAATCAATGCTACAGTTCACAAGGGAAGAAAAATTGAAAGATTCACTCCGCGTGCACAGGGCAGAGCAACACCGAAAATTGATATTCTAACGCATGTGGAGCTAGTGGCTCAGGAGCTTTGAGATGTCATCCAGTAAAAAACGTAATTCAAGACAGCTACAAACTCATGCTCCTCAAAGATTATCTCAGGGAAGCAATCAAGGAATCAGGCTTTTCAGAAGTTGATATTCAAAAAACTCCAACAGGTACCAGAGTCGGATTGCATGTCACAAGACCGGGTATAGTAATTGGCAGAAAAGGCAGCGGCATACGAGATCTTACCAAAGTTTTAGAAAAAGACTTTGCACTCAAAAATCCCCAGATTTCAGTAATCGAGATTCCAAGGCCTGAGCTTGAGCCAAGCGTCATGTGCAACAGAATGTCACAGCACCTGGCAAGAGGAACTGCATTTAGGCGAGCAGTCATGTGGACACTACAGACAATCATGGAGGCAGGCGCAATGGGTGTGCAAATCACAATATCTGGAAAACTTCGAGGAGAGCGCTCTTCATTTGAAAAACACAGCAAGGGAGTCCTGCCGCGCGCCGGATATCAAGCAGGAGTTATAGTATCTGAAGATATTGCACACGTTGAGACCAAGATGGGTCTTATCGGTGTCAGAATCAGAATTGCCAAAAAGGAAAAATATATTCCAGAATTTGAGCTAAAGGGAAGAAAGGCGGCACCAAAGGTAGTGGCAGTATCAGTAGAAGAAAAAGAAATTACCGAAGTTGAAATACTAGACGAATCACAAATTGACCCAACCAAGCCACGCACAGAAAGCGAGGTAATAGAAATCGAGGAGAAGCTAATTGAAAAAGTTGAAACCTTTGAAGACGTTGAGGAGGAGCTCAAGTAATGACACGACTGAAGATGAAGACTGTACGCGAATTTAACGAAACAGACCTCAAGGACAGACTTGACCAGTTGCGCTCTGAGTTGACAAAGCTTAGAATTGAATCATCAAAGGGAACGCTGCGAAAAGACAGCGGCAAAGTAAAGCCAATGCGAAGAGATATTGCACGAGTGTACTGACAAGATTAAACGAGCTGAAGAAAAAATGATTACAAGAGAAAACATTACATCACATGAGCTAATTGGATTGCAAGCACAGATTGTAGAATCTACTAACAAACAGATAATTGGGCTTGCAGGAAAAGTCGTAGATGAAACCAAATCCATGTTTACACTAAATACCGTTAAAGGCAACAAAAAATTTCCAAAAGAGACTGCGCGATGGAAGTTCAGCTTTAGTAACGATAATGCAGAAATTGAAGGGACGCAACTGACCAAAAGATCATACGAAAGAATGGGAGTAAAGGCATGACTAGAAACATAGGACTCCAAGTTGAGGCTCCAAAGACTGAATGCTCAGACCATGACTGTCCTTTTCACGGCACTCTAAGTATTCGAGGAAAACTAATTCAAGGAAAAGTAGTGAGTGCTAAAGCTCCCAAAATGGTTGTAGTGCAACAAGAGGCTCCTAAATTTGTGCCAAAATACAAAAGATATGCACGTAGCCAAAGTAAGATTCATGCTCACAGGCCACTCTGCATCGAGCTCAAAGAAGGTGATATCGTATTGACTGCAGAATGTAGGCCAATTTCAAAGAGTGTATCATTTGTAGTTGTGGAGGTTGTGTCATAATGGCGGCAACCAAGAGTCGTGCAGTATCTGCAAAGGGAGTACAGGAATTCCGACCATATATCACACGCGCACTTCCACTTGGAGCTCAAGTCGTATGCGCTGACAATACGGGTGCAAAAATTTTAGAAATTGTCATGGTACAAAAAACAAAGACCAGAGTTGCAAGATATCCATCAGCAGCAGTAGGCGATTTTGTAAATGTTGTAGTAAAAAAAGGCCCAGGTGAGCTTCGTGGCCAGATATTTGGAGCAGTAATTATCAGACAAAAATATGCAGTTCACAGATTAAGCGGAGTTAGAGTTACATTCGAAGATAACGCGGCTGTACTTGTTACGCCAGAAGGCGAAATAAAGGGAACTGAGATCAAGGGACCTGTTGCAGTAGAGGCGTCAGAGAAATGGCCAAGGATAGCAAATCTGGCATCAATGGTGGTATAAGATGAATTCAGCCAAGATGCGCCATAGAATGTTATACATTGCACCACTGCACCTAGTCAGCAAACAACTGGGGGCTCCACTTGCAAAAGACCTGCAGGAAAAATATCATCAATCAAGTGCGCGAGTCATAGAAGGCGACAGCGTCAAAGTTCTAAGAGGAGAATTCAAAGGAATTGAAGGAAAGGTTACAAACGTATCACCTCTGAAACGGGGAATTGCAATCGAGGGAATAAAGCGTGAAAAACTAAAGGGCGGAAACGTCGACATTTACATTCATCCATCTAACGTAATGATTACTGCTCTGAACTTGGACGACAAGTGGAGACAAAGCAGACTTGACGGACAAAAACCAAAGACTGCAAAACCCAAAGTCGAGGAACCAAAAGAGACCAAGCCAAAAGAGGCTCCAAAGGAGAAAAAAGAGGAACCAAAAGAGCAGAAACCAAAACAAAAGGAAACAAAACCTGCTCCAAAAACTGCAAAGACAGATAAAGAGCAAAAATCTCCAAAATCAAAAAAGAGTGATAAATAATGGTTAGCATATCTGGAAGCAAGAAACTAAAAAGGCAAATGGCCCCGCTGTTCTGGGGAATTACAAGAAAGGACAAGAGATTTGTAGTTACAGTAAAGCCAGGTGGACACAAAAAATCACTTTCCATTCCAACTGCAGTGTTTGTCAGAGATACGCTCAAGCTTGCAGATACCCTAAGAGAGGTCAAGTCTGTCATATATGGAGGAAAGATTCACAGTTGACGGAATTACACGCAAGTCACTTCACCACGGGGTAGGCCTGATGGATGTAATCGAACTGCAAGGTGTACCAGAAGTGTACCGACTAGTCCCAAAAGATCTTACAGTGCTCAAACCAATTACAATTAACGCATCTGAGAAAACAAAAAAACTGCTCAAGGTTACAAAAAAAGTCACAATCAAGGGCAAAAAAACACAGATAGGATTCCACGACGGACGAAACCTAATCTCTGACGCCAAAGTAAATGTCGGGGATACATGTCTAGTCCAGGTTCCAGAGACCAAGATTTTGGACGTGATAAAGCTCGAAAAAGGCGTACAGGTAATTGTGACAAGCGGTGTAAACGTAGGAAAGACGGGAAAAATTGCAGAAATTGAAGGGGGAACATTCGTGTTACCGCAAAGAGCTTTGGTTGATATTGACGATAGACAAATTGAAATTCCATCTGACTTGGTCATGGCAGTTGGAAAGGACAAACCCGTGATACAAATCCAGTGATAAATATGGCACAAAAAATGGAATCTCCAATGAAAAAAATAACAGTTGCAAAGGTAGTGCTAAACATGGGCGTTGGAAAATCAGGCGACCCAATAGAGAGGGCAAAGCGTGCATTACTGCAAATATCAGGCCAGCAACCAAACCCACGAGCCGCCAAAGCAACTCAAAGAGACTGGGGGGTGCACAAGGGAGAGCCAATCGGTGTTGCAGTAACAGTACGAAAGGCTCCAGCACTTGAATTGATAAAAAGACTGGTCACCGCAAAGGGAAGCCAGCTCAAGAGTTCATCATTTGACGAATTTGGAAATGTCTCCTTTGGAATACGCGAGCACATTGATATTCCTGGAGTAAAGTATGATCCTGAAGTTGGAATCGTAGGGCTGAACATTACCATATCACTTACAAGGCCAGGATTTAACATCAGGGTAAGAAGCAAGCACAAGGCAAGCATTGGTGTTAATCACATCATCACTTCAGAGCATGCAAAGGAATTCATGGCACGAGAATTTGGAGTCCAAGTGATATAAGATGGCCAAGAATCGCGATTACAAGGTAACAGGAAGAAAGGAACACAAGTTTGGAAAAGGTTCCAGATGGTGCAAAAGATGCGGGGACTATAATGCTGTTATTCAAAAATACGACTTGACACTATGCAGACGATGTTTTCGGGAAGTAGCGGTTTCGCTGGGATTTAACAAATTCAGGTAATAGATATGCCAACTACAAATATTTTAGCAAACTTGTTTGTCACGCTGTACAACAGCGAAACTCGAAGAAAGGGAGACTGTGTTGTGTTACCAACGTCAAAACTTGCAACTGAGGTGCTAAAGACGCTTCAGAACCATGATTACATCGGTGAGTTTGAGCACGTAGACGACAAAAGGGGAGGCAAATTCAAGATAGAGCTGCTTGCAAAGATAACAAAGTGCGGCGCAATCACGCCAAGATTCAAAGTAGACAAGGACGGATATGCAAAATGGGAGCAGCAGTACCTGCCGTCATATTCTAGGGGTATGCTAATTGTCACAACAAACCAGGGTGTAATGTCACACCATGACGCAGTCACAAAGGGAATAGGGGGATTATTGATAGGATATGTCTACTGAGCAAGCTGAAATACATGAGGTAACAATTGAGATACCTGCCAAAGTCAAGGTATTTGAGCACCACCGGATTCTAGGTGTAGAGGGCCCTCTTGGCAAAACAAGAAAGAACTTCAAAAAGATTCCAATTGATATCAAGGTGGATGAAAAAAGCATAATGCTAAAATCACAAGGTACAAGAAAACGCGACTATGCAATCTTCAAGACTGCAGAATCACTTGTAAATACCCTGATCAAGGGAGTGCAGACTGGTTACACATTTAAGATGAAAATTGTCTATGCACACTTTCCAATCACAGTCAAGGTAAAAGATGGAAACATACATGTAGAGAATTTCCAGGGAGAGCGTGCAGCTAGAGTGTCCAAAATATTTGGTGCAACAAAGGTTGTATCAAAAGGAGATGATGTCGTCATTACAGGTCCTGTGCTGACTGATGTTTCACAAACATGTGCAAGCCTTCAGCAAAACACCAAGGTCAAAAACAAGGACTCGAGAGTTTTTCTTGACGGCATTTATCTTTTTGAAAAACAAGACGGCATCGAAAAGTAATTTTCAGCAAAGAATAAATCCGCTTATCCTACGAACAAGTTTGGTGCCGCCCTAGCTCAGCGTGGTAGAGCAGCTGGCTGTTAACCAGCGGGTCGCCAGTTCAAGTCTGGCGGGCGGCGCTTTAATATTTCTAAATTCGAATTCTGAAACATTATTTTTTGCACCTTGGAACCATGGTATAATGAATTGCCATGTTTGGGATATGATATTTCTAAATTCGAATTGTGAAACATTGTATTACGATCACGCTTTGGTTTATTCTGTTAGACTAGATAGATCTAATACTGATCGCTACATAACCACATATGCAGGAGGTCCGCATTGGCCAGAACAAGACGCGCAAATAGGTATTGTGTGGATTGTGGGGGAAGACTAGTTTACTACCCCCGCCTTTCGAATCCAAAAGCTCCCAATGAATACAGGGTTCTGGTCTACGCATGCCCCGACTGCACTAAAGATTTTGATAAACCAAAGATGTTCTCAATCAAAAGAAATGTGGTTGACGAGCCGCTGGAGACAGTGGAAATAGAGATAGTCCAGGCAAGGGAAAAGGTTCCAGAGGCCATCAAATCCGTGTAAACCTTAGGGCAAAAAGACTAAGTGCGACCAGGAAAATAATACACTGAAAAAAGATGCGTATCTTCTATACTCAAAAACTAGAATCCCTGCTTGAAAAAATAGAGCTTACCGACTGGCGGCAAAGACTACGAGAGCCACTCACGTGTAACGAGCAGTCCTTGTCTGACAATTGGAAGTTCTGTGCACTAGGAGAAAGAATGAGGAGGGAGGGGCGTGATATTGACAAGGTAAAGGATCTCACACCAGAGGCCATAAAATTGGGGTTTAGTTTTGCAACTGCAGTCAAGCGCAGGGACAGTACGATGCACTTGAAATCTTGGAGCAAATTGAAAAACTGCCATCGATATGGCACGACCCTGGTGGCTCCATTTCTGCATGATTTTTGTACCATTTATTTTCTAAAATTTTTGGCAACCTGGGTTATAGTCTGACATGCCGACTTGAAAAATTACAGTTTTTTTGGATGTCAAAATGTGGTGATATTTTCTACCTTTTTTTGCAAAAAAATAGCCAAAAAATGGGGGTTGAACTTTTAGCCATGCCACAAGAAGAAAAGCAAACTCTTACCGGGTAATGGGGGTGTTTTGACCCTTGGCTGCCATATGTACGCACAAGTGTTAAACCCCCCCAAAAAATGGCACTTTATGAAAAAATCACCTTCTTCGCGGTATGGGAAAAATAAGCGGGGGTTTAACCTTTGAGCATCAAACTCACAAAAAATTATTTTTCCAAAAATAGACCATTTTAGACCATTTATTGATGTAATGGACCCAAAGTTTGGGCAAGTTTTGGGGCAAATAGGGGGGTAAAAATAACCCCAAATGTGTCCAAGAATTGAATAACATGGTTCTTTGCCACAAATGTTCTGACGAAAAGCATGGGGAATGCATGGGAAAAGCAGGCATGTTTGAGTGCGACTGTGAACCTGTGCAAGCAAATAATAGCGCAAATACTGGATTCTGAATAACATGCATTTTTGAACTGCTTATATGACATATCATGCATAGACTTGAATCCATTGCCAGATATTGATGATGTAACAAAGGCCAAGATAGTCCAGATGATTCTAGATGGAGCTACCGAATCTGCCCTTGAAAAGCTAAGTGGAATTTATCGGGTAGAAACACCGAAAATAGCGGTTGGTACAATTCAAGGGAAAAAGAAGAACCGTATATGCAGTATATGTTCCTGCAGAAAAGAAGATTTATGCGCTAAACTCTGACATTTTCTGCAATCCGTTTGTTATCTTGCACGAGTATTATCACCATATTCGCTCAAAGCTTGGGGTGCACAAGGGCTCAGAAAAACATGCCAATATGTATGCCAAGGAGTTTCATTGACTCTTACACTGGGATAGTAAAGGCTGGAATGAAAGCAGGCTAGGTTTTTTGGATTTTTGCTATTTGAGCATTAAGTCTATTGTGGCATACTTCTGGGAATTATTCGGTGCATTCGGGGTTTGTCTATCCGCTAGGAGAACGCATCTCTTTAGCAAATCCTTTGCCCATAACTTCTACTAAGAAAGCAATTATTTCCTTTTGCTCCTTCTTATATTCAGGGTATATGTCAAAAGCCATCCATTTTTCAATTACTCTCCTTCCGAGATAACCAAATGTTATGAATGTAAGAGGAATAACTAAAATTAACGGTAATAGAAAGTATCGTATTAGTTTTAATGAAAAACTAAGGCGGGAGTTATTCTTAACAGATAATTTCTTTACCCATCTTGCAATATTTTTAATTAATTTTGCCGTACTATCAGGATCATTCTTTTGATTCTTTGCAATTTCTACCGTAAATCTTACTGCACTTAATGGAACAATCATCACGTACCCATTAAGCTCAAGATATGCTATAGTTGCAAGTAACGCTGTTCTCTTATTCCCATCATAGAAGGGATGCATTCGTATTATTCCTTCTAACAAACTAGCTGCTTTTGTAAAAATATCATTATATGGTATGAATGTACCATAGAATTTTTGTTTCGGTCTATCGGCTATTGCTTGAACTAATCCAAGATCTTTTACTCCTGTAAATACTTTGAATCTCTCTTCAACTATGTGATGGAGATATAGTAAATCATCTGAGGTTAATTCTTCCATTAGATTTCTGCTAATCTATCAAATACTACCTTATTCTTATCGATAGCTTCTTTGACTATAGATTTCAAAATTTCTCTCTTTTTTTCTTCTGTCATACTGCTGTTACCACGTAACATACTACGTATTTCAATTATTTAAAAACCCTTGTATGGTTTTAGATGTGAAAATCGTGAATGAAAATTATGTTAATTACATTATTTAAAGCGGTTTCGTGAGGCAAGTTTGATAGCGTTTCAATCTTATTCTGTCCTAAATTCAATCTAATTCCCACTTCTTCCGTAGGTGTTTTCTTGATACTTCCATGCTCACGAATAAAATTATAATGAATCCAAGTCTGGCTTCTTGATGCAAATTTTAAACCAAAATGATCACATGTTTTTACCCTCACACTAATTAGGAACGATATTTCAAAATTCGAATATGGAAAGATATGAAATCAAGCTCTTGGTATCAAAAAAGCCAACAGATGCACAGGCAAGAAAAATCCAGGAGCACTTTGCGGAAATTCCACTAGAAGAGATACTGGCAGGACTGCACTTTGCAAAAAGCAGGTGGACTGCAAAGGACGCAGGAGTTCTAAAAGTAGGGAGAAAAAGCATAATCAAAAAAGAGATTCACTCTGTTACATCAGAGCAGGCACAATGGAGACTGAAAAACTGGAAGACAATGATTGCAAATTACAGAAGGCTTGGATACAGCTATCCTACAATATCTCGTATAAAGCGACACTTTGCAGAAATAAGCAAAAAGCGCTCTAAATAGTGGCTTGCGCTTTTGCCGTAGAAGGCAAGTTGGGCGGAAGGTCGGGGAGTGTCTGTCTGACATGGCCTTCCAGCACCGCTTGCGCTTCTTCAAGAATTTGGCTTGTCTCAGAGCTTGTCGTATCGACAACAAATTGGCTGTCTGCGTTGACTGAAGAGCCTGCCATGATATCTCCTAGAATACTTGACAGGTCCTGCATTGACGAGCTTGCCTCAGGCATAAGTCCGCTCAAACTGGTTCCTAGGCCCTTTATGACGGACATGCATGGGCTCAGCGTGACTACCACGTCGCCAAGCTCTGATAATGTGTTTAGTCTAATCTGGATCTGCTCCATGGCTAATTTTGCACCTGTTACCATGTTGTTCATCTTTCTTATCTCATGTAGTTCTGTGGCATATGCGTTAGAATACTGCTTGTTGTGATTTCGTACTGCGTCTACAACTTTTTTGAAAATATAATCATCTTTTTCCTTTAGTTTTCGTGAAATAGAGTCAAGTTTTGATACCTGGAGCTGCAGCCTTTTTTGTGCCTCATCAATCTTTGGCCTGAGAGGGGGCATCTGGCTTTACCTTATCCATTACCTTCTGGGATATGCTTTCCTTCTGAGTGTTCCATTTTGCTGCAAAGTTCATGATTTTTGACTGTGCCATGATCTGAATAGGCGCTTTAAACATTCATGTTCTGTGTATGGGTGTAACTGCAGTGACACCTTGCAGTGGTTACACCTGTGATTTGCCATCCTTGATAATGAATGTTTCAAAATTCGAATTTAGAAACATTAGTTATCGATATAGTCATCCAAACGTGAACGTGTATATCTGAAATCCTGGCTGGGGTATCAAAGTCAGGGTGTGCGCGCCTGCCTGCTGGGACGAAATGACATTGTATAGTCTATTTTCTGACACGTGAACAGTACTATTTTGGGTGTCTTGTCCTGCATCACTTGCTCCGACAGGATTTCCATCAAGCAGCACCTGCACATCAACATTGGGGCCTGCAGCTACAATGTTGACATCTTTTGCATAGTATGGAAGAACTATCTTGCCAGTGTCAGACGATAACTTCATGCTGTCTTGCAGATTCTGCCAATCTCCGTCAAGATAGAAATGATCTTGCTGCAAATTGGTGGAAGCGAATATGTTACAGTTTTGTCTGGCTGAAATCCCTCCTTGGTTTCCAATAAAGCTTCGACCTGACGCAAAGTCATATCCGAAATAAAGTTCTGGTGTTTCTTGATCTGAGAATTCATGTGGCACAAGATCCACTAGCGACATGTTGACATTAACATCCAGTCCAAGAGCTTGCGAGCGTTGTGCTAATAATTGCTGTATTGTTTTTTCTGTAATATCGTAATCTCCTTCTCCAAAGTGCACATGTCGTATGTGACCCAAGATAGTCTGTCATGTATTCAGCAGGCCAGTACCTGTTGCCAAAAGCATCCCACGTACTGTGATCACTGTCTAGCACAACAGGATATGTTATGTTGTATTTTTGTACTGCCATGTTGACATTGTTGATATTTTTTTCAAATTCAAATTCTGGCGAATGAATTCCAATTATGAGCAATCCCTTGTCTGCATATTTTTCATTCCATTCTTTTAGATATGGTAGAGTTCGCAGACAGTTAATGCAACTGTATGTCCAAAAGTCATAGAGCACAACCTTGTTTTTCATAGATTCTTTTAGTGCATCAGGTGTCGTATTGATGTAGCCTGAAATCCCGACTAGATCAGGTGCTAGCGGATATTGGCTTTCGTCTGTCGGGACAGATGCATTGCCGGAAATTGGTTGAACTAGGTTAGAGTTTTCATTTATCTCTGGCTTGTCTAGTGATGTAAAGTATAACGCGATTCCAGCTATTGCTCCTATGATGATTACTCCAGTAATGATTGCGCTTTTGATCTCTTTTTTTATCATGTTATCATCCTAGCAAGATATTGTTTAGCAGAGGAAAGCTTGCAATGTCTGCCAACTGGTTTGTGTATACCAAGACGCCAAGTAGTACAATAAGGATCCCATTATGATTGAATAATACTTCAAGTGCTTACTCATAGACTTGATGAATCTTGTAAATCTTGAAAAGAATACGCCCATGAGTATGAACGGGATTCCAAGCCCGATTGAATAGCTAAGCAACAAGACAAATGCATGGCCAGGCGAGGTCGCAGCAAGCGTCAAGATGCTGCCAAGAATGGGGCCTATGCAGGGGGTCCAGCCAGTTGCAAAGGCAAGCCCAAAGACAAAAGATAGCGGATAGCTTGTTTTTGCTCTGCTTGGGATTATCTTTTTTTCAAAATTTAGCCTTGATATCTTGGAAGACAATAGCATGAAAACTCCAAATGCGATTATTATGATTCCGCCTATGTGGTTAAAGTCGGCAAGCAACTTTCCTGCGCTGGTTGATACAACACTATTGAGTACCACTCCTAGAACTGAAAAGACAACTGTAAAACCAGCTACGAAAAATACTGTATTTAGCAAAATATTCAATCTGCTTGCAACAAGATTGACTGTGCCGTTGTTTCGCTGAAGCTCAGACAATGTAGTTCCAGAAATATATGCAAGAAAGGCAGGAATCATGGGTAAAATGCAGGGAGCAAGAAAAGAGCCCAACCCTGCTACAGCTGCAATCCCTATACTGAGTTCTACCATGTAACTAGATCATGTCTTTTTTTATTAATACCTTGTTCCAAATCTAATCCAAATCACATCCATTTACTTTACAAAGTTCACTCGGGAAATCATCACAGAATTAGAATACTCTCTAATGTCTGGTCTTATTTTTTATTTATGGATCCAAAAAATATTCTAGTTTGCTTATCTCTAATACTGTGTAAAGTCATGTGATTCCAAATTTTTTTCCTGCCTTTTCAAACACATCTAATGATCTTGCAATGATATCTTCTGTTAACCATGAAGTGACAGAAATTCTAATCCTGGCAGAGCCTAATTCAACAGTAGGATATCTTATTGGCTGTGCAAAGATGCCATTACTTGATAGATACTGTCCAAACTCCATTGCTTTTTTCTCATTTCCAATTATTATCGGGAATTATCTGACTCTGAGAGTCTATTTTGTATCCAAGTGATTCGAGGCCTCTTTGTATCATGTGTATATTTTTCCACAGTTTGATTCTCTTTTGCTCTCGGTTTGAGGATATCTTGTCTAGTGCAGCCTGGACAAGAAAGTTTGGCAATGCCGAAGTATAGATAAAAGGCCTTGAGGTGTTTACTGCAAGTTCCACAACTTCTTTTTTTGATGCAACATATCCGCCAAATGCACCAAGGCCCTTGCTAAGGCTGCTAATGTACACGTCTATTTTTTTAGCTACTCCAAGATACTCTGCAGACCCTCTCCCGTCATGCCTGCAACAAAATCCCCATGTGCATCGTCGAGGATCAAAAACGCACCATGTTTTTCGCACAACTCTGAAATCTCTTTTAACTTTGAAAAATCTCCATTCATTGAAAAAATTCCTTCTGTTACTACAAATTTGCGGCGCCTGTCTTTTCCTAGTTTTTTTTCCAGGTCTTGCATGTTGTTGTGTTTGTAGATTGCTTTTTTGCACGCGATAACCTGCAGGAATCTATTATGCTTGCATGGTTTAACTCATCACTTAATATCAGATCGTCTTTTTGCGGCAGGATTGAAATGATTCCCAAGTTTGCCATGTATCCAGTTGGAAACGCAAGTGCAGATTCTTGGCGTTTATGGAGTGCAAGCTTTTTCTCAAGTTTTTTAAATAAACTGTCATTGCCTGCCACAAGTCTTGAGCTTGACTGGACCTGTGTTGGGATGATTCTGGTGTGCCCTAGTCCAAGATAGTCATTGGATGACAAGTTGACAAGTTTTTCTCCCTTTCATGAAAATGTATGGGCCTGAAACTTTGTTGTCAAGCAGATTACGATATAGATTCGATTTTTTTATTCCGTCAAGTCTTGCATTTATGAAATTAAGTTTAGGCTTCAAGGCCTATCTTTGATATCATCTCAAAGTCCTCAACTGGCGAGTTTCCGCCTATGGTAAGATATCCTCCGGTGATGATTCCGTTTGCGCCTCCAAGGAGTGCTTTTTCCTGTTCGCTTGAGAGGTACACTTCTCTGCCTCCTGCTATCTTTAAGATAGTTTTTGGCATTAGAAATCTAAAGACAGCTATTGTGCGCAGAATCTCTGAGAGTGAAAGTCTTGGCTGAATCTCAAGCGGGGTTCCTTTTTGTGGGACAAGTATGTTTATGGGACATTCTTCAGGACTAAGATTTGCCAAGTCAAGGCCAAGCTCCAATCTCTGCATTCTTGTTTCTCCCATGCCAATTATTCCGCCGCAGCACAGCTCAAGCCCTACTTTTTTTACTATTCTATTGGTATTCATCCTGTCGTCATATGTGTGGGTAGTGCATATTTTAGAAAAGAAACTCCTTGATGCCTCTAGGTTGTGGTTGTATCGTTTCACTCCTAGTTTTTTGAGCTGCATTGCCATGCTTTCATCTATGAATCCAAGTGAGCAGTTTACCTCGATTCCAACTTTGTCGTTTATCTCTTCTATGATGTTGCAGATCTGGGAAAAATCGCTCTGGGTTGGGCCGCGCCAGGCGCACACAAGACAAAAACTCTTGACGCCGTCCTCTTTTGACATTTTGGCATTTTGAACAATGATATCAGATGGCAACAGCTTGTATGTGTCAATCCCGCTCTTGTAAAATGCCGACTGGGAGCAAAACGTACAATCCTCTTGGCATTTTCCTTTTTTTGCATTGATTAAAGATTCTACATCCACCAGATTACCGCTAATCTTGCGAGTGATCTCATTTGCGGCATCTGATAAAAATTGCAGTGACTCGTCTGAAACGTTGACAAGTTTTTCAGCTTCTTGAACTGTAATATTGTATCCTGATAATATTTTATCCTTGCATGAAATGATAAATTCACGTTCTGAATTCATAGCATGTTTTTTTGGATTCTATTAATTAAGATTGTTATGGTAAACCAGTGTGAAGTAGACTGGTTTACTATTCTAGAACGCTTCCGACTCGAATCACTAAATTTTTTCTGTAACCTTCTTTATGGTATCTATGACACCACTGACCAAAAAGTCAAGCTCATTTTCAGGTATTGCCAGAGGTGGCACAATCATTACAATCGGGCCAAGCGTTCTTAGGTAAATCTTGTGTTTTTTTGCCTCACTGAAGATCCTCTGGTGGATTCGTTTTTCAGGCGCGATTGGAGATTTTTTTGTCTTGCTGCTGACAAGCTCTATTGCCATGATCATTCCCTTGTGTCTTACATCGCCCACTAGATCCAAGCCTGAAATCTCATCAATGCGTTTCTGAAGGTATGCTGAACTTTTTTTGATCTTTGACATGATGTTGTATTTTTCATAAAGCTCAAGATTTGTAATTGCAGTTGCACAAGCTAGCGGATTTCCGGTAAATGTGTGTCCGTGGAAAAAGTGTTTCATTTCTTGGTATTGGCCCAAAAATGAATCATATACTTTCTTGTTTGCAAGCGTTACTGCAAGTGGCAAATAGCCTGCTGTTAGCATTTTGCCAAATGATACTATGTCAGGTATGCTTTTCTGGCTCTGGTATTCTATCATGGAACCCAGTCTTCCAAAACCTGTGGCAATCTCATCTAGTATGAATAAAACACCATATTTTTTGCACAAGGTACCAATTTTTTTCTGAAATCCGTCTGGATATATGGTAACGCCGCCGGCTATCTGGGCCCCGCTTTCCATGACAAAGGCTGCAATATTGTCATTTTGCAAAAATGTTTTTTCTATTTTATCTATGCAGTGGTCTTCAAATTCATCCAAAGTAAAACCATTTGGAATTCTGTAACTGTTTGGAGATGGAGTACTGATTGTAGGAAACAAAGTAGACTTGTATCTTGAAAAAAATGATGAAACATATCCCAAAGACATTGCGCCAATCGTGTCTCCGTGGTATCCGTTTTCAAGTGTGACAAACTTTGTTTTTTTCCCTCGCCCTTGTTGTGCCAATATTGTAAGGCCATCTTTGCAGAAACTTCCATGGCAGTAGAGCCGTCATCTGAATAAAACACCTTGTACATGCCAGGTGCCAGTCTGACAAGCTTTGATGCGAGCTCTTCTGCCTTGTCATTTGTAAGATTGAAAAGAGACGAGTGCTGCAGTTTCTTGTCTGCTTTATCATTGATTTGACTAGCTCATCTCTAGAGTGTCCCCATACGTTGCACCACATGCTTGCAACACCATCTAACATGCGGTTTCCTTTGGAATCATAAAGCCACATTCCTTTTCCTCGCACAATGACGTCAAAATTTGGCCACTCGTTCATCTGGGTATATGGGTGCCAAACGTAGCTGCGCATGTGGGAGTCTCTAAACTTGTCGCATTAAAAATGGTATTGCTATTGTATTTTGATGTAAAAATATCTGGTCGTATGTTGCTATTCTGTGATGATGAATCTTGTAGCGCTTATCTTCCATACAATTCTTTTTCATCGTATGTTAGTGGAACTGGTGATTCCCAGACTATTAACTTTATAAATTTGAAAACTACTACCTCATCGTCCAAGGATTCTTCAGTAATGTGAACTTTGAGGGATTCTAGTACTGCTTTGACATACATCAGGACAAACCTTGCCCACTTGCGACCCATATTGGATTCGAAAATCAGAGGTATAGTTTGCTCTATCAACTTTATACCTGAAACTGGTACCATCCGCAATATTTTCCAACAGCTGAAAAGTAGTTTTCTACAATATTGTCAACATCATAATCCCATCCTCCAAGCGCTGCCAGTTTTTTAGCCATTCTTGGCGCTATCTTGGATACCTCCCTCATCGATGATTCATTCATGGTCTCAATGATTGCAGAAAATAGCACGTGGGATGTAAGAATGGTGGGTATCATTTCAAAGCGCTTGTCAAATGATTCGTGTTTTATGAGAATTTTTGCTATGAACGAGTTTAAAGTGAGATCCTTTTCATCTGCCTCCTTTCTTAATTCGTCAACTAGCCTGTTTGGCAGTCTTAGGGTAATCCTGTTTGTGCGAAATGTAGTCTTCAATGATTCCAATTGTATGTACCGCGCCATGTCTAGGCATATAATATATAAAATAACGTGGATGTTCGTCTGGAACAACTTGCGTACTAGTACAAAATATTGAAGAAATGTGGACTAGTTAGTAGCACACATGGGATCTTTCCCATGAATATTCAAATAACCTAAGCAGGGGCTCGTTCAAAGATTTTGAATCTGACCACATTGCAAAGACATTGTGTGATGGATGCGTAGCATTTCTTAAAAATAACATTATCTCATCTCTGTCTTTTATTACAAAACATTGGTTGTCGTTTTCTTCATCTGACATCAACTTGATCTTTTTTTTGTCAAACTCGCTGAGAAAATCAGGTATTTTCAGTGCAGGAGAAATAATTATTCTTGCATCAATTAATGGTTGGTTGAACATCATTTCGATGATTTCAGAGTGGTAAAATCTTGATATGTCCTTCTCGCTTCCAAAAACAATTATCTGCTCTCTTGCAGTTTTTATCATGTCTTTAATCTTTGAGTAAATTTGTCCAGTTCCTTCCATTGTTTGCAATCTGTCTTGTTTTAATTCTGTTGTTTCTATGGCAAATGTAGGTATCTCTTTCCACATCTCTGTTACGCTTTTTTCTTGTTTTGCAAGAATGTTTAGATTTTCTTTTTCTGTATTGATGAGAGTGGATATTGCCTGCTCTATTGGTAATGCCACGTATCTTGTCGGTGAAGAAAATTCTGCAGTTACAATCCCCTTGCTCTGTAAAGTGTTGAGAATAAAATATGTTTCAGTCCTTGGCATGCCAAGAGACTTGACAACCTCGGGTGCAGTTTTTGCTCCATATTTTCCCAAGTATATGTATATCTTGGCTTGATTGTGGGTCAGCCCAAACTTTATCATCTCTTTTTTTACTTTTTCTAATTTTACCTTGTATTCGTATAGACTCGAGTCCTCGTCTGCAGTAAAAATTCTAATCTGAGATTCAGCGTCTATTTGTCCCATGTTCCCAACGCTAAAGTTGTTTATGCTAATGTTATTATGGATTTAGATGCAGACTGCGTCAAGTGGCGTCATTTTTTGTTTCTACAGGATTACTGGGTTCTCAAATGATATTCAATATCATGTCAAATTATTGTTTAGAACTGGTATTGTAAAACCATATCAAGACAGATTTAATCCCTGAGAAATGAAACTAGTAAACGTTTTCTGAATTTGTCCAGCACAATTCAAATAGCATGCGCATAGAGGCAATCAACGCAGGCGAGTCTGCCCACATTGCAAAGACATTGTGTGATATGTGATTGGCATTTCTCAGAAAGAACATGACCTCATCAGAGTCACGAACTAGAAAACACAATTCTCCCCATTTGTTGCCTGGCATGATCTTTATCTTATTTCTGTCAATTTGTCTGGCATGCTCTGGCATTTTCCGTGCAGGTGAAACTATTATCTTAAAATCTGAAATAGAGTCGGAAAGTAATTCAAAAAAGTCTGCATAGTATAATCTTGAAAGATCCTTTTCAGTACAAAAAAGACATAGTTCATCTTTTGTATTATTTATGAGACTCTTGATTTTGCTGTTTATCTGTGGTGTGCCCTGAAGCATTTGCATCTTTTCTTTTTTCGTGTCGCTTGTCTCAACCATGAAAGCTGGTATTTCGTTCCACAGTTCGGTCAATTCTCGCTCTTGCATTGCAAGAACCTTTACTTTTTCCTGCTCTGACTTTACAAGCGTTAAAATCGCTTCCCCAATTGGTCAGTGTAGAATATTTTGTCGGTGTGGAAAATTCTGCTGTGACTATGCCTTTGTTTTGCAAAGTGTTGATGATAAAATATGTTTCAGTTCTTGGTATCTCTAATGCCTTTGATACCTCAGGTGCACTCTTTTGACCATATTTTCCTAGGTAGATGAATACTCTGGCTTGATTCTGACTCAAACCAAATTTCAAAAGCTCTGCCTTTACTTGCTCCATCTTAATTTTATATGGGTATAATTTAGAATCTGACTCGGAAAGAAAGATGGATGTTATTTCTTGTTGATCATTCAATTAAACTCACTTGATGTACATGTAATCATACAATATAACTATCAAGATGAATCCATCAGTACGATTTCTTCTATAGACTTAAAACTAATGAGAGAAGTTTTCGTCTGATAACAACTAACGTGAAACAAAAATGTACCATGCATTCTTACGTTGAGATTTTTTATCCCTGATTTGAAGTACGGTTGATTTTTTCTGCCAGAGCTAATTTTGCGTTAGTAATGTCCCACAAGGCATTTTCAATTCTAGCCAAGTGTTCGTTTATTCCTCCGATGTCATTTCTCAGAGACCTTAGCTTGATTGCTTCCACTTCTAGCGTAATGTCTGCAAGATACTCTGTAAATGCATCTGAGAAAGAAGCGCCTTTTTGTTTTAAAGTAATATCTCGTACCAAATATCTCTATTTTCAAATTATGTCTGGCAAGTATAAAAATACGGTCTGCCAATAATGGAAATTACTGATTCACACTACTAAATGCTAATTTTTCACCATTTTTGGGAAATAAATGTGCTACTTTTGTCAGTCTAAAAATCGCTTGAAACTATCAAACTCATTTGGTGTAAGGTCGCTTCTGCCCCTTGAATCTAACATTTTCTTCATTTTTTCGAATTTTTCTGCAAGTAAGGAAAGATCTATGGGCTGTCCAGTTTCATCGTTTTTCAATCCGATATAGTACTTTAGCCTCTCTTCGAATTTATCTGGCGTGATTTCTTTAATCAGTACTTCTCCAGTAGCTATGATTTTGGCCATGCGCTCTCTTTCTCTTTGCTCAAGGTTATTTTTTTCGTCTTCCATTATCTGCTTGTGATTTTCATAACCTGTTTTGATGTCTTCTAACTGGGTTTCTAATTTAGTAAGAACGTCATTTACGACTTCAAAAGCTACCTGCTCTTTTCCTGCGCTTGTTTGAGCCTCCTTTGACGTCTTTGAACCTTTTTGCTTGCGGGGTTAATTCTTCGAACTGTTCGGCTGCAACTAGTTTCACAACCATTGGTTTTGAAGTTTTTTTTGCTACCAATCCAAATGCCACAAGACCGATTCCTGTCCAAACCAGTCCTATTAGCAAATATTGTACGACTGCAATTACTGCGCTCAGATGTGGATATCCCATCTGGCGCAACATCGATACACCACTTAAGGTGTTGCCTCCTGTCATTGAAACAACAAAAGAGTGCACTGATTGAGATAGGAACTGTGGAGCATAATAGTACGATGGGATTGAAATTGTGGCAAGTAAGCGCCCAACAATTACTGGTATGGATTTCATTATCTATTCGGCATGTCAAAAACTAATATTCACTTGTTTGTAATATGAAATGACAC
>NZ_RCMB01000005.1 GCF_011319465.1 Candidatus Nitrosotalea sp. TS
GCATACAGCTCCCTGATTGGCGTGAACGCGCCAATGTATGTGGCAGGATTTGAGCGGGGGGTGCGTCCTATTGGGGACTGATCTATTCCTATTACTTTGTCAATCTCGTCTAGTCCTGCTATTGCCTTGTGCCTTCCGGGCCTCTCAATGGAGCCGTAGATGTCTTTGGCAAGTGCCTTGTAGAGTATGTCGTTTACAAGTGTGGATTTTCCAGAGCCTGACACGCCTGTTACGGTAATATCATCCCCAGGGGAAATGAGACATCTATTCCCTTGAGGTTGTTTTCTGCTGCACCTTTTACAATGATCTCTCCTTTTTTTGCAGACGCTCTTTTTTCAAATTTTATTGCATCGTGATTTTTAAGATACTGCCCTGTTACAGATTCCGAACTTTTCAAAATGTCATGTATTGTTCCCTCAAAGACCACATTTCCCCCATGCACACCTGCGCCAGGCCCCAAGTCAATTATCCAGTCAGAGCTTCGCATCACTTCCTCATCGTGCTCTACGACAAGTATTGTATTTCCAAGGTCTCGAAGCTTTGTCAGGGTCTTGATGAGTTTTGCATTGTCTCTTTGGTGAAGCCCGATTGTTGGCTCGTCAAGCACATAAAGTACGCCTGTGAGGTTTGAGCCAATCTGGGTTGCAAGCCTGATTCTTTGCGCCTCTCCACCTGATAGGGTTGAGCTTACCCTGTTTAGCGTAAGATAGTTCAGACCGACATTTCTTAGAAATTCAAGTCTTGATAAAACCTCTTTTAGAATTGATTTTGCAATATATTTTTCAGTCTCGCTTAGCTGGAGATTTTTGAAAAACTCGTAACACGAATCAATTGATAAATCACAGACATCCATTATGGACAATGAGTTAATCTCTACTGCAAGCGATTCGTCCTTTAGTCTTCTTCCCTTGCATGTATTACACGGGGTTTCTCGCATGAACCTGCTCAGATCTTCTCTTTTTGATTCAGAATCTGTCTCTGCAAAATTTTTCTGCAAGCTTGGTATTACGCCATGAAAAGTGTTGGTATACTCCCATCTTGAATCAGTTGACTGCGATTCATATGAAAACTTGACAGCCTCCTGGCTTCCATACAGGATGATATCAAGTTGCTTTTGTGACATTTTGTTAATTGGAGTCATTAGGTCAAAGCCGTATTTTTTTCCAACATCTCGTAGAGTCTGCCTCCTAAATGACGAAAACCTGCCTGACCATGGAACTATGGCCCCATCCAGAATGGATTTTGTCTTGTCAGGAATTAGCAAGTCAGGCTCAAACTCCATCTTGACGCCCAGTCCGTGGCATGTCTTGCATGCGCCAAACGGCGAGTTGAACGAAAATCCTCTTGGCTCAAGCTCGCCTATTGATATTCCACAAAATGGGCATGCGTTGTTCTGAGAGTAGACTTTTTCTTGGACATCTACGACCATGACATCCCCTTTTCCTGCCTTTAGCGCAGTCTGGATTGACTCGTAGAGCCTGCTTTTCTCCTCCCAAGTTGCCTTGAGCCTGTCAACTACAATTTCTATATTGTGCCACTTTTGTTTGTCAAGTACTGGAAACTCGCCTGTAATCTCTATTATTTCCCCGTCTACTCGAATTCTAGAATATCCTTGTTTTTTTACATCGTCGAATATTTTTTCATACGTTCCTTTCTTTCTTCTAACAAGCGGCGCTAGAACCATTATTTTTTTTCCTTCTGATTCTTTGAGAATTGATTCGCAGATTGATTCTATTGACTGGTTTGATATCTTGCGCGCGCATCTTGGACAGTGGGGAGTTCCAATTCTTGCATATAGCAATCTGAGATAATCGTAAATCTCTGTTATTGTTCCAACCGTAGACCTTGGGTTTTTGCTTGTGGTTTTTTGCTGGATTGATATTGCAGGTGATAACCCCTCGATTGAATCAACATCTGGCTTGTTCATCATCTCAAGGAACTGTCTTGCATAAGCTGACAATGACTCGACATATCTTCTCTGTCCTTCTGCATATATTGTATCAAATGCAAGCGTTGATTTTCCAGAGCCTGACAGGCCAGTAATTACAACAAGTTTATTTTTTGGAATGTCAACATTGATGTTTTTTAAATTGTGCTCTCTTGCACCTCTGATGATGAGTTTGTCATTCATTTCTTAACTGTCTCTGTATTTTGGTCAGTTTATCACGGTATTCAATTGCATTTTCAAAATCAAGATCCTCGGCATAGCGCTTCATGGTGGCCTCTATCTCAATTGCAAGAGTCTGCAAGTCATGCTTTGACATGTGCTTTGTCTCTTCGAGCACTATTGTCTGAGAAGGTATTGCCTTTACGATGGTGGCAGGCGTGATTCCCATCTTTTTGTTGTATTCTAGCTGCCTGCTCTTTCTTCTTTCTGTTTCTGCCATGGCAAGCTTCATCGATTGTGTGATCTTGCTTGCATACATTATCACGGAACCGTCTACGTTTCTTGCTGCCCTGCCAAATGTCTGAATGAGGCTGGTAATGTTTCTCAAAAAGCCTTCCTTGTCTGCATCAAGTATGGCGACAAGGGATACCTCTGGTATGTCAAGGCCCTCTCGCAAGAGGTTTATGCCAACTAGAACATCAAATTCGCCAAGTCTTAGCTGCCTTATTATCTCAGTTCTCTGGAGGTTTTCAATCTCCGAATGGAGGTATCTTACTTTGACCTTGTTTTTAGACAAATACTCTGCCAGGTCCTCTGCCATTCGTTTTGTCAGTGTAGTGACAAGCACGCGCTGATTTCTGTCAACGCATTTTTTAATTTCCAAAATCAAGTCGTCCATCTGCCCTTCTGTCTTTCTTACCTCTACTGTTGGGTCTACAAGACCTGTTGGCCTGACTAGCTGTTCTACTATCTGAAAACTTTTCTTGCGTTCGTACTCTCCAGGTGTTGCAGAGACAAAGATTGTGTTTTTTACATATTTTTCAAATTCTTCAAACTTTAGAGGCCTGTTGTCAAAAGCGCTGACAAGTCTGAATCCGTAATCAATTAGAGATTTTTTGCGCGTATGGTCACCGTTGTACATTCCGTGCAACTGAGGCAAGGTGACATGTGATTCATCAACTACTAGCAAAAAGTCATCTCCAAAAAAGTCAAGAAGGCAAAACGGAGGCTCGCCTTCATGTCTGCCATCAAAATGCCTTGAATAATTTTCAATTCCGGAACAATATCCAAGCTCTTCAATCATCTCCAAATCATATTTTGTTCTCATCTCAAGTCGCTGTCTTTCAAGCTCGCGCAACTGTGACAGTCTTTCTTTTAGTTCATTTCTTATTGACTCAACTGCCTTTTTTCTGGCATCTGCTGCAACAAGATAGTGTTTTGCAGGATAAATCTTGATTTGCGACACTTGCTTTTTTTCTGCAAGAGATACAGGATCACAGATTGATATCTTTTCAACATCGTCTCCGAACATGGAAATTCTTACAATAGAATCCGAATATGCCGGAATGATGTCAACTGTATCGCCCTTTATTCTAAATCTGCCAGGCAATAGCTCAGTATCATTTCTGTCGTATCTTGCATTGACTAGTTTTTTGATCAAAGATGTTCTGCCAATCTCTGCGTCTTTTTCTATTGTAACTGACATCAGCTCCCACTCGCGAGGTGAGCCAAGTGAGTAAATGCATGAGACGGTGGCAACAACTATGGTTGGCTCACCTGAAAGGAGCATGGCAGTTGCCTCTAGCCTCATTTTTTCAATTTTTTCGTTTATCTGGGTGTCTTTTTCAATGTAGGTGTCAGTCTGTGGTATATAGCTCTCGGGCTGATAGTAATCGTAATAGCTTACAAAATATCCGACATTATTTTTTGGGAAAAACTGTTTTAGCTCAGAGTAAAGTTGAGCAGCAAGCGTCTTGTTGTGTGATATGACAAGCGTATTTTTTCCAGTCCTTTGTATGGCGTTTGCAACTGTAAATGTCTTGCCGCTTCCTGTAACACCAAGCAGAGTCTGGATCTTTTTCTTTCTAATCCCTTCTGCTAGCGCATCTATTGCCTGGGGCTGGTCCCCTGTGGGGGTATAGTCTGATACTATCTCAAAGGTGGGATTTTCAAGCAAGATTGTACTTGTTTGTGTCTATTCCTAACTAAAACTTTGAGTTGCTTTAATCACTGACTGGGTGTTTGCATGTATTTTCCATGCTAGTTGTATTCCTACCAGAGCGGGTCTTCTGATATGTCAAGGCCGTCTCTTGTCTGCTTTATGCCCATTGTTTTGACTGTATCTTTGGCAGTGGGGGTGTTTCTTTCAAGGATGAGTTTTGCAAGCACAAGTCTTGTTTTTTTGTCCAAGTGCTGCCCTATCTTGTATTTGCCGCGCATTGTTTCTGGTACTACTTTGATGATGGCAACCTCATCTACCACGTGCATCTCAGGTGTTATCTTTTCATATTTTCCTTCTGGCTGGTACTTTTCCATAAGCGAGTTTAGCGCAAACACCTTCTCCTCTCTGTCTGAGACTATGCTCCCGCGCCCCTTTATCACTACACTTATGTAAAACGTGTCTGCCTGTGATGCATCTGTTGGGTGGCTAAAGTATGACGGCAGAAACTCTAGACTGTGGTCGACTTCAAAGCCGACCTTTGGGTTTCTTGTAATGTTTTCAAGTTTCTCTCCTTTGACGTGAGAGTGCATGTATACTGCGTCTTTTGCGTAGACAAAATTCATCGGTATTATCTGCGGATATCCGTCCTTGTCTATGCTGCAAACACGGCCGGTTTCCTGGCTGTTTAGAAATTCTATTATCTTCTCTCTTGATTTTATCTCCAGTCTTCCAAGTAATTGCATGGATCAGTGATTCTACTTGTTGTTATTTTTGCGTATGCTTTAATGGTTAAATTAGGGTGAGTATACCGTAACATATGAGATCTGGCAGCCGTGGATCTACTTTTGGGACATTTATGATAATTGGTACTACAGTTGCCGCATTTTCAAGTTTTGTGTACCGCCTGTTTGGGGATACAATTCCAACCATATTTTGGGTGCATCTCAAAGAAGTTGGCGCTGCACTGATAATGCTTGCAGTCTTTGTATTTGCAGTTGCATGGCTGCTCAAGGCAAAACCTCACAAAAAACCGCAGCACTATTTTGTCAAGGTCTTTGATCTTTTCGGGCAAGAGTTCAAGATTGAGGGCATGAGAACTGAATTTAAGACACATGATGTAGCATGGAGCTTTATGAAAAACTACAAAAAATCCTATCCGTTGTACAACTTTGCGCTAGTCTCTGATCTTCCAAACTCTGACAAGATGACTATATTCCGATATCTTTAGGAAAAATAATCTAATTATTTTCTTGGGTTGTTTTGGTCTTTAAAGTATGGCAGTACTGTAGAGCCAAACTTGTCTATTGAGCCAAAGTATCCTGAACCCCAGAATCTGACAATAAAATGGTTGACTCCTGCTTTGATGAATCTCTCAAAGACTGGTATGATGTCGTCTGGAGTGCCAATACCAATTGATGAGCGTGCTACCTTGTCTGGAATTGTCTGAGCGGCCTCTCTCATCTTTACTATCCACTCTTGATTTGACATGGAATATTCTGTGAAATATTTCTTAAAGTCAAAGCCGGCAACATCTTCAATTCCGTGCACCTTGAGCACTTCGGGCTTGAACAAGCTGACCTTTACTGCATTTTTCATCTTGGCCCATGCAACTTCTGTATCATCTGCAAAGTAAACGTCGATATCTACACCGAACTGGAATTTTGAATCATCTCTTCCATTTTCCTTCATGGATTGCTTGATTGATTTGACATGCTCCTCGTAAAGTTCTGGGGTATATCCTATTGGAATCCAGCCATCACCATATTTTCCGCACAGCGCAAGCGTCCTTGGTGCACCTGCTGCCATGTATATTGGGGGATGTGGTTTTCTAATCGGAGCTGCCTGCAGGCATGCATTGTCAAGCTCGTAATATTCTCCCTTGAAACTTACCCGATGATCAGGCGATGACTCAAAAAGTAATTTAATCACTTGAAGCTGTTCTTCGAACCTTCCAACTGGCTTGTCCCATTGTATCTTGAACTCTTTGATGTTTTGGGCCTCGCCTGCACCGATGCCAAGCGTGCCTCTTCCATGTGATACTCTGTCAAGTGTAATGCTGGCTAGCGCAATATTTGATGGATGTCGTCTTACTGCATCTGTGACACAAGTTCCAAGCTCCACTTTGTTTGTAATGGCGGCTATTGCAGAGAGCATGACCCATGGGTCGTTTACAATTGCATGATTCCATTGCGGGACATTGCTATGGTCCATGTACCAAATCGAATCGTACCCTACCTTATCAGCCAAAACGCAAGCTGTTAAGATTTGATCCTCTGTTAACCCGAGACGGGCAACATTCAACCCCTGTTGAATTCCAAACTTGATCATATTTTATCCGAAACCCTGTCGCAATTTGTTCATTTGAAAGCGGTATTTAAGTTTAGTAAGGGAAGCGGTAATCGTCGTTTGAAGTGATAAAGTGGCAGTAAAATCTGGCAGGCTGTTAATTGTGGACAAATTTTACAGCTTAACCCTATAGTAATCCCATCTTTCAGGATCAAACTGCCTCACAAACTCAATTTTCTCGTTACGCTTTTTCCTTTCCTGTATTACGTCCCTTAGGGCAAAGCTTGCAAGATACTTGTATCCCTTGGATTGGGACTGCATCAAAAACAACTGGCGCATCTCGCGCCCGCCCTTCAATCCCCAGTATCCCATTTTCAGTGCAATGGGCTCCAAAAATACAGTATCATTTTTTCCAAAGTGTGGGTCGTCAATATCTGAGCGAAGTTTATAGTTTTCAAGTGAACTTCCCTTTACAAACCCAACCACGGGACCATTCTCGTTTCCAATCCTTAATGTGTTGAGCAATGTTTTTGGATCCCGCACAGAGTCTGCAAAACTTGCCTTCAAAAATTGTAGAGGATATGGCAACTCTTGGAAAATTTCAAAAAGTGCGCTGATAAATTCATCTCCCTGGCGTGTTGTGATCTGGTCAATTGTGGGCACAAGCTGCACCTTGTCGTAAATCACTGCAGCTTGATTTTGTATCTCGTTTTCACGAAGCCTCATGAATCCCAGTACGTTGTCCATAAATGATTTGCGCATAGTTCTTGGCAGGGCTCCCAAAATTTGATTGCACATCTCTGATTCATTGTTTAAGAGATCCTCAAAATATGCAACAGAGCGAATTGCTATCAAATTGGGGTGCCATGCCAAAGAATGCGCGTTCTTTTTTGCCATCTCAAGCGCATATGAGAAGTCGCCCATTGCATAACCGGC
Organism: Candidatus Nitrosotalea sp. TS; assembly: GCF_011319465.1. Taxonomy (GTDB): domain Archaea; phylum Thermoproteota; class Nitrososphaeria; order Nitrososphaerales; family Nitrosopumilaceae; genus Nitrosotalea. Next base: position 7,272 of record NZ_RCMB01000005.1, read on the forward strand.
AATCCTGTCTGATACTGAAAGAAACCATCCAAGTCTGTTGTAATGCTCCATCTTTGACGAATCGTCTCTTGTGATATCTGACACGGAATGAAAATGATCAATTAGTAATTCTGCTTTTTCTTTATTTTCTCCTACCCAAGGATACGTTGTTCTCAATATCATGGCTGATATGATGTTGGGGTCTATGTCAGATTCTTTTAGCAACGCCTCAAGTGTTTTGTCAGTCTTGACAAAATTTACTGCATCTGGCTCGTGTGGTTTGTCTACTCTTTTCTGCGGATCGTAATCGTGGAACAAGGCTGCGACAAAAAGATATTTTGTATCGTCTTTTGTAATAAGATTCTGCTGGCTTTGCCACTGTGCTGCCAAGAGTGTGACATATGTTACTTCCAGCTCGTGGATTATGTTGTGATATCCATAGTAATCAATACCTAGACCTTTTTGGTGGAACAGGTCTATTGTATAATCAAGTATCTTCGAATAGCAAGAGGACTCTAACCCGCTCTGATTTAATGTCTCTAATATTTTCCCCCTGAGATTGCTCGTGCTGTATATCTCTTGCATTGGAACTTTTACTTGTATGGTACAGGTACCATAAAAGCTTAATTGGAAATGAAATGAGGATGTAATTCTCTTACATTTTGCCGTTGACAATGTCTTGCAAGAGTTGCATGACATCTTGTTTTGTCACCGGCAGTGGATTTGGATCGAGGTGTCCCTTGTCTGTCATGATGACATCTGCAGCTTGATCAACAGGTGCCTTGAGAACAAGTTTGTCAAACTTTAGCTTCTCTATCACTTCCTTGAATTTGTCATAGAAGATCGACTTGTTGAATCTATGTGCCACTGTAGTGCAAGATGATAGCGAGTATCCATGTGGCACTCCTTCGTTTGAAAATGCATATGATAATGCATGTCCTAGTGTTGTCGATGCGTTGCCAAAACCAATCCCGGACAGCATGGAGCCAAATGGATAATTTTCTGGCTTGTTGTTCATTATCGCATCATACAAAATATCAAAAGCAGACTTGCACATCATTTTTGTAAACTCGTTTCCTCTCTTGCTGTCATAGCCTTCTGTTGCCTGAGCACATGCATCACACACTGAATTTTTGACTATGGCTTCTGGAGTTCCGTCCATAAAGTAAGAGTCAATGACTGCAACATCGGCAAGAAATCTTTCATCTTGCAAGAGCTTCTTTTTTCCTTCAAACTTGAGTACGCAGTATGTTGTCATCTCTGCACCTGTACCAAATGTTGTTGGAATGAGTATCTTTGGTATCTTCATCTCCATGCCTGCATATTTTGCAACATCAAGTGAGCTTCCACCGCCAAGACCAATTATGGCAGATGGATTTTTTGGCTTGAACTCTGCGACAACTCTATTCACTGTTTCAATAGAAGGCTCTGGTTCAACCTTGTCATATAGCATGTAATCTTGAATATTCATCTTGGTAAGCCATTTCTTTGATACATCGGGAGGTGCTGTTGTAACAACTAGGGAATTTTTTGGATATTGTGTATCTGATAATGCGTCTTTGCCATAGTTAATCGTCTTTGGCATTCTTACTGTATTCATAGAAAAATAAGATTTTCAATTATTATTATACTCTTCTTTGGTCTGACATCTGAAAACCGAAAACAAAACTTGCAGGTTGTGCCAAATAGATGGGAAGAAAGGAGTGGATTTTTATATCTAAAAACCAGAGGATAACCAGAAATGAGTCCTAAAAACTCTGATGAAACAATTTCCAAAGTAGAATCCATGATTCGTGTGCTCTCAAAAGCGACACCGCGTGGCAATATCTTGGATCAGGATGACATTCAGGCCCTCAACCATGTAGAGTTGGAAGATCAACCAAAATTGGCTGACAGGCTGGAGGACATGATTGTGCTTCTAAAAGACGAGCCAGATAACAAGCGAAAGATACTAGAGATTCATGATACTACAATGGACGAGTTTGGCCATGTCGAACCAGTTCGTGATACGCTAGAATCGGTAAAGACGTATTTTCTCGGTAAATAGCAGGTTAGAGTCCTATGCTGTTTATTGCAGCGCCTGAATTTGCATCAATTACTAGGATTATCTTTTTCCCCTTGTGGTCATATTTTGCAAACCAGATTGGTACGTGCAAAAGCTCACCGCTTGATACCTCTTCCTGAGTGTCAATCTGTTGTATCATGTGGTACTGAGAGTGTGCCCTCTTTGATTGCAGCTGGTCTGCTATTCCCTTTGCTTGGCTTTTTGCCGCATCCTCGTTGATATCGCCGTTTAGAACTTTGACTGATTTTGGAATCTTTTTGGAATCAAAATCTACTCTGCCATCGAGCGCAAATTCGTAATCGTGGGGCTGGTACATTGTTAGTGCCTTGAGTGCAATTACAGGGCAATTGTAGTTTGCGTCAATTGTGTAAGCCCTTTTTGTATTTGAGCCGCCACCCATCATTCCGCCACCACCCAGCATGCTTCCCATCAGCATGCCATCCATCATGCCCCCGCCAAAATTTCCGCCTCCTCTCTGCGAACCAAATCCTCCTCCGCCCATGGCTCCCCCCATTACTCCAAACAAAGCAGCTGTTGTAGCTATACTTCCAACTTCTGCTGCAACATCTATTGCAACAAGGTTGGTTCTTGCGGTAACAGGAATTATCCAATAAGGAACCATTGTCAGGTTGATCTCTTCCAGAGTTGAACTCTCCTGCAAATGTCTGTGAAGCAAACCATGGTCCATCATTTTTTTCAGTCTGGCGGTAGCATCGTCCTTGTCAGTTATTGTGATTGGAAGCATTGTATGTTTTGCAATATTTTTCCAACCTGTATTTTCTAAAGTTACACTGCTGCCGCAATATTCGCATGTTATTACCATCTCGCCAAATTTTGGAGAAATGGGTGCACCACAACTTGGACATTTTATTTCTTTTATCGTGTCCTGATCTTGATTTGTTGTTGTCTGAGTGGATTGAGGTGTTTGAGATGCCTGAGCTGCTTGGGCTGCCTGAGGCTGTTGTTTTGCACCACATTTTATGCAAAAAGTTGCGTCATCTGGAAGTTGCGTGTCGCATTTCATACAATACATATTTTTCTCCTAACTCGTCTTCAACTGCTTGCCGCAGCTGGAACAAAACTTGGAATCGGTGGCAATGTGAGCACCACATTGTGGACATAGAATTCCTTCCTGTGGTTTTGGCTGTTGTATCTGTTGTTGACTTGAACCGCAATTTGGACAGAAACTGTTGGATACAGGCATCATCATACTGCATTTGGGGCATTGTTTCATTGGTGGCTGGTACATTCCTTGTCCCATCTGACCTGCCATGGCATATCCTATTCCAGAGCCTGCCCCGAACCCTACACCTAGGCCAGCCCCTAATCCTGCCACGCCCCCTGGATTCTTTGCAGCGTCTGTCATTGCTTGACCTGCTTGGTACTGCATGTAGTTGACTCCAAGCACTGACATTTCTGATCGTGTGTTAATTGCCTTTTGCACCTCTTCTGGTAGACTGATTGTAATTCCTGATATCTTGTTGATCTCTATTCCATATTGTCCAAAGTTAGTTGGTGCATTGGCAAGTACTATTTGCTCAATGTTTTGAAGATTGGTGGCAATGTCGGTAATTTTCAGTCCATTGTCTTTCATCTTTCCTATTGCATTGAACACAAGAAGAATCATCTGTTGCTTGAGCCTTGTCTCTATATCATCTGAGGTCTGGACCGCAAAGGTTCCAACGAATTGGTTGATGAAATTCTCAGGTTGTGATATCTTCCATCTAAATTCTCCAAATATTCTCAAGTTTACTATTCCAAAGACTGGGTCAACGAACTGATATGGTTCAGCAGAACCAAATTTTCCATCAATGTACCTGTTCTGCAAATAATAGACTTCTGCTGCCTGCTGCACTCCTGTGAAAAATTTTAAGAGACCACCGACTATTGGCGCATTAAAATCGGTAAGGGCATATCTATTTGGCTTGTCAAAATATGTCAAAACCTTTCCATCTCTGAAAAAGACAGCAATCTCATCTTCTCTGATTACAATGTTATCATTTAGCCTGATGAGGCGTGGAACTTTCCACATGATGTTTCCTTCCTTGTATTGTGAATCCCACTCTATTGTGGTAGACCCTGCTATGCTACCTCCGCCAAAATTTGGATCTTTTTTATGCCCAAACATTTACAGCCCACTTTTTCCCTTTCTTATTATTATTTTCATTTCCTATTTTGTCACCAATATGTTTTCAACAGATTCCAGCCTCTGCTTCCATGTGTGTTTAAAGTCGTCTAGCATGGGGCCAATTTTGGCAGCAATTGCTTGTGCAGTTGATGTGCCTGAAGTATATTCAGTCAATGATCCAGAAACTGTGGAAGAAATTTGCTCAGCGCTATTGACAAAATTATAATCATATTCGTATAACTTGTTTAATGTGCCCTCATCAATTCTTATGTTAGGTGATATGCCAGCAGAGCCTTGCTGGGAATGAAATACCTCTCCTGAAATTTGTTGTACCTGTGAAATGATTGCTCCAATGGAAGTCAGGCTGGTAAAATCGCCCTTGTCAGACATGGCTTTTCTCAATGTTTCCAGTTTGCTTTTTGATTCGTCTAGTTTGTCAAAAACCTGCTTTCGTAGCAACTCGTCTGCCGCTCTAATGTCTTCTAGCTTGCGGTATTCTTTGAGCGCAGGTACGACAAGCTGCAACTTTTTGAAAAAACCGCGGCTCTGGTCTACCTTATCTCTCAGGTCTGGATTATTTCCTGACATTATGTTTCACCATATGCAATTACATCGCTTAAGGATTGCGTAACTAATGTAATGCTGTTAATTTCACAGAGAAAATCATGATTTTCTAAACTACGATTATTCCATTTGAGATTAGCCATTGTATTCCTTTTACAAAGTCACCGTCAGTGATTTGTCCTGCCGCCCACCAGCCAGCATTTGTTTTAATCCATGCTGGAATTGGCGGTGCTGTTGAAGGAGTAGAGCCTCCTGACTGTGTTGGTATCTGTATTATTCCATGCTGTATCATGTATTGTAAACCTTGGATAAATTGGTCGTCTCCAAGCTGTCCCTGCGACCACCACTTTGCATTGTTTTTAATCCATGCTGGAATCACTGTGCTTTGAGTTCCATTAGTCTGTGGGGGTGTTGTTGAATTGGTATTTGGAGTTGTTCCTCCACCGAGATTAACAGTAAACGTTGCAGTCTCTGGCGGTATTGGCTGGAAAAGTATTCCGTCTACCTCAACTATTACCTGGTATGTTGCAGCATCAGGTAATTGGCATGGTATGGTAACTGATCCTTCTGCTGTATGCAAAACCGGAGTGCCGCAGATCTGATTGCTTCCTTCCATGACTGATACTTTGTAATCTATGTGCTGTTGTGCTGCATGAGTTGATTTGTTGATAAAACTTATCAAAAGATTTGTAGAACCGCCGGGGGTTGGACTTGCAGGATCTGTTGCAAAGCCAACATCTATTGTTCCGCCGCTTGTTGGCTTGACAACTTGATCTGCATATGCAGGAATTACCATGATTGTAACAATTGCTAAAAGCCCAAAATACATCGATAGGCTTCCCTTGGATCTAAAACCCGTATTTTTCCACATGGTGTAACTTTGTTGTAGACTATATATAAAAAAACTGGAACAAGGATACGCATTCCTTTTAAATTTTGATGTTATGACCTTTGATACTGAAAAGATTCAAAAATTCATCTGCTTTTCCTTATCTGTGCATGAGCTATAAATGATTGTTAAAAATTTTAAGCGCCTTGCAACAACTGGCAAGCAAAAAATTGGCACTGTCGATAATAGAGCAGGGCATTTCTGGTGCCATGCCAAACGTTACACTTGAAAAGATTGTAAAGCAAAACTCTCTTCATGTAGGCAAAAAAAAGATTCCTCTGGGTAAATATCGTAGAATCTATGTGGTTGCCATTGGAAAATCGGCAGACTCGATGACAAACACGATAGACTCGCTGACTCGTATTCATGGAGGACTGGTGGTCATACCTGACAGCGACTAGTTCTTTGATCAAGAAAAAAAAATTTACCATAATAAGATCTAGTCACCCAATTCCTACCAAAAAAAGTACCACTGCAGCCAGGAAAATAATTGAATTTCTCAAGTTCTTGGAGGCAACCGATCTGGTTATCTTTTTGATCTCTGGCGGCGCATCCTCGCTAGTTTCTCTCCCAGACGGCATATCATTGCAAGACAAGCAACTCACAACTTGTCTCTTGCTGAGATCTGGGGCAAACATTCGTGAGATAAACTGTGTAAGAAAACACCTGTCACAAGTAAAGGGCGGAAGGCTGGTGGAATCGCTTGGATGCAAAGCCGTATCGCTTGTAATGTCAGACGTAGTGGGAGATGATCTTTCTGTGATCGCATCTGGAATAACATACTGTGACAAATCTACGTTCTCTGATGCAAAAAAAATTCTAATAAAATATGATCTCAAAAACCTAGTTCCAAAAACAGTTTGGAAAAGAATCGTCCTTGGAACAAAAGGCGTGATACCTGAAACTCCAAAAAAACCCAAGATCCAAAATTATGTCATCCAGTCTAATCGCACCTGTGTCGATCTCATGAAAATCCGCGCACAAAAGCTTGGATTTGTCACAAAAGCAGTTTATTCTGTGGAAGGCAATGTGTATGATGTTGCGTCTAAGCTTTCAAAACATGTTCCAAGATCTAAAAACTTTTGTCTTGTTTTTGGAGGAGAACCGACCGTTGCAGTAAAGGGAAAAGGAAAAGGTGGACGAAACCAAGAACTAGTCTTGTATCTGCTAAAAAAACTAAAAGATCGAGACAAAAAAATTACCATGGCATCTGCAGGAACTGATGGAATAGATGGAAATACGTGTGTTGCAGGTGCAATTGCAGATTGTACCATGCCAACAAAGCCCATCGACAAATATCTAAATGAAAATAATTCTTATCACTACTTTAAGAAATATGGCGGACTGATCTTTACAGGCCCAACTCACACAAATCTTATGGATGTTGGTCTGATATTATTGCAAAAGTAAGGATGTTGCTCTGTTTTGATGCGACTCGATCAGGTGATATTTGATCTGCAGTCCTCTTTGATCTATTAGTTGGTGGATGAATCTAGTTTTTGAAATTATGAATGGATCATTTGCAATTTTATTTTCTGCAAGATGATCAAACATGGATTTTAGATCAAGCATGATATTTACAGTGTCAGAATTTTTTATTACGAACCTTCCAATTCCCCAAAAGAGACCTACATGCAATGCAATGTATTTTGACTGTTCTGTAGACACTAGATCATAGTAATTTTCTGCATGAGTTCTTGTCTGTTCCAGACGAGTCTCATTGTTTTCGATCACCCATGAGATTGATTTTGTATTTCCGTCAAAATAATATCTATGATCCATATGTCAATCAAAAAGGCGTTGATTGTCTATATATTTTGAATATACAACTGAATAACAAAAATAAAAATCTGTGTTCGTGCTAGAAGCAAATTCTTTTTTCACAAACATGGTCGACGAGCTGGTCGAGTTCTCAGCATATGATCCAGAGCTCGCAGAGGGACTAAAGTGGATCGACGGCGAGGCTCAAAAACGAGGAATCACTTTCTATGAGATGGTCTTCCATGTTCTTCACAGGTATGATGTTGATACCAAAGCAAAAGACTGGCTTTCAAAAAGAAACTAGCTTCTAAAATTTAGTAACTATTATAGGAGAGCAAAATGCGGTGCGCAGTATTTTTTCAAAGACAAACTAGGTTATTGTTGAACAAATATCGCTGAACACGTTTGGATTGTATTGTCCTGCATACATCTTGACGCTCTTGTCACGAGGAATTATTTTGCAAATCACATGCGGTATGAGAAAATCTGCCATGACAAACACGCCTATGAGCAAACACCCGACTACAATAATAATTCCAAATGGGATCTTCATAGCTTGGCTGTGTAGTACGCCTGTATAATAATCATTTAGTGGTTTTTCCGGTTTTGCACTTGGTTCATCTTATCTCTGCTTCTTTTTAGAACAATCTTACAGTGTGGATCTACGCCACTTTTTTAAAGTCTGAAGATCGAAGAATGACGTATTTTGAAAACTCTAGGTGTTGTTATCCACGTTTAATTTGGATCCAATTTTTGGTATTATTTTGTTGATTATCGGGATACTGATAACAATATTTGCCAATTTTTATGATACGTCTATATGTTATGCATCATGTGTACATGAATTTGATCATCTTCGTTACACTGTAATGATATTAGGTATTGCAGTTTCTGCTACGGGAATAATACTTTTTAGTCTATCACGTAAATATCTGCAAACTCATAAGGGCAGATAGATATTGGCTAGCATTATACTGGCGGTCTGCGTAGTTTAACTAATCATTTAATCAATTTTCAGTTTGCCTGTCAGGCAGGTGTTTGTCTTTTTTCGATAGGCAAGTATTCGCAACCTGATGGCCCGCAATACTTTCCAACATACACCGCCTTTGGTCTGTAAAGCATGGGCTTTGGCTGGGCCTCGGCAAATTTTTCTTCAATTATGTGCGCAGTCCATCCGGCAGTTCTTGAAATTGCAAAGATTGGAGTGTTAAGGTCCATCGGTATGCCAAGCATATAGTATGTTGATGCACTGTACAAGTCTACGTTTGGAAAAATATCTGATCCCTTTACCTTTTTCATTTCTTCTTCTGTGACTTCTTCTACTCTCTTTGTTATTCTGTACCATGGCTGCCCTGTCTTCTCTGACAGCCTGCGGGAAAGCTCTCTTAAGACTTCGGCCCTGGGATCAAATGTCTTGTACACTGCATGACCCATTCCCATTATCCTGTCCCCTTTTGCAAGCTTTTCTTTTATCTTGGATTCTACTTTATCTTCGGTTTGAATGTCTAATAGCATCTTCATGACCTGAAAGTTTGCGCCACCGTGAAGCTCTCCACTGAGTGCGCCTATTGCAGCACTGACTGCTGCGTACATGTGAGCACGGGTTGAGGCCACTTCTCTTGCAGCAAATGTTGATGCGTTAAAGCTGTGTTCTGCATGTAAAATTAGGCAAATGTCAAAAATTCTTGCAATCTCGGGGTCTGGCTCCTTTCCAGTTAACATGTATAGGAAATTTCCGGCATGACCGAGTTTTTTTGAGGGCAGAACAACCTCCTTGCCATTTCTAATCCTGTCCCAGTACGCTATGATTATTGGAATTTTTGAGATAAGATCTATTGCCCTGTTGTAATTGGTCTTGTGGTCGTCTCCTTTTTCCTTGTCGTATACTGCAAGCTCTGATATGCGAGACTGGATGACATCCATGGGATTTGCAGTCTTGGGAAGATTTTTTAGATTTTTTTCAATGTTTTCTGGAATCTCTCTTGCTTGCATCAGTTTGGTTCCAAAGTCCTCTAATGTCTTGTCGGTTGGAAGGTCGTCATTGAGAAGAAGACAGGCAGTCTCTTCAAAGTTTGATTTCTTTACTAGGTCTAAAATGTCATATCCTCGGTAGATCAGTTTTCCATTAATGCCGTCTATTGCGCAAATCTTTGTATCTGCAACTTCGATATTGCGAAGCCCAATGTTCTTTGTTTCCACTATATACCATTGCGTCAAATGTGTATTAAAAATCTACTACCAAACACATCCTGTCTGTACGAGAAGACAATTACAACTTGAAAATGGCGGAAAATTAAGCAGTTGGTCTAATCTCACAACTCTGTAGCATATAGCAAAATTCCAAAAGAACTGCATGAAAATGATTCCACTAGAAGAGGATTTTATCAAACTAGTTGACAACTTTGTAGTTGAAACAAAAGATCCAAAAATCTTGGATGAGATATCGCAGCTAGACAGGGAATCGCGACTGCTTGGAATCTCGTTTTATGACATGTATTGTATGGTCTTGCAAGATGGTACCAAGCACAGAACTCTTGTTTCAGAATTTAAGAACTACATGGGATTGAAAAAGCCCGCTACTTTTGTAGCTTGAATTAATTGAGATCACGCCGTTTTTGATTTAAATGAGGGTTGTTCTGATGTGTTAATTCTATGGCAAGAACCAAAGTTGTCTGCATTTCACACAAAGAAGACGCTGATGGAATAGGCGCTGCATCATTAATCAGGCAAGCATTTGGCGGGGATACAAAACTGGTTGACTATCCAGGTCTTATGACAGAGCTTGAACAATTACGAAATGACGAATCAATAAAAACGGTATACATATGTGATTTGGGTCTTAGCAAAACAAACCAGGACCAGTTCGTTGAACTCCTAAAGGAATTGAGAAAAAAGCGTGTCTCAGTGACATACATTGATCATCATGATCTGGAAGACGGAATAAAGAAAAAAATCAAGGCCTTAAAAGTCAATTTGATTCATACAGTAAACGAATGTACAACCGTCCAGGTCTATAACGCATTCAAGTCCAAGCTAAATGATCACAGCTCTCTGATTGCCGCCTGTTCTGCAGTCACAGATTACATGGAGGACAGGCCGCTGGGTTCAAAACTACTCCAAAGATTTGACAGACAGTTCATTTTGCTTGAGGCAACAGTTCTTACATTTACTATTGTAAGCCACCAAAAAGACGGCGAGTACCTGCTGTATCTTGTTGATGAGCTCAGCCAATTAAAATATCCGCACGATATTCCAAACACTTTTGAATTTGCACGCATACAAGCAGAAAGAATCTCCGGTGTAATTCAAAAGGTAAAAGACAACATGAAGAAAATGAAGAACTTGGCTTACATGGAAGTCACAGATTCTGGCGCAAGTATGGTGGTTAATTTTGTCTTGGGCATGTCAGGAAAAGACGTTGGTGTGTCATACAAATTCAGAGAAGAAAAGGGGATTTATGCAGTATCTATCCGAGGTTCAAGATCATGCAAAGTACATCTGGGAAGAATAGTCAACCAGCTTGCAACAGATCTTGGCGGTTCAGGTGGAGGGCACGACAAGGCATGCGGTGCAGTCATACCAAAAGAAAAAATTTTACAATTCGTCAAAAAATTCAATTCAAAGCTTAACTGACTTCGGCCACCAAGTCTATCTCAACAGTAGAGTTTAGCGGAAGGCTTGCAACTCCAACTGCAATTCTGGAGTGCTTTCCTTTTTTTCCAAATATTTCAAACAACAAGTCAGAGGCGGCATTGATTATCTTGGGCTGTTCAACAAAGTCTTGCGCGCTGTTTACAAATCCTGACACTCGCACGATTCTTGAAATCTTGTCTAGTGTTCCAAGCTCTGCTTTGAGTTGTGCCAGGACATTTATGATGCAAAGCTTGGCTGCTTGCTGTGCAACTTCTATTGATATATTTGTAGGAACTTTACCATGAAATTCCACCTTGCCGTCTCTTACTGGAATCTGGCCTGAGACAAATACAAGATTTCCAGTCCTTACAACAGGAACGTACGAGCCTGCGGGCCTGGGTGGTGTTGGAAGTGAAATATTTAGCAAGGCAAGTTTTTCTTCAATCACAATTTTTTGCTCAGAGCCTGAACTTTTAACTTTATCTTGATATATGATGTACGCAGAGCCTAACTGTGGAAAAGGCACACGGCAAGAAAATGCAAAAGGACTTGGATATACTGGAATCAAAACTCAATGCACTAGAGGCAGCGTCTGATGATAAATCCAAAAAATCCATGATTGTAGTACTGAAGGGCATAGTTGAAAATCAAAAACATCTCGTAGATGAATTTGAGCACCTAAAAAAAGCAATAGATCTACTCACACTTCAGATCTTCAAAGTGGAAAAAAGCTTCAATTCTGGATAGCAATCTTGCGGCTGGAACCATATTGTCATGTTTTGTGACTCGGCAAGACGGCTCATTAATAAAAGATATAAATTCAGCACCTATTTTTTGGACAACAAATGTCAATTGCAAATGATCCTGCAGACAAACCAAAGCCAGTTCTAAGAGACAAGAATCCTCACAACTATAGAAAAGTGGGCTATTCGATGATAGTAATTTCGGTATCTCTTGTGGCAATTGGATTGCTTTCGTGGAATCTGGCAAGCAATTATCATTTCTCGTCTAACATAATGGCACTACAAGAAGTAGATACCATGACACCAAAGTCAGGTTACAATATTGTTCTTTTTGATGTATCACAACCGGTTGGTGCAAAACTGAGGATGCTGGATTCTGCAGCCACACTTGATGCTGCACACCAGCTGCAAACCCAAGATGCGGCACAAAATCCAGGCTCTACAATGCAGGTCCTAGTTTTCAATGGCTCTAAAGATTACAATCTAAACCAAATGGCAGGTGCCGAAGTGTTTCTACAAACTCCGACAACTGGCTACAATGTTGTACTTGATAACTATAATCTGGCAGTTGGGGCAAAACTGACATCAGGCTCACGCGAAGCTTCACTTGCCAACGCTACGGCTTATGAGCAACAACAAGAAAGTCAGATACAAGGACAAGAGGTCAAAATAATGATTTTTACCACCTCGTTTACTGATAATCTAAAACAGGTAACAAACTCTAGTACACCTGTGGCAAATTACACCATGGTGCTACCACCGCCGCCAGCCTCTCATGTACAAGCCAATCAAACAACGCCTGCTGCAAGCTCCAGCGGTTCCAATGCAACATCTACTATACCGCCTACTAACCAAACTACAACTATTACAACAAACAAGACTGCAGTTATTGCAACAAATCAAACTGTAACAATGTCGACTAGACCAAACGCTACTTCTGCTGTTGCAAATAAAACCACGGTAACATTATCAAACCCTGCAATTTCTGCTGTCACTGCAAATAACACTGCAACTGTACCATCTAACCACACCTCTTCGAAAACAACTGTAAATGCAACAGCATCCACAACAGTTGCAATGAATTCAACTGCGACTGTAGGAGTATCAAAATCAGTTGACCTAAATGAAACTGTAGGCATTAGCGTTACAGGAAAATAAAGGCTAGACTAGTTCTTCGTCAATCTCATCTATTGGATCAAGATATTGCTTGCATGTACAGTTTGGTATCAGACATTTTCCAGCTTTTAAAAATGAATGACTCTCACTTGAAGGCTCATGTATGGAATCAGTGTGGTGACAGCGCTTGCAGTTCATAACTGAAATAATTTGTGCTGTGTTATTTAATATTTGAAAAAATATGTCAGACTGGAAATAATATAGAACAATACAAATAGGCATTTTCAATTCTAGAGATAGTGGAACCAAACAAGCTAATCCATGAGTCAAGCCCGTATCTTTTACAGCATGCGCACAATCCGGTACAATGGTATCCGTGGTCTGATGAGGCACTAAAGAAAGCAAAGGATGAGAACAAGCCAATCTTTCTTAGCGTGGGCTATAGCGCATGCCACTGGTGCCACGTTATGGCTCACGAGTCTTTTGAAAACCAAGAGATTGCACAAATAATGAACGAGAACTTTGTCAACATCAAAGTCGACAGAGAGGAGCGACCAGACATTGACGATATTTATCAAAAGGTGTGCCAGCTAGTGACTGGCAGCGGCGGCTGGCCTCTTAGCGTGTTTCTTACGCCAGACCAGAGGCCATTTTATGTTGGAACGTATTTTCCACCGCTTGACAGCTATGGAAGGCCAGGATTTGGAAGCGTCACACGACAGCTTGCACAAGCCTGGAAGGAGAAACCTCATGATGTAGAATCTGCGTCAGAAAACTTTGTCAACTCGCTGCAAAAAACAGAGTCAATCACCATTCCATCAAAATTGGACAGATCAGTGCTTGATGAAGCGGCTGTAAACTTGCTCTCACTTGGGGATCCGACAAATGGAGGGTTTGGCAGTGCACCAAAATTTCCAAACGCTGCGAATTTGTCATTTATGTTGCGATACTCTAAACTCTCTGGAATTTCAAAGTTTCAAGAATTCACGTTAAAGACTCTGACGAAAATGGCAAATGGGGGAATATATGACCAAATCATGGGAGGGTTTCACAGGTATTCAACAGATTCCAGGTGGCATGTGCCACATTTTGAAAAGATGCTGTATGACAATGCACTGCTACCAGTTGTTTATGCTGAAGCCTATCAGATAACAAAGGATGAAAAGTATCTTGATGTGGTAAATCAAACACTAGAATATGTCTTAAAGGAGATGACATCACCTGACGGCGGGTTCTACTCTGCACAGGATGCAGATTCTGAAGGCGAAGAAGGAAAATACTATGTCTGGAAAAAAAGTGAGATTCGGGAAATACTTGGAAGCAACTCTGATCTGTTTTGTCTATACTATGATGTTGTAGATGGAGGAAACTTTGAAGGGCATAACATACTGCATAATAACATCAATTTGTCTTCTGTAGCATTTCAATATGGCAAGACTGAATCTGAAGCAAGAGACATTATACAAAAAAGCAAGGAAAAACTCTTGCAGGAAAGAAACAAGCGCGTGGCACCTGGCAGAGATGAGAAAATCCTCACCGGCTGGAATGGATTGATGATAACGGGTTTTCTGCGAGGATACAGGGTTACAAAAAATGATAGTTTTCTCAAGGCTGCAGAAAACTGCATCAAATTCATAGAAGAAAAAATGATAGAAAACGGGGAACTACTACACACCTACAAAGATGGGCAGGCAAAACTTAGGGCATACTCTTGACGATTACGCATGTTTTGTAACTGCACTGCTTGATTATTTTGAAGCAAAACCTGTCAAAAAATACCTGGATCTTGCAGTACATTATGCAGATTACCTGCTGGAACATTTTTGGGATGAAAACGAAAAGAATTTCTTTTTCACTGCAGACAATCACGAAAAGCTGATTATACGTACCAAGAACATCTATGACCTGTCGCTTCCGTCTGGAAATTCTGTTGCAGCAGGGGCATTATTGAGGCTGTATCATATCACACAGGATAAGCGATACCTTGATGCCTCGATGAAGATTATGGAATCACTTTCTACGATGGCTGCAGAAAACCCATTTGGTTTTGGTCAACTTTTAAATGTAATCTACATGTACTTGCAAAAACCAATTGAGATTACCATGATAAACTATACCAACAAGGAACTATGCACTTGGCTTGAAAAGAAATTTCTTCCAGAATCAATACTTGTGGGAATATATACTTCAGAAAATCTCAAGGCACTGCAATCGCTGCCATTTTTTGCAGGAAAAGAATTTGTCGAGGCAAAGACGCAGGTCTATGTCTGCAAGGATTTTACGTGTTCATTGCCGCTTGGAACGATAGATGAAGTTGAAAAGATTCTCTAGATTTCTGAGCTGGTATCGCTGAATTCAAAAATAACTGCAATCGGTTGCAAAAATTAGAACAAAAAATACGCCACTTTTTTAAACTAGCAACAAACACCATGTTATGATGAAACCTGCTTTATACACTGCATCAGTTTTTTTGATATTGACTATCTCTCCACTCAATCTCGTTTATGCTGAACAACAAAGCTATGGATCTTCTACGAAGGTATGGAATACTAATGTAAACAAACAGATACAACTTGTTGCAGATATCACAAACAATCAAGATGTCAAACAACCGTTTACCTATATCGTTCAAGTATTGGGCAGTGACGGAAAAGTTGTAATGTTAAACTGGATGACAGGTACACTGCAACCTAATCAATCCATGAGTCCTGCACAATCTTGGACTCCAACCAAACATGGGACATACACCGCGCAGATTTTTGATTGGCCTTGCCTTGTTGCCTGCGGTACCCTGTCTGAGCCTTTGACAATGAATATAGTTGTAACATAAGATAAAATCATAAAATGAAATCATTGTACCTTCTAGTAACTGCATTTTTGCTAATTGTACTATTGGCTTTTAATACTGCTTTTGCACAAAATGTGACAAATTCTTCGAACTTCATATCTCCAATTGCGATTACGCAGGTAGAGCTAAACGATCCTTTCAAAATACTTCCTGATGATACTACATGTGAAGATGCTGGTGTGGGGGAAGGCTGTGCAGTTAATCTGGTTCCAAACCACAAGGTTGCATGTGGACACTATATTGGAAGTGGAAGCTGTGAGCCAATACATGTAGAAAACAACCTGACCAATCCATGTGTAATTGCATCCGGGTTTCATGCCGATGGCGCTCCTGTACAAGATGTTCATACAAAGTACGGTGAACAATGGATAACACTTTACAACAGACTTGATACGCCTATAACCGCGTCACATTTTGAGATATATGCGTACAAAGAAGGCTGGCAGTCAGATTATTCTGGACCCGCACTTCCATACCATGTTGCAAATCCTCCAAGCATAGCACCATATCTTATCATGTTGCCACACCAAAGTTGTACCTATGGATTTATGGCCATAGATGAGCCGTTATCCCTCAATACTGAAAACACTACACTGACAGCTGTTTACCAGTACAATGGAACTCAATACATATCACAAACTCCAGCACTTACCGATATATGCAACGATTCCAGAACATGGCAGTTTGATGGAAACAAATGGGTTTTCGCGGAACAAAACACAGTACCAATTCCAGAATTTTCCTTTGCCGTTCCAATTTTGTTAATAGGGATTACATCAATGATTATATTTTACAGGATAAGATTTAGACAATGAAAATCTTGTATTTTTTTATCATTGCAATGTTTGGAATTATTTCTAGTGGCATTGGTTTTGCATCAGCCGATGTGGAAAAATCATTGATTCAAGTCAACGGCACACAATATGAAATTGATTACAAAGGCACAAACGTATCGGTAAACGGGATATCTGCCCATTTTCGCTCTTATTATGATAATCGTCTTGATCTTGACATCACAAGCAGCCAAACGCAAAACGGTTCCATGTCAGTATCAATGTCAAATGAAGCTGCAGAAAACATATTTTGTCTTGCAAGCAGAGAAGTGGGCGATATCCATAATTCCTTGGACTTTATGGTAGGCACCGACAAAATTATGCCCGAAGAGTTCAGCCAGTCATCCAACTTCAACGGCATATCTTTAACATTTGATATTCCTGCAGGCGCCAAGCAAGTCACTATGGACCACATGTTTGTCGGCATGGCAGTTGCTGACCCTGTCCAGTTCTCAGGAATTCCAGGATTTGGAATATATCATCAGGGAGAGCGGCTAAATTTCACTGGAATTGTACAGGATGGATGCAACAGGCGCCTGCCATATTCTGACATTCAAATTCATGCAGGGGTTCTCTCAATTCAAGACATGACAACACAGGCAGACAAGACTGGCATTTTTAATACAAATTTTACGATACCTTACAATGCATCTTCAGGAAGATACATGATGGGACTTGACGGTACAGATGGAAACATGTCAGGAAAATTCTCTAGCATTCTGCTTGTGGAACAAAACAACGAGACAAACGTGTCATACAAGCTTGATGACCCAAGGCTTGGCACATTTGTCATTCCGTACCATCTTGATGGCGGAGAGATTTCCTACATTGATGTAGATCCGATATCAAACCTTTTAGACGTGAGATATTATGCATCACATGATGCCACACTTAAAATCAGAATACCTTCAGAACTCATGGATTTTGTCGGGACCATAAATGATACCACAACATTGTATTCAGGATTGAGGGATAGCATACCACTGATAGAGCATCTTGACTCTCAAGGGGACAGGGTGTTCACATTGCCTGTAACAGAGGGAAAAGACAATGTCATAACTATTCAAGGAATCCACTATGGAAAAGATGCTGGCTATGACAGGCAGGGTGTCGCTCCGGTAAGAATCAACGATACTGCTTACTATCCTGTGCCGTATAACATAACCAATGGCGCCTTTGACATCACGGCAGATCCTGCAGATAACGCATTAAAACTAAGAATCGAGACAACCCTGGGTGATGGACACTTGCACCTTGTACTTCCGCGAAAACTAATTGATTCTATAAATGGAGAGGGAAATGACCAGAATTTTACTGTACAATACTGGAAAATGATGGACAAGACAACACCGGTAGTCTATCATGAATCGCAGACAAGCAACAACACAAGAACACTTGAGATTGATTTTGAAAATGGTACAAGCATCATGTATATTTATGGTACTTATCTAGTTCCCGAGTTTCCATTTGCTGTTCCCGTTCTATTGATTGGCATTACATCATTGATTGTCTTTTATAGGGTAAAATTTAGACAATGAAAACTCTGTATCTTACAGTAACAAAAATAAAAATAAAGGGAAAAGTTATCGGAGCAGGTTATCTTGGGCTCTCTTATTTTCTATCTGCTTTGCCCTGACTACAAAGGCAACAAAAATTCCGCCAAAGATTCCTCCTGATATTATTGTGGCTCCAACCACTCCGCTTGCGCTAAGATATGGCGTTCCAGAACCTGCGCCAGGGTGTGCCTTGACTTCCTCAATTCGCTCTCTTGCAAGTTTTAGGTCTTGCTCAAGGGTCATGCCGGTGTTTGACCCTTGGGGATAAGTTTGCGCAAATGCCAGTGGCATGAGCGCACTTGCAGCAAAGACTGCAAGCAGAGTGCCTGCAAGAGCTATTCTAGTTTCTGTCATGTTAGTATAATACGCAAATTTTGGATTTAGCGTTTGATGAAAGCCAGATTTCATCAAAGGTTTTACATAGTATCGTGTAGATATAGTACTGTACATTTACAATGACCAGTGAAAAATCAAGGCAGCCAGTTCCAGGAGAGAGTAAGCATCTACGATGCAGATGACGAAAGACTCAGGGTACTAGGCGAGGTTCTGGTAACTGATACTAGCAGAACTGTATTGAAATTGCTATTTGATCCATATACTTACGGCAAATGAGATTGCCACAAACGACTGGATTCTCGCTACAACTTGTGAAATACCACGTCAAAAAGATGCAGGATGTAGGCTTGATTGAGATATCGAAGATAGGCAAGAACACAAAAGCCCATGACATGAAATATTACTTGCGCTACAAAATTTGCAATTGTAATTGTTCCTTCAAAGTTCTCAGAAAAAGCCAGGTCAAGCAAATCGCTGCTAAAGTCGTTCAAGTCAATCTACCGATTTGGCGCAGTAGGAGTCTCTGCAATTGGCTCATGGTTTGCAACTATGGCGCTTCAGGGAACTGGCAGTATAATGCAATCAAATCCCGTGCAGGAAATGCAAAAAATACCAAGCAGTGCAGGCTCGACAAGCTATAATCCGTTTTACAATGGGGTGGGAGGGCCATACTCTGGCAATGGAGGAATAGGCTCTGGTGCTACACTTGAAGAGATGCTAAAGCTTGCAAGATCAAGAGTAACTGAAGTGATACATCACCCACATGCGGGCTCGGGCACACCCGTTTTTCAAT